>NZ_JBEVAL010000013.1:0-50349 GCF_051297115.1 Meiothermus cerbereus
TCTGGCAAAGGCTCGGACGGAGCCTTCGGGGATGGGTACGGCGTGGGCCGTCCCGTGAGAACCGAGAAGCCCCGCTCTGAAGAGCGGGGAGTCGTCACGTGGGTGTTTTAGACTGCAAAATCTCAAACTCGGCTAAAGATAGACTGTCCAGGTATGAACTACTGGCTGCTTAAGTCGGAACCCGAGGTGTTTGGCATAGACGACCTGAAAAAGCAGAAAACCACCCTCTGGGACGGGGTTCGCAACTACCAGGCGCGCAATTTTCTAAAGGCCATGCAGGTGGGCGACCTGGCTTTTTTCTACCACTCCAGCACCGAGCCCCCCGGCATTGTGGGGCTGTGCAAGATAATCGAGACCCACCTTGCCGACCCCAGCCAGTTTGACCCAAAGTCGCCCTATTTCGACCCCAGCAGCACGGTTGACAATCCGCGCTGGTGGACGGTGCGGGTGGGCTTTGTGGAGAAGTTCGAGCCGATGCTTACCCTGGGGCTCTTGCGGCAAAACTTCAGCCCCGACGAGCTTATTTTGCTTCGCCGGGGCAATCGGTTGTCGGTGATGCCCGTCGATTTGGACGTGGCCGAGCGGATTATTGCGTTGAAAGCGTCCCGATAATCTTGAACAGCGGCAGGAACATCCCGGCCACAATCACCCCCACCACAAAGCCCAGGAAGATGATCATCAGCGGCTCGATGGCGGCAGTCAGGGCGCTGACCGCTTCGTCTACCTCGCGCTCGTAGAAGTCGGCAATCTTTTGCAGCATGGTATCGAGGGCGCCCGTCTCTTCACCGATGGCAATCATCGAACTCACCATGGGGGGGAAGACCTGCGGGTGGGCCTGGATGGTGGTGTAGACGGGCTCGCCCGACTGGATGGCGATCTTGGTCTGCTCGAGGATGTCTTCCACAATGGCGTTGCCGGCGGTGCCTTTGGTGATGTCCAGGGCTTCTACGATGTTTACCCCGCTCGAGATCAGCAAGCCAAAGGTGCGTGAAAAGCGAGCCAGCGCGCTTTTCTTCATCAGGTTGCCGAACACGGGGAGCTTTAGCTTTATCTGGTCAATCTGATGCCGACCTTTATCGGTTCGATAGTAGGCCCGGTAGGCAAAAAACAGGGCCACCGCAATCAACACGATAAAAATGGTGCCCTGGCGCAAAAAGTCGGAGATGCCCATCAGGGCCCGGGTCAGCGGCGGCAGCTCCGAGCCCAGCCCAGTCAGGATCTGGGCAAACTGCGGCACGATGCCGGTGAGGAGGAAGTAGGTCACCCCAATTGCAAACACAAATACGATGGCCGGATAAGTCATGGCCGAACGAATTTTGCCGATCAGGGCCAGCTCGTTTTCCAGGAAGGTGGCCAGACGATCCAGAATGGCATCCAGCGTACCCGAGGTCTCGCCTGCCCGCACCAGGTTGATGTAGAGGCGGCTAAAAAGCTTATGTTTGCTAAGGGCTTCGCTGAAGTTGCCCCCCCCCTCGACCTCGGTGCGAATTTCCTTGAGAATGGCCTGGAACTTCTTTTTCTCGGTCTGCTTCTCCAAAATCGCTAGGGCCTGCACAATCGGCAAACCGGCGTTGAGCATGGTGGCTAGCTGGCGGCTGAAGATGGCCAGGTCTTTGAGGCCGGGCTGGGGATCCAGCCCTGGCAGCTTAATCTCGGCCTGCAGGCCCCTGCCGGGCTCCTTGATTTCGGCGATGAACAGGCCCTTTTCTCGCAGGATGCGGGCAGCTGTGCGCATGTCATCTGCTTCGATGACAGCATTGATCAAGCGCCCCTGGCGGTCCCTGGCCTTGTATTGATAGGTTGGCATACTCACCCTAGTATAGCCTTTGCAGGGCCAGGGGTAGGTGAAATAACCACATTGAGCCAATTTGACCTGGAGGAGAAGGGGAGGGGGGTGCTTAGTGCCACCCAGAGGCAGAGATGTCAGGTATGGATATACAGAATCTTAAAGCCCAGGTTCTGGCAGTATTGTTTGCGGCAGGGAGGCCACTTTCCCTGAAAGAGCTGAGCCCGCTGGGTAGCGAAGAGGCGCTCACCCGGGCGGTGGTGGCCCTCGAGCGCGACCTGGCCGATGGTCGTCTGGGGGTACAGCTCGAGCGGGTGGCGGGGGGGTGGCGGCTGGTGGTACATGCCGTGCACCTGTCGGCGGTCGAGCAGGTATTGCGCCCTACCCCGCCGCGCATTTCCAAAGCAGCCCTGGAGGTGCTTGCACTGATCGCTTATCAGCAGCCGCTTACTCGAGCCGAACTGGAAGCTTTGCGCGGCAAGAGCGTGGAGGGGGTGCTCGAGGGGCTGGTAGAGCGCCAGCTGGTTCAGATTGTGGGTGAGAAGGACGCCGTGGGGCGGCCTAAGCTGTACGGCACCACCGACCGGTTTTTAGAAATGTTTGGGCTGGAAAGCCTGGCCGACCTGCCCCCGCTGGGGGAGGGCCCGGTGCTGCTATTACGCAGCTAAAGTGGCTTAAAGAAAACAGCAATCCCCTTTAGACCGCGTAGTGAGCTTATTTTTGCCACCAGCCCCCAGCACCCGCCCTGGGCTGTGCCATAATGCGACGGGCCAGTGTGACGTCGGCCCTTCTATATAATGCCGCAGGAAGGGTGCGCGATGCACTTAAGGGAGGCTATTACGCTGTGACGCTACGGGTAGATTTGGTTCCCAAACCTCCATATCCCCAGCCGGTACTGGTAGTGGACGTGTTTTATGGCAGTGCGGTAGGTGTTTTACTGGCTGCCGGAGCCCAGGAGGTCTGGGTTGCCAGGAGCGTGCGGGCTGCTTTAGCACTGGCTGAGGGGGGCGCGCTGCTCCTGGGCGAACAGGAGGGTCTTCCGCTGGAAGGGTTTCATGGCGGAATCTCGTTGCAGACTTTGCCGGGGCTTCGGGCCGAGGGAAAAACCTGTGTTCTGCTGGCTCCGCCACTGGCCGAGTCGTTGGAGCAGATGCCGTTACAGACTGCCCTGGCTTATTTTCGCAACGCCAGAGCGGCGGTGGCTTACGCCGTTGAGCAGCACATAGACACCGTGGTTGCCGCAACCCAGGCCCGGCTCGAGCCCAGCCTGGCCAGTACCGTTGTGGCAGGTTTTATAGCCAAGCGCCTGTACCAATCCCTGGGTAAGGAAGGTGCGCTACAGGAAGGCGCACGGCTGGCTACTGCCCTGCTCAAATCCTTCCCAGACCCGCAAGAGGCGCTGGTGCAGTCCGATCTGGGTAAACAACTTTACCGTGCAGGCCGTAGCGAAGAACTGGCCCTGGCAAGTTTGGTTAGCGTAGAAGAGGTAGTCCCAAGGCTAAGGCAAGTACGGCTGCTGGAGGCAAAGCAGTACGGCCTGACCAAAGACCGCTTTGGTTTTTGTTTTCAAGCGAGGTAGGGCGTGCACCGCGTAGAAGTTCTGGGTACCCCAGTCGATCTGGTAGACCTCGAGCAAACCCTAAACTGGATCGAAAGCAAAATGTCTCATCCTGAGCGCTACTGCGCCCAGATCATCACCACCAACCCCGAGGCCGTGGTGCGCGCTCAAACCGAGCCTGCCCTCAAGCAAGCCCTTCAGGAGTGCGAGCTGGTTACGGCCGATGGGGTCGGGATTGTCTGGGCGGTGAGGCTGCTTACAGGACACCGCCTCACCGACCGGGTGCCGGGTTCGGAGATCCTGCCCGCGGCCTTTGCGCGTTTTGGGCCTCGCTTGCGCGTCTATTTTTTAGGAGCTGCCCCTGGAGTAGCCTTGCGCGCAGCGCAGCACGCTAAAGCCCGCTGGGGAATCCAGGTTTGTGGGGTTCAGGATGGCTTTTTCACCGATGAAGAGGCTGTGGTGGAGGCCATCCGGCAGGCCCAGCCCGACTTGCTGGTGGTGGGAATGGGCGAACGACAGGACACCTTTATTCATCGTCACAAGGCCCGGCTGGGGGCCAGGGTTGCCATTGGCGTGGGTGGCATGATCGACGTACTGGCCGGAGAGGTTAAACGGGCTCCTGCCTGGGCACAACGGCTCAAGATTGAATGGCTGGTGCGCATAGCACTAGACCGGCGACGCTGGGGCCGGTTTCCCCGGCTGCTGCATTTCGTGCGCCTGGTTTTAAGGGAAAAGCTCGGGCCTCAATCGGTGGGTAGCAGGGGTAGAGGTGAATAAAGCCTGGCACTGCCCCATAAACATCGGCCAAACAACGATGCTGCGGGTGGAGGCAAATCGAGCCCGCAGATCTTTAGCGCATACGAACCCAAACGTGCAGCTCAAACTCCGACTGGATCTCCCCGCTGCTTTATGGTGGGAGCCCCAGCAAAAGAACGAATCCAGGACATTGCTTCTCCGCAAGACTGGTCGTAGCCAGGGCATCGCCTACCAATACCCAGTACAGCAGTTGAGCATTTGTGCTACAGGTTCTCGGGGAACAGCCTGATGGGGGTGCGGTTTACGATGTTGTCCAGCACCTTCTGCAAGGCGGTATCCCGGATGGCTTGCTCCAGCCCCCCTCTGACCTGTTCGAAAGACTGGAAACTGGCAGCCTCGATGCGGTTGAGCAAGATGATGTGATAACCAAACTCAGTTTTGACTGGGGTCTTGGAGCTTTCTCCGGGTTTTAGCGCGGTCAGGGCTAGCTCGAAGGGGGCTATATAGGTGCCTCTGGGTTCGCAGCCGAGGTTGCCGCCTTCGTCTTTGCTGCCGGGGTCCTGTGAAAGCTCTTTGGCCAGGTCGGTAAACTTTTCACCCTTGCCCAGCCGGGCAATTACCTGGTTGGCTTCTTGGGCCGTGCCAACCAGAATGTGCGAGGAGCAGTACCGCGCTGGCACAACAAACTGCTGTTTGGAGACCAGGTAGAGCATCCGCAGCGCAGGCTCACTGACCTGCAACCGCTGGAGCAGGTGCTCGAGGTAGGCGTTATAAGTCAGAGCTTCGTAGACCAGCTCGTAGTAGGCCTCGATACCAGGAATACCGGCCTCCTTCAGGGCCTGGATAAACTCTTCCTCGCTCTCGAAGTCGGCTTTTACCTCCTCGATGGCCGCATCTATATCCGTTTTTTTGGCGGCAAAGCCCGCTGTTTCAGCGGCAAGAACGATGGCCCGGTCACGGGCCATCCGGTCCAGGAACCGGGGCTTAAACTCGGCCAGCGCTGCTTCCGCTTCCGGGCTGTAGGCCTGGCCGCGCTGCCGCAAAAAATCGCGCACAAACAAACGGAACTGCAGGTCAAACTGGCTTTTGGTAATGGAAGAGCTGGCCACAGTGGCTACGACGGGGTTGGGCTGGGCCATAGCCAGCGAGCCTAGTGTCAAAAATAGCAACAGCACGTGTTTTATCTTCATCTACACACCCCTGGGGCAGCATATTCCCAACCCGCCAACAGCTTGCGATGGTTGCAGAACTGCTTGTGGGGTTATGCTAACACGTTCTGGGCCACACTGTGATTGCAGCGAGAAAAACCGCCCTGCCCAGAAGCGGGTTTTACAGGATAGAATCGGCAGGTGTGCAAGAGTTTTGATGTTTCGAGCAGTCTGGGTGCTTGGCTGGGTTTCAGACCCTACGGTCTGGGGTGCGGGGCCGGCGCATGAGTAAAGCAGTCATCATCGGTGGGGGGCTTTCGGGATTAACCGTGGCCTACTGGGCCAGCCAAGCCGGGCTCGAGGTCAGCCTGCTCGAGGCCACCCATAACCTGGGCGGCCATAACCAGACGGTGAAGCTGGAGGGCTGGGCGCTTGAGCTGGGCGACGGGTACTTCGACGAGCAGCCCAGCACCTTGTTCACGCTTTGCGCCGAGCTGGGCCTCGAGCCACAGCCCCTTCCCAGCCTTAAACGGGTGGTTCGCTCCAGGGGACAGGACTGGGTTCTGCCCCCCGGTCTGAACCCCGCTACCGGCTATGGCCTGCATCGGCTGGTGGAGTTGCCCTTTGGCCGCAGGGTCAAATGGCGGCTTGGCACTGAACGCCTGGTGCCCCCCGCATTGGTTAAAGATGAGCCACTGGGTGCTTTTTTTCGCCGGAGGCTGGGCCCGGAAGTCTGGGAGGTGCTGGAGCCATACCTGGGTGTGCTGCTGGGCGGCCCGGCGGAGGAGGCTTCGACTCCCGCAGCTTTTGCTGCCCTGCTCCGGCTCGAGCGCCAGGGGGGTCTGATGGTGGGTGGCCGCCAACTCAGGTCGGAGGGCCGCTGGCACCTGGCTGCTGGAATGGGCAGTCTGGTTCAGGCCCTGGCCAACCACCTGCAAAAAGCCCGGATTCTTACCGGCCAGGAAGCCCTGGCCATTTCCCGCGATGTAGGCCGCTGGCAGGTGCATGTGCGGGGAGGCAGCCTCGAGGCGGATGCAGTTGTGGTCGCGCTCCCGGCCCCTCGAGCAGCTCAGGTTTTCCGTCCAACAGCCCCGCAAATGACCACCCTGCTCAACCAGTTCCCCTACCAACACAGCGCCAGGGCGTATTTGCTCTACCGACACCCCCAACCGGGCATAGAGCCAGCCGAATACTACTGGGCCCAGGCGGAGGGTTATGCGGGCTGGGCCCTGCGGCTAACCCAGCTCAACCCTGAGCTGAGCCTGGCCCGCGTGCAGTTCGTTGGAGATGTGGCCCGCTCTACCGATGCCGAGCTTTCTCGCCTGGCCCAGCTCGACACCAGCCGACACCTGCAAACCCCAATACGCCCCCTGGCCGCCTGGGTTTTCCGCCAGCCGCGCTCGAGGCCCCAATTTACCCAGGGCCATACCCGCCGGGTCGAGGCCCTCGAGCAGGCCCTGGTGCATGCGCCCGGCCTCTTCCTTACCGGGGGCTATCTGGCTGGCCCTGGTCTGGCCCACCAGATTCAACACAGCCACAAGACCGTCCAGCACATGCTCAACTTCCTGGCCCTCTCGGCCCCCCAGGAGTAAAAAGCCGTAGGGGCTGGTAGATAACCCGCTCCACCAGCCCACCGCCGAATGCCTATCGCACTCTTCGCAGGCGTTGCATCCCATCCGGGAGACAACTGTGCTGTGCAGGACGGCGCATAAGTTTTTGAGCGGCTCAATAATTGTGAAGAGCGCGCTATGGCAACTCTCGAAGCAGGTGGTTCGGTGATGGGAAAGCTTTCCCTAACGCATGGATGAACATCTGTAGCGGTAATCTGTGCTCAAGGGGCAGGGTGTAGCAAATTGCCTTGTGGGTTCAGCCCAGCCGTATTTCCGGAAGACCCCGTACCAGGTGTTCGTCGTGGGTGGCAATGATAACGGCGGTGCCCAGGTCTTTGGCTAAGTTGAGCATGAGTTCCCAAACCTTCTCGGCATTGCGCCGATCCAGGCTGCCGGTGGGCTCGTCGGCCAGGAGCAGCCTGGGCCGGTTGTAGAGGGCCCGGGCCACCGCGATTCGCTGCCGTTCGCCGCCAGAGAGGGCTTTGGGGTGCAGCTTGGCCCGGTTTTGCAACCCAATTCGTTGCAGCAACTCCTGACCCCAGGCCGTATCTACCTCGCCTGCCAGATATCCGGGAACCAGGATGTTCTCCAGCGCCGTGAGTTCGGCCTGCAGGTAGTGATGCTGAAAAACCAGGCCGGTGAAGCGCAGCCTGCGCTGGGCCAGCTCCTCTTCATTTTGTACACGAATGCTCTGCCCGTTCCACCTGATCTCACCTTGCTGGAGGTTCAACAAGCCAGCCAGCAGGTGTAAAAGGGTGGTTTTGCCACTGCCCGAAGGGCCCAGAATTACCCGAACCTCGCCCTTATGCAGCGCGAAGCTGAGGTTTTGGAATAACCTGACTTCGTCGTAGGAAAAGCTCAGGTCGGTGACTTCCAGCACCGGCGTGTTGTCTGCTATTGGCAAAGCGTTACGCACCCTTGTAGAGTGTACCTGATGTTGGCTGACACACAGGTACTGGCAAAAACCCCCCTATTTCAAGGGGTACCTCCACAGGCGCTCGAGGTAGCCCGGGAGGCCTTTGTTACCCGTAACTACCCGGCGGGTAAACTGATATTTGAGGCGGGAGATATGGGGGCTGCACTCTATATTGTGCAAAGCGGCCAGGTTCGTATCTTCCGAACCTACCTGGATGGTCGTGAGCGGATGTTCGCTTACCTGGGCCCTGGGGAGGTGTTTGGGGAGATGAGTCTGCTGGATGACCAGCCCCGCAGTGCCTCGGCGGAAACCACCCTGGACTCGGTGCTCCTGGTCTTATACCAGGATGCCTACTGGAGCCTGGTGCGCAAATGGCCGGAAATCTTGCACAACCTGGCGACCATCCTGGCAAGGCGCTTGCGTGAGGCCGACCTCGAGCTCGAGGTGCTTTCCTTTGAGGAGGCCCGGGGCAGGGTGGCCTATGCCTTGACCAAGCTGCGCAAGCAACGGTATGGCGATGGGCTCAAGATGAAGCTGACCCACCAGGAACTGGCCCAGCTCTCCGGGACCAGCCGCGAGACGGTAACTCGAGTGCTGCACGCTTTGCGGGAAGAAGAACTGGTGAAGGTGGGCTCGGGCTATGTGGAAATTCTCGACCCAGCAGGGCTAGAAGAAGTTTTGTTCGGATTGCGCTAAGCCAGCCCCGGGCGGGATGGCCACTCATCGGGCAGCCTGCTGCAGCAAAGATACTGGCCCTGCTTCGACCCGCTCGTTGGTGCGGTCAAGGTTATCTATCGCTGTGGGGATGGGGTTTCCTCGGAGGTCTCTTTGCACAGTTGTGGGTTTATCCGTTATGATTCCCTTCGTCCTCATCTATGTCTCAGCTTGTGCCCCCCCTTTTTGCCAACCAGCTCGCCGGTGCGATGGTGGTTTTTGCTACCTGGGCGACCGACGCCGGCAAAAAGCAGCTACCCCACAGCTTTTTGAACGCTGGGCATGGTGAGGTTTTTGGGGGAGATTCCCCTGCATCATGCCAGGGGATAGACCTTCTTTTGAGGCAAGAGATATGCGCTTACGGGCTGATCTAGTTCCACAGGACAACCTGAGCTACCCAGATGTGGTGCTGGTAGTAGATGTGATTCGAGCCACAACTACCGCGACGGCCTTTTTGGAGGCGGGGGCCAGCGCTTTGTACCTCACCTCCGATCTGGAAAGCGCCCGGGCCTTCCGCGACACCGATGTGGTACTGGCCGGTGAGGAAGGCGGGCTCAAACCCGCAGGTTTTGATTATGGCAACTCGCCGCGGGATGCGCTGGAAGCGCCGGTGGGTGGAAAAATTGTGGTGATGTGCACTACCAACGGCACCCGCACCGCACACCTGGCCGCCCGTAGCGCCAAACACGTGCTGCTGGCCTCGCTCTATAACGCCCACGCTGCAGCCCGGTTGGCGCACCAGCTGGCTACCGAGGAAGTGGCCATTTTGTGTGCGGGCAAAGAAGGGCGGATTGGGCTGGACGATGTGTATACCGCAGGTGTGCTGGCTGAGTTTTTGCAGATTATGGGTTCTTATGAACTCGAGGATGGGGCGCTTACAGCCCTTACCACGCGCCGGGCCTACCCCGATCCGCTCGAGCCCCTCCACCTGTCCGGTGCTGCCCAGGCCTTGCGCCAGGTGGGGCTCGAGGCCGATGTGCCTTTCTGTGCCCAGGTTGCAGCCTCGCCAGCGGTAGGCATGCTCGAGGGGCGGGTGGGGGAGGCCCTCATTTTTAAGCGAGCCCAGCGCCCGAACAACACCAGCTCGAGCCAGATTCCGGCCCTATAGTGGAGGCCCCCCAAGGACACTTCTTATCAGGATATAGCGTGCTCTTCATAAGCATTGACTCTCTACCTAACTTGGTTGCTGTGTTCGGTACAGCATAGTGGCCTCCCGGATGGGAGGCCAGGCCTGTGAAGGGTGCGATAGCCTGGGCCAAAGCGGAATGCTTTGGGTGAGGTTTGTTTTAGGGTCGCATCCGGGTGTACATGCGGGGAAATGGAATGGCCTCGCGGATGTGCTCAATGCCGCAGATCCAGCGCACGGTGCGCTCGAGGCCGATGCCAAACCCTGCGTGTGGCACGGTTCCGAATAGCCTCAGGTCCATATACCAGTCGAAGACTTCTTCGGGCAGGTTATGCTCGCGAATCTTCTGCAGCAGCAGCTCGGGGTCGTGGATGCGTTGCGAGCCCCCGATAATCTCGCCTACCCCCTCGGGGGCCAGCATATCGGCGTTGAGTACCAGGCGTGGGTCGCTGGGGTCGGGCTGCATGTAGAAGGCCTTGATGGCAGCCGGGTATTTCTCCACAAAAATGGGCCGGTCAAACTGTGCGGTGAGGGCGGCTTCATGTGGGGCGCCAAAGTCGTCGCCCCAGTTTAGGGGGGTGAGCTCGAGTTCGGGCCTCTGGGCAAGCTGGTTGACCATCTCTACCGCCTGGGTGTAGGTAATTCGGGGGTACTTGCCCTGCGCGGTGCTCTCCAGCACGGTTGTGTCGCGCTCGAGCATCTCGAGCTCGAGCTTTTTGTTTTCCAGCACCCGCCCGACCAGGTAGACCACCAGATCTTCCTGAAGCTGCATGTTCTCCTCGTGGGTCATAAAGGCCACTTCCGGCTCAATCATCCAGAACTCCAGCAGATGCCGCCGGGTTTTGCTGCGCTCGGCCCGGAAGGTGGGGCCAAAGGTGTAAACCTTACCAAAGGCCAGGGCCCCGGCCTCGGCATAAAGCTGGCCCGACTGCGAGAGGTAGGCCTTCTCGCCGTCGAACAGGTCTACCTCGAACAGGTCGGTGGTGCCCTCTACTGCATTGGGGGTCAGGATGGGGGCATCCATGCGGACAAAGCCCCGAGCATGAAAGAAGTCGTGGATGGCGCGCTCGAGCTCATCGCGTACCCGCAGCACCGCCCAGGCCCGGCGGTGGCGCAGATACAGGTGGCGATGATCCATCAGAAAATCGACCCCGTGTTCCTTGGGGGTGATGGGGTACTCCCGGCTGGGTCGGGCAATTACCTTAAGCCCTCGCAGCGAAAGCTCATAGCCCCCTGGCGCCCGGCTGTCGGCGCGCACCAGCCCCTGCACCTCCAGGGCTGTCTCCTGGGGCAGGTGGTCGGCCTCCTCGAACTGTTCGTCGGGCAGCTCACCCTTGAAGGCGGTGGCCTGCATGAAGCCCGTGCCATCGCGCAGTTGCAAAAAGTGAATTTTGCCCTTGGAGCGGCGGCCGGTGAGCCACCCCCGGATGATGACCTCTTGACCGTCGTATTTTGCCAGTTCTTCAATGAAAACCCTTTGCACAGGGTGATTCTAACCATAAATACCAGATTTGGTCAGTTTGCTGACCCGGGTCGGCAAGCTGGCCCAGCCGCGGGACCCTGTACCCACGTGCGGGGGCGAGCCAATTTCATGACATCTCAGGCTTTGATTTTGTGGGTTCATGCCCCCCCCGCGCCCCCGATTTGCGTTATGATACCTGCGTAATGGCCACCGACCTAAATCCACAGAACCGGCATAACCCCAGTACCTGCCCGGCTTGTAAATTTGCCCACCTGCACCAGCACACCCAGTTCAGCCTGCTGGATGGGGCGGCCCGGCTCAAAGACCTCCTGAAATGGGTCAAGCAGGTCTCGCCCCAAGAGCCCATGCTGGCCATGACCGACCACGGCAACATGTTCGGGGCGGTGCAGTTTTACAAATACGCCAGCGAGATGGGGGTCAAACCGATTATCGGCTACGAGGCCTATGTGGCGGCGGAATCGCGCTTCGACCGCAAGCAGGGCAAGGGGCTGGACGGGGGCTACTTTCACCTCACGTTGCTGGCCCAGAATATGGAGGGCTACCAGAACCTCTCCCGCCTGGCCAGCCGGGCCTACCTCGAGGGCTTCTACAGCAAACCCCGTATCGACCGTGAGATCTTGCGCGAGCACAACGCTGGCATTATTGCGCTTTCGGGCTGCCTGGGGGCCGAGATTCCGCAGTTCATCCTGCAAGAGCGCTTTGAGGATGCCGAAAAACGCCTGCAGGAGTACCTCTCGATTTTCGGCCCGGAGCGCTACTTTATCGAGATTCAAGACCACGGCCTGGCCGAACAACATAAGGTGAACAAAGTTTTGAAGGAGTTTGCCGACAAGTACGGCCTGGGCCTGGTAGCCACCAACGACGGCCACTATGTTAAGAAAGAAGACGCCGAGGCCCACGCGGTGTTGCTCGCGGTGCAGTCGAAGTCGACCTGGGACGACCCAAACCGCTGGAAGTTCCCCTGCGACGAGTTTTACGTTAAGAGCCCCGAGGAGATGCGCCAGACCTTCGAGGACGAAAAAGAACTCTGGGGCAGCCGCATGGACGAACTCTTCGACAACTCGGTGAACATCGGGCGGATGTGCGATGTGGAGCTGGTGCCCAAAAAAGTGCAGTACCGCATTCCCAAATACCCTCTGCCCGAGGGCCGTACCGAGGTGACCTATTTCCGCGAGCTCACATTTAACGGGCTGCTCAAGCGTTACCCCGAACGGGTGACCCCTGAGCTGTACCGGGAGTTTTTGCGCAAGATAGGCCGACCGGTGCCGCATGGCGATGGGGAGATGCTGGCCCTGGAGCTGGCCCGCATCGAGGACCTCGAGGCCACCCGGGCCCACCTGCCCGAACTCAAGGAAGGCATCGAATGGGACGGGTGGGCCATTCTGTCCCGTGCCATCTACGAGCTGACCGTGGTAGAGCGCATGGGTTTTCCGGGTTACCTGCTTATCGTGGGCGACTTCATCAACTGGGCCAAGGACAACGGCATCTCGGTGGGGCCGGGCCGTGGCTCGGCGGCGGGCTCACTGGTCACCTATGCCACCCGCATTACCAACATTGACCCCCTGGCCTACAACCTGCTTTTTGAACGCTTCCTCAACCCGGCTCGGGTTTCCATGCCCGATATCGATACCGATTTTTCCGACGTGCGCCGGGGTGAGGTGATTGAGTATGTGCGCCAGCGCTACGGCGACGAGATGGTAGCCCAGATCGGTACGTTTGGTACGCTGGCGGCCAAGGCCGCCATCAAAGACGCTGCGCGGGTGTTTGGGCTGCCGGTCAAAAAGGCTGACGAACTGGCCAAGCTCATCCCGGTGACTTTTGGCAAGCCGATGCCGCTGGACAAGGCCGTCGAAGCCATTCCCGACCTGCGGGCCGAGATGGAGAAAGACCCGTTGGTCAAGCGGGTGCTCGAGGTGGCCCAGAAGCTCGAGGGCCTTTCGCGCCAGAGCAGCGTGCACGCCGCGGGGGTGGTCATCTCCGACGTACCCCTGCGCGACCACATCCCTTTGATGCGGGCTGGGGATAACGGAGCCAAGGTGACCCAGTACGACATGGGTTCGGTGGAGGCCTTGGGGTTTTTGAAAATGGACTTTTTGGGCCTGCGGACGCTTTCCTTTCTGGATGAGTGCAAACGCATTGTCAAAGAGTCCAAAGGGGTCGAGCTCGATTTCGATAACCTGCCCATCGACGATGCCAGAACCTTTGAGCTACTGGGCCGGGGGGAGACCAAGGGGGTTTTTCAGCTCGACTCAGCCGGCATGACCAGCGCGGTGCGGGGCCTCAAGCCGCGCCGCATCCAGGACATCATCGCCCTGGGTGCCCTTTACCGGCCCGGCCCCATGGAGAACATTCCCACCTACATCCGCCGCCACCACGGGCGCGAGGAGGTGAGCTACCCGCAGTTCCCCAACGCCGAGAAGTACATCCGGCCCATCCTGGAGGAGACCTACGGGATTCCTGTTTACCAGGAGCAAATTATGCAGATAGCGACTGCTGTAGCGGGCTACAGCCTGGGCGAGGCCGACCTGCTGCGGCGGGCCATGGGCAAGAAGAAGATGGAGGAGATGGTTAAGCAGCGGGCGCAGTTCAAGGAAGGGGCGGCCAAAAAGGGCATTCCCGCCGACGAAGCCGACCGGCTGTTTGACCTGCTCGAGGCCTTCGCCAACTACGGCTTCAACAAAAGCCACGCGGCGGCTTACGCCATGCTGACCTACCAGACCGCCTACGTAAAAGCCCACTTCCCGGTGGAGTTTTTTGCTGCGGTGCTCACGGTCGAACGCCACGACTCCGATAAAGTGGCGGAGTACATCCGGGCGGCCCGCATCGCCGGGGTGGAGGTGCTCCCCCCCGATATCAACCAGTCGGGCTTTAGTTTCCGGGCGCTGGAAAAGAGCGTGCTGTTTGGGCTGTCGGCAGTAAAAAACGTGGGCGAGACGCCTACGGAGCTTATCCTGAAAGAGCGCGAGCGAGGGGGGCCTTATAAATCGTTGCCGGACTTCCTGCGGCGGCTCGAGGGAACCGTAGCCAACAAGCGGGTGGTGGAGTCGCTGATTAAGGCCGGGGCTTTTGATGCTTTTGGCCCTCGAGGCCCCATGCTGGCGGCGCTTGACGACCTGCTCAAGTGGGCCCAGTCCGAACGCGAGCTGGCCCAGTCGGGCATGATGGGGCTTTTTGGTGAGGCGCAGGAACCCGTAATCCCCAAAGCCCCACTGCTGGATGCCTTAACCGAGCTTCGCATGGAAAAGGAGGCCCTGGGCATCTACGTAACCGGCCATCCGCTTTCGCGCTACCAGGGCCTGCGCGAGGCGGCAAGCTGCACGGTGGAGGAGCTGCCCCAGGCTTTTGCCGAGCAAAAGGGCAGCGGCAACTTGGTGAGCAGCGGCGATAGCCGTCTGTCCCGACAGGGGATCGCCCAGCGGGCGCGCTTGCTGCTGGCGGGCATGGTAGAGGGCATTGTGCGCAAGCCGACCAAGTCGGGCGGAATGCTGGTGCGTTTTACCCTGGCCGACGAAACCGGGGCGGTAGAGGTGGTGGCGTTTGGCCGGGCCTACGACAAAATTTCCCCCCGCATCGCCGAGGATGCCGCGGTGCTGGTGCTGGTAGAGGTGGAGCCTGATGGCGAGGGGGAGAGCCTGCGGGTGGTGGCGCAGGATGTGTTTCCTTACAGCGAGCTCGAGGGCCTGCCCAGGGTGCTGGAGCTCGAGCTAGACCTGGCCCTGCTCGACGAAGAAAAACTCCTGGAGCTGCGCAGCCGACTCGACGAGATGACCGGAGGGCTGCCGGTACAGCTCAAGGTGCGGGGGCCGGGGGGCTGGGCCATGATCGAAGCCCGGGAGGTCAAGGTGAGCGAGCAGGCTCCCAAGTTGTTGCAAGACCTGGACTGGCTCGAGGCCCGCCTGATTCCCGACCGTGAGGTGCTGCTGGGCTTTGGCAAGCCTGCCGAGGGCAACTTTAGGAACCAAAAAGGATCGGATCAGGGGCCGGTGGTTCCGTTCTAAGGGGGACTGGCCCCGTTAAAAGAAGCCCACACCGGGCTGTCAGGATCGGCGAGTTCGTCCAGGACGTTGAAGTGGTGTCGGCCCGGTACCGACCTTACTTCGCTGCAGTTCGCGGGCCAGGCTGCCTTCAGCAGGTGGCTTTGGCGCTGGAACTCGCTGGACTCCAGCGCCCCCACCGCCAGCACCAGCGGGGCCCGCAGGGTGGGGGTTTTGTAGACAGGACTGCAAGCCCTGGCGCTTTCCACATCGAGCCTCAGATCGGCGTTGAACGACACTTGAATCAACGGCTCTAGATCAAACAAGCCGCTAATGGAGATGCCCCCGGCAATGGCTTCTGAGGGGAGACTATAGCGATCCCAGGGGGTGGCGAACATCTCAGCGGTGAGGTGCCCCCCAGCGGAGTGCCCGCTGATCAGGAGGGGTACACCCCCCAGCCCATACCTGGGGGCGGCCTGGTAGAGCCAGGCCACCGCCCGCCGGCATTGTTCGGTGATCTGGCCGATGCTCACGGCTGGGCAGAGCGCGTAGTTCAGCACCGCCAGGCTTATGCTCCGGGCCACCAGCGGCGGGGCCAGCCAGGAGAAGTCGTCCTTGTCGAAGGCCCGCCAATAGCCGCCGTGGATGAATACCAGAAGGTAGCGGCTGTTCTCAGCCAAAAAGAGGTCGAGGGTCTCGTTGGGCCCACTGCCGTAAGCCAGGTCGCGCTGGTGCGGCAGGGCGCTTCGGGCAGCCCTGGCCTCCAAGGCCCAGCGCCTAAAGTAGTCCTCGGCGTCGGGCACGCTAAGACGAGGGCTGTACTCTAACTCGTACCAGGAAGGCTTGCTCATACGCTCAGGTATTGCTTCCACACCTCGGGTCTGGCTTTTAGGCTGGTGGAGTCGCCCTGCCAGACCACCCGTCCCCGTTCCAGGATGGTGTGTTGGTCGGCCAGGGCCAGGAGGCGCTCGAGGTACTTGTCAATCACCAGGATGGTCTGGCCGTTTTCCTTTAGCAGCCGCAAGACCCGCCAGATTTCCTGCCGCAATAAAGGGGCCAGGCCCTCGGTGGCCTCGTCCAGAATCAAAAGCCGAGGGTTGGTCATAAGGGCACGACCAATGGCCAGCATCTGCTGCTCGCCCCCGGATAGCTGGAAGCCCAAGTTGTTGCGACGTTCCTGCAGGCGCGGGAAGAGCTCCCAGACGCGCGCAAGTGTCCAAGGGTTCGGGCTTTGGTTGCGGTTGGCCGCGAAGGCGACCAGGTTCTCCTCCACCGTAAGATTGGGAAAAATCTGTCGCCCCTCGGGGACTATAGCAATGCCCAGGGCAGCAATCTGCTCGGGGGCCAGGGCTTCGATGAACCGCCCGGCAAAGCGAACCCGCCCCTTACGGGCTGGGGTCAGGCCCACAATGGAGCGCACGGTGGTGGTTTTGCCCATGCCGTTGCGGCCCAGCAGGGTGGCTACCTGGCCTTCCTCCACCCGCAGGCTCACCCCGAAAAGCACCTGGCTCTGGCCGTAGAAGGTCTCCAGGTCTTCTACCTCGAGTAATACGCTCAAGCAGCACCCCCTTCCTCGCCCAGGTAGGCCTTGTGCACCTCAGGGTTGGCCCGGATTTCCGCCGGGCTTCCCGAGGCAATTACCTGACCGTAGACCAGTACCGAGATGCGCTGGGCCAGCCGGAAGACCGCGCCCATGTCGTGCTCGACCAGCAGGATGGTGTGCTGCTGGGCCAGCCGGGCAATCAGCTCGATCATCTTTTCCGATTCCTCCAGGCCCATCCCGGCCATGGGCTCGTCCAGTAGCAAGAGCCTGGGACGGGAGGCCAGGGCCAGGCCCACCTCGAGGGCCCGCTGTTCTCCGTGAGAGAGCTTGCCCACCACCACCTCAAAGCGCCCGGCCAGCCCTATCTGCAGCGCCACGGCCAGGGCCTCCTCGGTCAGGTGTTTTTCCCGCGAGACCGGCTGCCAGAAACGGAAGCTGCTGCCCGAGCGGGCCTGCACGGCCAGCTCGAGGTTGGCCCGAACGGTGTGGTTTTTGAACAGATTGGTGATCTGGAAGGTGCGGGCCAGGCCCCGGTGCACCCGCAGATGGGCGGGCAGATGGGTGATGTCTTCACCCTGGAAGCGCACCTGCCCGCTGCTGGGCTTGAGCACGCCGGTAATCAGGTTGATCAGGGTGGTCTTACCGGCCCCGTTGGGCCCGATCAGGGCGTGGATCTCGCCCGGGGCCACGCTCAGGCTGCAGTTGTTTACTGCCAGCACACCGCCAAAATGCCTGCTGAGCCCCACCAGCTCCAGCAGACTCATACCTTCCTCCGCAAAAGCCCGGCCAGGCCCTGGGGGGCAAAAAGCACGATGAACAGCAGGATCACCCCCACCCCAAGCTGCCAGTGGATGGTCAGGTCTTGCAGAACCTCTTCCACCAGCGAGAGCACCGCTGCCCCCAGCACCCCGCCCCAGAACTGGCCCACCCCCCCCAGGATGACCATCATCATCAGATGGCCGGACTGCTGCCAGGCCAGCAGGCTGGGTGAGACATACTGGGTGTAATGGGCCATCAGCACCCCGGCCAGACCCGCCGCGGCTCCGGCCAGCACAAAGGCCACCAGCTGAAAGCGGAAGACCGGGTAGCCCAGGGCCAGGGCGCGGGATTCGTTTTCGCGAATAGCCTGCAAGACCCGCCCAAACCTCGAGTGCACCAGCCTGTGCATTAGATAAAGCGCGGCCAGCAGCACCCCCAGGGTTAGGTAGTAGAGCGTGGTGTCGTTCAGCTCAAAAAGGCCAAACTCCGGTCGCCGGGCCCGGCGACCGTCCTCGCCGCCGTACTGCTTGAAGGAGACCACCAGGTAGTAGATCATTTGGGCGAAGGCCAGGGTGATCATGATGAAGTAGACCCCCCGTGTACGCAGGCTGATGACCCCAATCAGGAGAGCTAAGAGTGCGCTCAAGCCCACTGCCACCGCCCAGATGACCCAGGCCGAGGTGACGCCTTCGCGCATCAGTATGGCTACCGTGTAGGCCCCCAGGCCAAAGTAGGCCGCGTGTCCGAAGCTCACCATCCCCCCGTAGCCCAGAATCAGGTTCAGGCTGCTGGCGGCCAGGGCGTAGACCATAATTTTGGTCAGGAGGCCCTGGTAGAACTCGAGGCCGGTTGCGCTGGCAAGGGGCGGGAAGAGCAGTAGAAAGCCCAGTAAAGTTAAGGAGAAGAACCACTGCATGGCCTCTACCCCTACGTCCGGGCCGGAAAGAGTCCCTGCGGCCTAATGAATAAGATCACGGCCATCAGCAGATAAATCAGAATCGAGGCCAGGGCCGGCCCCAGGTTGGAGGCCACCTCCGGCGAGGCTACCTGGGAGAGAAGCAGCGGTAGAAAAGCCCGCCCGGCGGTGTCCACCAGGCCTACCAGCAAGGCGCCCACCAGGGCTCCCTTGACGGAGCCGATACCGCCAATCACGATCACCACGAAGGCCAGAATCAAGATGCTCTCGCCCATGCCAATCTGCACGGCCAGAATGGGTCCCAGGAAGGCTCCAGCGATGGCACAAAGCCCGGCCCCCACCCCAAACAGCAGGGTGAAGAGGGGCTTGATGGGCACACCCATGGCCTGGGCCATCTCGCGGTTGGAAGCCCCGGCCCGAAGCCACATGCCCACCTTGGTGCGGTTGACCAGCCAGAACAAAAGCAGCGCTACCAGAAGCCCCACCCCAATGATGACCAGGCGGAAGGCCGGGTAGTACAGGCCAGGCAGAATCTCCACCGGCCCCGATAGCCCCTCTGGTGTTGAGAGCAGCAGGGGTTGGGAACCCCAGATCATCCGCACCACCTCGTTGATGATGAGAATCAAGGCGAAGGTGGCCAGCACCTGCGAGAGGTGGTCACGCCGGTACAGCTGGCGCAGTACGCTGAGCTCGAGCAGCATCCCGACCAAGGCAGTGCCCAGCACGGCTAGTGGCACGGCCAGCCAGAAGTTGCCGGTGGCCCCGACCAAAGTAGCGGTCAGGTAGGCCCCAATCATGTACAGCGAGCCGTGGGCCAGGTTGATGGTGTCCATGATGCCCAAAACCAGGGTCAGGCCGGCTGCCAGCAAAAAGAGCATCAGGCCGAACTGGAAACCGTTTAGAACCTGCTCTACGAATAGGGTTGGGGGCATAGTCGGGTGGCCTTTGGGGGTAGAGAACAGCAGGGTGGCTTTGTTGTCGCTATAGGCTTATTTTAACCTACACTTATCCACGTAGGCATCGCGGTGGTTGGTGAAGATGGTACCCACCTGGCGGTTTACTATCTCGCCGTTTGGCTGCTGGATGACCTGACGCAGGTAATAGTTCTGGATGGGGTAGCCGTTGGGGCTAAAGCGGATGAACCCGCGGGTGCTATTGAACCCAGCCAGCATGGCCTTGCGCAACTCATCTTTCTTGCTCAGGTCGCCCCCTACGGCTTTAATGGCGGTATCCAGCAACAGCGCTGCATCGTAACCCTGCGAGGCGTATAGGGTGGGGATGCGGCCATAGGCTTTGCGGAAGTCCTCCACGAAGCGCTGGTTGATGGGGTTGTTGAGCTCTAAGGTCCACTGCGAGCTGTTGTAGATGCCCACCAGGGCCCGGCCCACGGCACGAATTACGTCGGCATCTGCCGAGAAGCCCGGTAGGAATAGGGGAATTTCCCGAATCAGCCCGGACTCGGCATACTGCTTGATGAAATTGACGCCCATGGCCCCCGGCTCGAAGGCGTAAACCGCCTTGGGCCGTGCCGCACGAATCTGAGCAATCTCCGCCGAGAAGTCGAGCTGGTTCAGCCGGTGGTAGACTTCGGCCACCACCCGGCCTTTAAAGTAGCGCTTGAAGCCAGTAAGGGCGTCGCGCCCGGCAGGGTAGTTGGGTGCCAGCAAAAAGACGTTCTCGAAGCGCCGGGTCTGCACATACTGGCCCATGGCCTCGTGCAGGTTGTCGTTTTGCCAGGCCACGTTTACGAAGTAGGGGCTGCACTGTTCCCCAGCATACTCTGAGGGACCGGCGTTCAGGCTTATGTAGAAGGTCTTTTCCTCAAAGATGGCATCTCCCACAGCTAAAAGAATGTTTGAGAAGATGATGCCGGTGAGGAAGTCTACCCGGTCGCGCTTGAGCATGCGGTCTACGGCCTGGCGGGCTACGTCGGGGTTTTGCTGGTCGTCGGCCACGATGACCTCTACCGGTAGGCCCCCAAGCTGGTTGTTGAGATGGCGCAAGGCCAGGTTGAAGCCATCGCGGGCGTCGATCCCCAGGGCCGCCCCCCCGCCCGAGAGGGTACTGACAAAACCGATTTTCACACTGCGCTGAGCCAGACCTAAAGAACCAATTGCAGCCAAAAGAACCAGTAGCCAGACCAACTTTTTCATCTTGCCTCCTCCGGTGTGTTCAGATGGATTTTCACTTCAGCCATAAGCGTGACCTCTGCTGGAGCCCTGTTTGCAGGGTTTCTATGGAGTGTAACCTTGGGGCCTTTGCATAAAAATCAACCTTTCAGTGGGTGGCTCAAAGCAAGGTGCGTACCTGCCAGAGCTCCGGAAAGAGCACAATCTCGAGGGCCCGCTTGAGATAGGCCACCCCGGCGGTGCCCCCGGTACCTTTTTTGTGGCCGATGGTGCGCTCGACGGTGGTGAGGTGGCTAAAGCGCCAGCGGCGGAAATTGACCTCCACATCCACCAGTTTTTCTGCCAGGTAGTACAAATCCCAGTAGCGTTCAGGCTGCCGATAGACCGTAAGCCAGGCCTCGGCCACGGCTTCCTGGGGTTCGTAGGGCTTGGCGAAGTCGCGCTTTAGCACGGCCTCGGGCAGCGCAAGACCGCCCTGGGCCAGTAGGCGAAGCGCCAGATCGTACAGGCTGGGGGCATGCAAAGCGGCCTCGAGCCTCCGGTACTGCTCGGGTTTGTGCCGGTGGGGTTTCATCATGAAGGGTTCTTTGTTCCCCAGCAAGAACTCGATCAGGCGGTACTGGTACGACTGAAACCCCGAGGCCCGGCCAAAAGCCGAGCGGAATTGGAGGTAGTCCGAGGGGGTCATGGTGGCCAGTACCTCCCAGCTGGCGCTCATCTGCTCCTGGGCCCGGCAGACCCGGGCCAGCATTTTGAGGGCCGGATCCACGATGCCCTGCTGCAGCAGCCCCATGGCGCTATTCAGCTCATGGATGATGAGCTTCATCCAGAGCTCCTGCACCTGGTGAATCACGATGAACAGCATCTCGTCGTGGGCCTCGGTGAGGGGCTGCTGGGCGGCCAGGAGTGTCTCCAGGCGCAAGTAGTCGCCATAGGACAGGTCGTGACTGAAGTCGGTGTGGGCGGCTTGGTAGGTGGTGTCTTTCATCAGGTTACCTTTGCCCTTTCCTGGAAACGTGCTTCCTTCCAAAGGCCACTTTGCATGACCTGGGCCAGCCGTTGCACCGCCTGGTAGACATCTTCGAAGCGCAGGTAAAGTGGTGTAAAGCCAAAGCGCAGGATGTCGGGGGCGCGGAAGTCCCCCACCACCCCCTGGGCGATCAGGGCCTGCATGACGGCGTAGCCTTCCGGATGTCGGTAAGCCACCTGGCTGCCGCGCCGGGCGTGCTCGAGCGGTGTGGCTAGCTGGAAGCCGTAGCGGGCGGCCAGGGGCTCCATCAACTGGATAAAGAGGTCGCTGAGCTGGAGCGACTTTTGCCGCAGCAGGGCCAGATCCACCCCCTCGAAGACCTCGAGGGCTGCCTCCAGGGCGCTCAGCGAGAGAATGGGCGGTGTTCCCACCGTTAGGCGGCGCAGGTCTTCGGCCGGCAGGTATTCGGGGCTAAAGGCAAAGGGGTCGGCGTGCCCCATCCAGCCGGTGAGAAAGGGACGGGTGGCGGCCTGGTGTCGCCGGGCTACGAACAGAAAAGCCGGTGCGCCAGGGCCTCCGTTCAAGTACTTGTAGCCACAACCCACGGCGAAATCCACCTGGGCCTGGTTCAGGTGTACCGGAAATGCGCCAGCACTATGGGCCAGATCCCACACCACCAGCGCGCCTTTTTGCTGGGCCAGCCGGGTCAGGTGGGCCATCTCGTAGCGGTAGCCCGTGCGGTAGTCCACCTCGGTGAGCAGCAAGACCGCAACCTCTTCGTCCAGGCTGCTCTCTATTTCCTCTTTGGATACAAGCCGCAGTTCATGGCGCTTCAGCAGATCGGTGATGCCCTGTGCGATGTAGAGGTCGGTGGGAAAGTTGGCGATGTCGGAGAGGATCACCTTGCGCCCTGGGCGGAGCTCGAGCGCGGCCAGAAGCACCTTAAAGAGGTTCACCGAGGTGGAGTCGGCCACCACCACCTCGTCGGGTTCGGCCCCAACCAGCCGGGCGATTTTGGCCCCCACCCGCTGGGGCAGGTCAATCCAGCCGTGGGTGTTCCAGCTTTTGATCAGGCTCTGGCCCCACTCTTGCTGTACCACCTGCGCCATGCGGGCCACCACCCGCTTAGGCAAGGCCCCCAGCGAGTTGCCGTCCAGGTAGATGACCCCTTCGGGCAAAAAAAACTCGTCCCGCTTGGCTGCCAAAGGGTCGGCTTGGTCGAGGCTTTTAATCTCGGCGAGGGTCATGGGTCTCCTTACTCGGGGATAACCGCGGTGGCTTCAATCTCCACCTTAGCTTGTGCTTCCATCAGGGCCTTGACCTCCACCACCGACATGGCGGGGTAGTGACGGCCCATCAGCGCGCGATAGATCTCACCCAGGGCGGGTAATGAATCCAGGTACTCCTGTTTGCTGGTGACAAACCAGGTCAGACGCACCAGGTGCTCGGGCCGGCCACCGGCTTCGGCCAGGGTTTCCAGGATATTTTGCAAGGCCTGGCGGGTCTGGGCCGCAAAGTCGTCACTCTCAAAAACCCTCTGGCGGTTCCAGCCAACCATGCCGGCCAAAAAAACCAGCCTGCCCTGTGCGACAATTCCATTCGCGTAGCCCCTGGGCATGGGCCAGCCCTGGGGCTGGAGAACTTGAAAGTGTTTGGCACTCTGTTTCATGGGACTCAGGATAACCTGCGTGCTTCGGGTAGGTTTGCTGCTTCCTGGCGTAGCACGAAGCGCTGCAACTTGCCGGTCTGGGTGCGCGGCAGACTTTCGCGGAACTCGATAAGCCGTGGATACTTGTAGGGGGCGATTTGCTGCTTCACGAAATCTTGCAGCTCCTTAACCAGCTCGGCGGAGGGGCTCAGGCCCGGTCGCAGCACCACATAGGCCTTCACCACCTGTCCCCGCTCGGGGTCTGGGGCACCCACTACCGCGCACTCCGCCACCGCGGGGTGGAGCAGCAGGGCGTCTTCCACCTCGGGTCCGGCGATGTTGTAGCCTGCCGAGACGATCATATCGTCGCTGCGGGCCTGGTAGACAAAGTAGCCCTGCTCGTCCATCAAGTAGGTGTCCCCGGTGATGTTCCAGCCGTTCTGGACATAGTTGCGCTGTCGTTCGTCGGCCAGGTAGCGGCAGCCGGTGGGGCCCTTTACCGCCAGGCGGCCAATCTGGCCGGGCGGAAGGGGGTTGCCCTCTTCATCCAGTACACAGGCCTGGTAGCCCGGCACGGGCTTGCCGGTGGCCCCTGGCTTGGCCTCTTCCTCGGTGTGGGAGATGAAGATGTGCAGCATCTCGGTGGCCCCGATGCCGTCAATAAGCTCAACGCCGGTGGCTTCCTTCCAGAGGCGGCGGGTAGAAGCCGGCAGGGGCTCGCCCGCCGAGACGCACTTCTTCAGCGAGGAGAGGTCGTACTGCTGGGCCAGGGGCGCCATGGCCCGGTAGGCGGTGGGGGAGGTGAAGACCACGCTGGCCCTGAACTCGGGGATGGCTGCCAGCAAGAGCTCAGGGCTGGCCCGCTCCAGCAGCACGCTGCGGGCCCCGATCCGCATGGGGAAGAGCACCAGGCCACCCAGCCCATAGGTAAAAGCCAGGGGCGGACTGCCGATAAAGACATCCTCCGGGCTGGCCCGCAAGATGTACTTGCCGAAGGTGTCACAGACAGCCAGCAGGTCACGATGAAAGTGCACGCAGCCCTTGGGTTTGCCAGTGGTGCCGGAAGTAAAGGCAATAAGGGCTGCGTCGTCACTGGCGGTGTCTAGGTTGGTAAAAGTGCTGGGTTTGCCTGCTGCCAGGGCCTCGAGCTGCCCCCCCTCGCCCCAGTAGAGCACCTGCTTCAGGCTGGGGCAGCCAGCCCGGGCCTGCTCCAGATCGTCTTTGAATCGGATGTCGCACAGCGCGTGGGAAACCCGGGCTTTTTGTATGACCTCGCTCAGTTCCTTGGCCCGCAGCAAGGGCATGGTGGTCACGACGATGCCCCCGGCTTTCAATACCGCGTACCAGGCGGCCACCAGCAGGGGGTGGTTGGGGGCCCGCAGCAGCACGCGGTTGCCGGGCTCGAGGCCCATATCTTCTACCAGCACGTGGGCCATGCGGTTGGCCTGTTCCAGCAGCGCGCCGTAGCTCAGGCGTAGACCAGGCGACACCAGGCAGGGCCGGTCGGGGTGCTTTAGGGCCATCTGGTCCAGCAGCTCGCTGGCACAGTTAAGCCGCTCGGGAAACTGTAGCTCGGGTAGCTTGAAGATGAGCTCGGGCCAGGCCTCTTTGGGCGGCAGGTTTTCGCGGACAAAACTGTCGCTGTGGGCGGTGTATCCCATGGCAAACCTTCCTTTCATGCTGTAACCCCCTCCGCGCGGTAGGTTTTGAGCAACTCGCGGGCGATGATGAGCTGCTGCACCTCACTGGCCCCTTCGTAGATGCGCAGGGCGCGGATCTCGCGGTAGAGCGACTCCACCACCTGCCCCCGGGTCACACCCAGCCCACCCCACATCTGCAAGGCTGCGTCTATTACCTGCTGGGCATTCTCGGTGGCACAGAGCTTGGCCATGGCGGCCTCTTGCGTAACCTGTCGGCCTTGGTCGCGCAGCCAGGCCGCACGGTAGGTGAGCAGGGCTGCGGCGTCTACCTGGGTAGCCATCTGGGCCAGGCGGGCCTGGGTGAGCTGGAAGTCGGCCAGGGTTTGGCCGAACATGCGCCGCTGGGTCGCACGCTCCAAGGCCTCGTGCAGGGCCCGCCGGGCAAAGCCCAAAGCCGCTGCCGCGACCGAGGTGCGAAAGATGTCCAGGGTCTGCATGGCGATTTTGAAGCCCTGGCCTTCTGTGCCCAGAAGCTGGCTTTTGGCAATGCGGCAGTCTTCAAAAGAGAGCGTGGCCAGCGGGTGCGGCGCCATGACCTCGAGGCGCTGGGCGACCTTGAGACCCGGCGTGTCGGCCTCGAGCACAAAGGCGCTGATGCCCTTGGAGCCCTGGCTACCCGGCGCGCGGGCAAACACCACATAGAAGTCGGCGATGCCGCCGTTGGAGATCCAGGTCTTCCGTCCGTTCAGCACGTAGGTCTGGCCTTCGGGGCGGGCCTCGGTGGTCATGGCCCCCACATCGGAGCCCGCCTCGGGTTCGGAAAGGGCAAATGCGGCGATGTACTCGCCTTTTGCTACCCTGGGCAGGTAATAAGCTTTTTGTTCCGGGGTGCCATGCAAGGTGATGGCGCCCGAGCCCAGCCCCTGCATGGCAAAGGCGAAGTCGGCCAGGCCCTGGTGGTAGGCCAGGGTCTCGCGGATGAGGCAGACAGCGCGGGTGTCTATGGTCTCGTACAGGCCCCCGTAGGCCTGCCCCCCCACTGCGTAGCGTGTCCAGCCTGCCTCGCCCAGCGCCCGCACCAGTTTGCGGCAGGTTTCGTCCACCTGGTGCACGGCGCTTGCTCCGTCCCGAAGGGGTTCGTCCACCTGGTGCACGGCGCTTGCTCCGTCCCGAAGGGGTTCGTCCACATCCTGCGGGTGGTGTGGGGCGAGGTTCTGCGCTGCCCAGGCTTGCAGCTCCAGGGCCAGCTTGCGGTGCTGGGCTTCGAAGAAGGGCCACTCGAGGTGTGCGTGCTGCATTCAATCCCCCTCGAAAACCGGCTTCTCTTTGGTCACAAAGGCCTCGTAAGCCCGGCGGAAGTCCTGGGTGGTCATGCACAGGGCCTGGGCCTGGGCCTCGGCCTCGATGGCCTCGTCTAAGCCCATGCTCCACTCCTGGTGCAGCATCCGCTTGGTCATGGCGTGGGCGAAGGTGGGGCCCTGGGCCAGCTCGAGGGCAAACTGCTGGGCTTCCCCTAGCAGCTGCTCCGGCGCACACAGCCGGTTGAAGAAACCCCAGGCCAGGCCCTCCTCTCCGCTCATGGCCCGGCCCGTGTACAGAAGCTCGGCGGCCCGGCCCTGCCCGATGATGCGCGGCAGCATGGCGCAGGCCCCCATGTCCGAGCCCGCCAGCCCCACCCGACTGAACAGGAAAAGGGTTTTGCTACGGGCAGTGCCAAAGCGGATGTCCGAGGCCATAGCCAGAATGGCCCCGGCCCCCGCACAAACCCCATCCACCGCGCTGATGATGGGCTGAGGGCAGGCCCGCATGGCCCGCACCAGGTCGCCGGTCATGCGGGTGAAGGCCAGCAGGCTGGGGGTATCCATCCGGGTCAGGGGGCCGATGATCTCGTGGACATCGCCGCCCGAGCAGAAGTTGCCCCCGGCCCCGCTGAGCACCACCACCCGCACGTCCTCGGCGTAGGGCAGGGCCCGGAAGAGGTCGCGCAGCTCGGCATAGGACTCGAAGGTCAGGGGGTTTTTGCGCTCGGGCCGGTTCAGGGTGAGGGTAGCCACCCGGCCCTCGACCTGCCAGCGGAAGTGCTGGGCCGGATAGTCGGCCAGGGTACAGGCCCCATCCACCCGCCGCTTCTCTTTCATCGGGTCTCCTTTCCGTTCAGGTGTTGCTTGAGCTTACCCAAAAGGACGTAGAGGGTCTCTTTTTCCTCGCTCGAGAGCCCCTCGAATAGCTCAATTACCCAGCCCTCGTGCACTGCTGCCATCTCCCCAAACAGGCGCCGCCCCTCGGGGGTGAGCTTGACCACAAAGGAGCGCCGGTCGCTGGGATCCACCTCGCGCCGCACCAGACCTTCGGCCTCGAGCTGGTCGGTAATCCCCGTGATGTTGCCGGTGGTCACCATCATGCGCCGCGAGAGTTCGCCCATCCGCAGGCCCTCGGGGTGGCGCTCGAGCTGGGCTAAGAGGTCGAAGCGGGGCAGGGTGGTGTTGAAGTTTTCCCGCAGGCGGCTGCGGATTTTGCCGGTGATGCGGTTGGTGCAGGTGAGCATCCGTAGCCAGAGCTTGATGGCCTGGTGGTGGTCTTTGGCCAGGCGGGTCTCGAGGTCTTTTTCCACCGTGAGCATCTATACCTCTCCTCCTGCAACGGCGATGGCCTGTCCGTTAATGGCTGCCGATTCCGGCAGGCACAGCCACAGCACGGCCTGAGCGACTTCCTGCGGCTCCACCAGCCGCCCCTGGGGGTTGGCTCGAGCCAGCTCAGCCCGTGCCTGGGCGGCGCTCTTCCGGGTCTTCTGCGCAATCTGGGCCAGGCTGGCCTCGAGCAGGTCGGTCTGGGTGTAGCCGGGGCAGACCGCGTTGACGGTGATGTTCTTCCTGGCCAGCTCCAGCGCCAGCGAACGGGTCAGGCCGATCACCCCGTGCTTGGCGGCACAGTAGGCGCTCACGTAGGGGTAGCCCTTGAGTCCGGCGGTGCTGGCGATGTTGACGATGCGGCCCCAGCCCGCCCCCAGCATTCCCGGCAGCGCGGCCTGGGTGCACAAAAACGTTCCGGTCAGGTTCACCGCCAGCATCCTTTCCCATAGCCCCAGGTCGGTGCGGGCGAAGGGCTGGCTCTCGGCCTGTCCGGCGTTGTTGACCAGGATCGCCACCTCCCCCAAAGCGGCCCTTGCGCCCGCAAAGGCCCGCTGCACCTGCGCGGGGTCGGAGACGTCGCAGACTTCCACATGGACTTGAGCTTCCAGCTTGCCGGCTTGGGCCTCCAGCTGCGCCCGGTTGCGCCCCATCAGCGTTAGCCTGGCCCCGGCCTGGGCCAAAGCCGCCGCGGTGGCGGCCCCAATGCCGCGCCCGGCGCCGGTCACCACGGCGTGTTTTCCCGCGAGCGACTCTGTGTTCATCGGATGGCCAGCTCCTCGGCCCGCTCGAGCGAGGCCCGGGCCAGGTTGCGCTCGAGCTGGCTCTTGCCCGATAGGTACTGCTTGGGCCAGCCTATTTCGGTGTAACCCAGCCGCGCGGCCTGGTGCAGGGTCCAGTGGGGGTCGGCCAGGTGGGGCCGGGCGATGGCGCACAGGTCGGCCCGCCCCGCGGCGATGATGGAGTTCACATGGTCGGCCTCGTAGATGGCCCCCACCGCCATGGTGGCGATGCCCACCTCGTTGCGGATGCGGTCGGCGAAAGGCGTTTGGTACATGCGCCCGTACACCGGCCTGGCCTGGCGGGTGGTCTGCCCCGAGGAGACGTCGATCAGGTCGCACCCGGCCTCTTTGAACAGACGGGCGATCTCTACCGCGTCGTCGGGGGTGTTGCCGCCGGGGGCCCAGTCGTGGGCGGAAATCCGCACCGAGATCGGCAGGTGCTCCGGCCAGACCGCACGCAAAGCCCGGAAGACCTCGAGGGGGTAGCGGCAGCGGTTCTCCAGGCTCCCGCCATACGCGTCGGTGCGGTGGTTGGTGAGCGGGCATATGAAGGCCGAGAGCAGGTAGCCGTGGGCACAGTGCAGCTCGAGCCAGTCGAAGCCCGCCTCCACCCCCCACTCGGCAGCCCGCACAAAGTCGGCCTTGACCCGCTCCATGTCTTCTGGGGTCATCGCGTGGGGGGTCTGGTTGTGGGGGCCGTAGGGGATGGGCGAGGGGGCCAGCAGCGGCCAGTTGCCTTCCGGCAGGGGCTCGTCCTGGGCCTCCCAGCCCAGCTGGGTTGAGCCTTTGGGCCCGGCGTGCCCCAGCTGCAGCCCGATCTTGGCATCGCTGTGCTGGTGCACGAAGTCCACGATGCGTTTGTAAGCTAGCATATGCGCTTCGCTGTACAGCCCCGCACAGCCGGGGGAGATGCGACCGTCGGGCGAGGGTGCGGTCATCTCGCTGAAGACCAAAGCGGCCCCACCCAAAGCCCGCGCCCCCAGGTGCACCAGGTGGAAGTCGTTCACCAGCCCATCTTTGGCCGAGTACATGGCCATGGGCGAGACCACCACCCGGTTTTTGAGGGTGAGGCCCCGCAGCCTGAAGGGGGTGAACATGGGCGGAATGGGGCGGGCGGGCAGGCCGGATTTCTGCGCCAGCCAGGTCTCGTAGCCCTCGAGGTACTTGCGGTCGCGCAAGCGCAGGTTCTCGTGGGAGATGCGCTGGGAGCGGGTGAGCAGGCTATAGGCAAACTGCTCGGCTTCAAAGTGGCTGTAGCGCTCCACGTTCTCGAACCACTCGGTGGAGTTGCGGGCGGCGTTTTGCAGCTTGAGCACCTCTATCTGCCGCACCTCCTGGTAGGTTTCCAGCACCTCCCTGAGCTGGGCCGGGGTATCGCCCAGCCGCTCGAAGGTGCGGGCCAGCTCGATGGCGTCCTCCAGGGCCAGCTTGGTGCCGCTGCCAATCGAGAAGTGGGCGGTGTGGGCAGCGTCGCCCATCAACACCACCGGCACCTTGCCGTTCCAATGCACCCATTTCTGGCAGACCACCCGGGGGAACTTGATCCAGATGGCCGAGCCCCGCAGGTGGGCCGCGTTGGACATCAGCCGGTGCCCGCCCAGGTGCCTGGCGAAAAGCCGTTCGCAAAAAGCGATGCCCTCCTCCTGGCTCATCTTGTCCAGGCCCGCCTCGAGCCAGACCTCTTCGGGTGTTTCCACGATAAAAGTCGAGGTGTGCGGGTCAAACTGATAGGCGTGGGCCTGGAACCAGCCCCATTCGGTTTGTTCAAAGGCAAAAGTGAAGGCCGGAAAGGGCTGGTGGGTGCCCAGCCAGACGAAGCGGCACTTACGCAGTTCAATGTCGGGCTGATAGGTGGGTTCATACTTTTTGCGGATGCGGCTGTTGATGCCATCGGCGGCGATGACCAGATCGGCCTTGTACTCCCTGGCAATGGCTTCATCGTCGGTGACCTCGGTCTGGAAGACCAGGTGAACCCCCAGCTCCAAACAGCGGTTTTGCAGAAAGTTGAGGAGCTTTTTACGGCCAATCCCGATAAAGCCGTGCCCCCCAGACCGGATAACCCGGCCCTTGAAGTGCACCTCGAGGGCGTCCCAGTGGTGGAAGGCCCGGCTAATCTGGAGGTAGCTGGGGTAGTCGGCTTTTTCCAGGTTGCCCAGGGTCTGGTCGGAGAAGACCACCCCCCAGCCGAAGGTATCGTCCGGGCGGTTGCGCTCGAGCACCGTGATCTGGTGGGCGGGGTTTTGCTTTTTCATCAGCAAGGCAAAGTAGAGCCCGGCTGGCCCACCGCCGATGCAAACTATCCTCACCGCCGCCTCCATACCGCTGTTAGCTGGTTAGCCCTCTGGCTTTTATTCATGGTTGCTCCGCTTTTGTTTTAGAACTAAAATATTTAGCTCTAAGATAAAAGGGTGTAAGCCGGATTACAAAAGATTTGACCCGTTAGCCTCAAGCAGTTACCGGAAGCTACCCAGGAGGCCGGCTGAGCCTGTCGAAGTCGGCTGCCACACCGGGTAAAACCGGTAAGCGGTCAAAGCATGAGCTATCGCACTCTTCACAGGCGTGGCTTCCCATCCGGGAGGAAACTGTGCTGTGCAGAACAAAGCAATCAAGTTGTAAGCAGCTCAATCAAGTTGTAAGCAGCTCAATACTTGTGAAGAGCGCTCTAGCTGGGTTATCGCTGAAGGGCTCGCCAGACCTTCTCCGGGGTGAGGGGCATATCCAGGTGGGCGATGCCCAGGGCGTCCATCACCGCATTGACCACCGCCGGAGTGGCCGCAATGGCCCCGGCCTCGCCCACACCCTTCACGCCCAGGGGGTTGGTGGGGGAGGGGGTCTGGTGGTGGTGTGGCTCTATAGGGGGAATCTGGTCGGCTTTGGGCAGGGCGTATTCCAGGTAGTTGGCGGTGCGGTTCTGTCCTTCCTGGTCGTAGACGATGCCCTCGAGCAAAGCCTGCCCGATACCCTGGGCGATGCCGCCGTGCTGTTGGCCCTCGAAGAGCAGCGGGTTCACCACCACCCCGCAGTCGTCGACCGCGATGTAGCGCAGAAGGCGTACCTGGCCGGTCTCGGGGTCTACCTCGACCACGGCCAGGTGGGCCCCAAAGGGGTAGTTGGCCTCCTTGAGGGAGAAACTGGCGTGGCCCTCGAGGCCTGGCTCCAGACCCGCTGGCAGCTTGCGGGGGTTGAAGGCAGCAGCAAGAATCTGCTCGAGTCCAACCGCTTTTTCGGTGCCGCGCACCCCCCAGCCCTGCTCGAGCAGCTCGATGTCTTCGGGGGCAGCCTCGAGGAGGTGGGCCGCGATGCGAACCATTTTGTCGCGTACCAGGTCGGCGGCCTTCAGCACCGCCGAGCCCCCCACCGAGAGGGTGCGGCTGCCCGCCGTGCCCATGCCATAGGGAATAGCCAGGGTATCGCCCTGCACCACGCGGATGCGCTCGGGCAAAAGGCCCAGCCGCTCGGCCACAATCTGCACGAAGGCGTTCTGGGTGCCCTGGCCGTGGGGCGAGGTGCCGGTGAAGACCACCGCGCTGCCATCGGGATTTATCCGCACCCCGGCGGTGTCCCAGCCATAGCCGGTAATTTCGACGTAGCTGCAAAGCCCCAGGCCCACCAGGCGGCCCTGGCTTCTGGCCTGGGCCTGCTCGGCCCGAAGCGCTGGGTAGTTGCTTACTTCTAGCAGTTTGTCCAGCACCTCGGCGTAGGCCCCAGAGTCGTATTTGGCCCCGGTGCGGGTTTTGTAGGGGAAGGGGCCGCCGATGAAGTTTTTGCGGCGAATCTCGGCGGGGTCTAGGCCCAGCTCGCGCGCGCCCATGTCCATCAGGCGCTCCAGGTAATAGGTGGCCTCGGGCCGCCCGGCCCCCCGGTAGGCCCCGGTGGGGGTGGCGTTGGTGTAGACGCCCAGGAGCTCGAGCTCCAGCGCAGGAATCTCGTAGGGGCCCTGCAGCATCAGGATGGTGCCAGGGGCGTTGCCCAGGGTGGTCTCGAGGGCATAGGCCCCCAGGTCGGCCAGCACCCGCCCCCGCAGCCCCAAAATTTTTCCTTCGGCATCGAAAGCCATCTCCAGCTCGGCCACCTGGGCCCGCCCGTGGATGGTGGCATTAAAGCTCTCGCCGCGCCCCTCCACCCAGCGCACGCTCTGGCCCAGCTGTCGGGCCAGGTAGGCCACCAGGATTTCTTCGGGGTAGACGTTTATTTTGGCCCCAAAGGCCCCGCCCACATCCGGGGTGATGACCCGCACCTGGTTCTCGGCCAGCCCCAGCCTTTCGGCTACCGCACTGCGCAGGTCGTGGGGCATCTGGGTGCTCGACCAGAGCGTGAGGGCCTCGCGGATGCCGTCCCAGCTGGCCAGAACGCCCCGAGGCTCCATCGCGCTGGGGGCTACCCGCTGCTGTACTAGCCGCCCGCGTACCACCTTGTGGGCCTGGGCAAAAGCCGGGGCCACCTCACCCGCTACGGTCTTGCGCGTGAGGGCGATGTTGCTCTGCAGGTGGGGGTGGATGGCCGGGGCTTCCTGGGCTTGCAGCAGCTCAGGATAGGCCGGAAGGGGTTCGTAGTCCACAAACACCTGCTGGGCTGCATCCTGGGCCAGGGCCTCGGAAGTCGCCAGCACGGCCACCACCGGCTCTCCCACGTACCGCACCCGCTCACGGGCCAGCAGCGGATGCAAAACGCCCTGGGCATCGCGCGGCAGCGAGGCCGGGGCAAAGAGCTCGGGAAGGTCGCTCGAGGTATACACCCCCACCACGCCCGGTAGTTTTGTGGCTTCGGAGGCATCTACCGAGACCAGCCGGGCGTGGGCATAGGGGCTTCGCACCAGGGCCAGGTGCAGCAGATGCTCGGACTTCACGTCGGCCAGGTACTGCCCCTGGCCCCGCACCAGCTTGCCGTCCTCCAGGCGCTTCATGGGTTGACCGATGTAGCGGTTCGACATGAGGTTATGTTACCCACAAATCCCAGAAGAATGTGGATTGGGGCGTATGCTGGGGGTGCTATGCCCACGCACACCTTTGAACCCACCCACTATCACCACACCCTTGCTGCTCACCCCCCAGTGCTTCACATTGCGCCAGGCGATACGGTACGAACCAGCTGTGTGGATGCGGCGGGTCAGGATCGGAACCTGCAGCAGGTAACCCCCAGGGGTAACCCCGTGACCGGGCCTTTTTACGTCGAAGGGGCTATGCCGGGCGATACCCTGGTGGTACGGCTGGAACAGCTCAGGCCAAACCGTAACCAAGCCTGGTCGGGGGCAGTCCTGGCCGCCAATGTAGTCGACCCCGAGGATGTGCCTGTGCTGGCCCAGGCCCGGGGTTCCGGGCGCTGGCTGGACTGGGAGGTGGACCTTGCGAGCAATACCGCACGGCTGCGTTCGACGGTGAGGGGCTTGGAGGGCCTCGAGCTCCCGCTGGAGCCCATGCTGGGCTGCTTTGGGGTGGCGCCTGGCCAGGGCCAGGCCATCTCCACCGCTACCTCTGGGCCGCACGGTGGCAACATGGACTACCGGGGGTTCAAAGAGGGAGTCACGGCTTATTTTCCTGTGCAGGTGGAAGGGGCCCTGTTTTTCCTTGGCGATGGACACGCCTTACAGGGAGACGGCGAAATTGCCGGAACCGGCATTAAAATTTCCATGGACGTGCAGTTTTCGGTAGACCTCATCAAAGGCCAGCATATCCGCTGGCCCAGGGGAGAGGATGCGGAGTACATCTTTACCGTGGGCAACGCCCGACCCCTCGACCAGTGTGTGCAGCACGCTACCAGTGAGATGCTGCGCTGGCTCACCACCCAGTACGGGCTGGATATTCAGGGGGCCTCGCAACTGATGGGCCAGTGTGTGCGCTACGATCTAGGCAACGTCTTCGATCCGGCCTACACCATGGTCTGCAAAATGCCCAAGAGGCACCTGGAGCACTTGCCGGGCTGACCGAATAGGTTGGTCTAATAGCCTTTGGCTGGTGACGCTGCGTAACCGCGTATGAGTTACGTTGATTCACGCAACTCTAGTTTGAGTCCAAACCAGCTCACTGCGAAGCCAATAGAAACGCCCAGCACTATAACTCCAACCAAAGGCCAGAGGCTGAGCCCAGCCTGCTGAAATAACAAAATTGTTCGAATCAGCCACAAGGCCCCCAGCATCGCAAAAGTGATGTACATGCTATTGAGATAGCGGTATCCACCCCAGGACTTTATGTTAGGAGTGAGCCTAAAGGCCAGGCCCATGCCAACAAGCAAAGCGCCGGTTGCTGCAAGAAGAAACTCTCTTTTTGCGTAATCCAGATAGGAGCTAAACACGTCGGACACCAGAAGCATGAAAAGGACCATTATCAGGTTTGGGAGAGACCTTCGGAGTTTCATATTTACCGACCCCCCTAACCACATCCACAGACGACTTCACAGACATATTCACTCGTGAGTATGCAAAAAACGACCAACCCTTTCATCTTCTTCCCTCCTTCGCTTCCAGCGCCAGAACCACTTGCTCGAGGTCGCTGCGATAGCCCATGCCCATGCACTTTATCCCGATAGCGTAATTTCAGCGCCCTCTGGTTAAAACCAGCGCGAGAACTGCGATGGCAGTGGGAACAACCCAGTCCCATGCGGGGACTAACCAGCCTACCCCTATTCCCAGTGCTACTCCTGCGGCCATATAACCAGCAGCTTTCAGGCGCAAGTATGGCGGTAGTAGGAGAAGCAAGATAATAAAACCCAGGATGCCCGGAATAATAGGCGTGGCCTCGCTCAGAGAGCGACCCCCAACGAAGTAGCCGTACATAGTTACCAAGAGCCCATATAGCGTGTCACGAACTTTCAGAACTCCCTCCTCGTTGTGTGGCATTGCGTAGTTGAGCATTGCTAAGCCACAGCCAGACTTCTACCGAACCTCAAAAGACCATTTGGTTTCTTCTCTTTATCTTCAGTGTACAGGCTTGCGGTGGCCTTGCAGATGAGAAATTTGGTCACGGGCCCTAACGGTAAAACGAGCGCCAGGGCGCCCTTACAGGGCACCTCTAACCTGGGTCTCGATTACGCAAGGGTTTTACGCCGATAGCCGGGTACTCCGCGAAAAAGCTCAATATGGCATTACTTGGGCATGGTGCGGCGCAGCAGATCCTGGATAATCTGGGCTACCTGAACGCCCTCGAACTGGGCCTCTTCGGTCAGGAGCAGGCGGTGGGAAAGGGCGGGCCTGACGGCGCTGCGCAGGTCTTCCCAGTCGAGGTGGGCGCGGCCCTCGAGGTAGGCCAGGGCTTTTGCCAGAGCCAGCCAGGCCTTGGCCCCACGGGGTGAGAGCCCCATGCGCAGGTGCTTCTCTTCGTTGGCGAGCTGCGCGGTGTTGGCAATGGCCTCGAGGGCGGGCTGGCTGACCACCACCTGCTGCGCTTCGGCGCGGGCTACCAGCAGGTCCAGCCCTTCCACCGGCTGGGGAGCCGCAGGTTCTTCCGAAAGAATCCTGATCCAGGTGGTTCTGGGCGGGGCCTGGACGGTAACCTTGGCCATAAAGCGGTCGAGCTGGGCCTCGGGCAGGGGGTAGGTGCCCTCGAGCTCCAGCGGATTCTGCGTGGCCAGCACCAAAAAAGGCTCGGGCAGGGAATAACGGGTTCCGCTCACCGTCACGCCCCGCTCCTGCATGGCTTCCAGCAGGGCCGACTGGGTCTTGGGGGTGGCCCGGTTGATTTCATCTGCCAATACCACCTGGGCGAATATAGGCCCCCGACGAAAAACAAACCGCCCGTCCTCCAGGATCTCGGTTCCGGTCACATCGGCGGGCAGCAGGTCCGGGGTGAACTGAATGCGGCGGTAGGAAAGGCCACTGGCTTCGGCAAAGGCCCTGGCCAGGAGGGTTTTTCCCAGCCCCGGTAGCCCTTCCAGAAGCGCGTGTCCGCCCGCAACGGCAGTCGCCAGCAGTTCGCGGATGACCTGCTCCTGCCCGAAAAGAACGGTCTTGAGAGAAGTTTCCAGGGCTTTGAGGGTAGCTCGCACAAGGCTGAGTATAGCTGGTACGGGCTTTGCAGAAATGCAAGGCTGCTGGAAATTGTGTATGCGTGGCTAAACCCAGAGTGCCCGGGGTCGGGTGTTGATTTGACCTTTGGAGCTACGGGGGCCACAATTGGGTTTGTGTGGATTCTGGGTATCGATACCTCCTGCGACGATACCGGTGTGGGCCTGGTGTGCGATGGGAGTGTGGTGGTCAACCTGGTGGCCTCGCAAACCCTGCTACACCAGCGCTACGGGGGGGTGGTGCCCGAACTGGCCTCGAGGGAACACACCCAGGTGATTGATGGTCTGGTACAGCAGGCCCTGGCCCAGGCGGGCATCGGGGTATCCGACCTCGACCTGATTGCCGCGACCCGGGGGCCAGGCTTAATCGGGGCCTTGCTGGTGGGCTACACCTACGGCAAGGGGCTGGCCTTTGCCCTGGGAAAGCCTTTTGTGGCGGTGCACCACCTCGAGGGCCACATCTACGCGGCGCTGGCCGAGCACCAAGGGGTCGAGCCGCCTTTTCTGGCTTTGATTGCCTCCGGCGGCCATACCCATTTGTTCGAGGTGCCTGCCTGGGGGACCTACCGGCTGCTGGGGGCCACCCTGGATGACGCCGCAGGCGAGGCTTTCGACAAGTCGGCCCGCCTACTGGGGCTGGGCTATCCGGGAGGGCCTGAAATCGAAAAACTTGCCCAGCAAGGTGATGCCAGCAAGGTTCCACTCTCAGTACCGCTCCAGGGTCAGGAGGGTTTGGCCTTTAGCTTCTCGGGACTGAAAACGGCTGTGGCCAGGGCTTTAGAGAAAGGCTATGCCCCGGCCGATATTGCCGCCAAGTTCCAGCAGGTTGTGGTTGAGCACATTGTGCAGGTCGTGACCAGGGCGGCCCAGCATACGGGTCTCACCACCTTGCTGGTAACCGGAGGGGTGGCGCAGAATGCCACGCTCAAGGCCCGCTTGCAGGCAGCAGGCCTTCGGCTACTTTTCCCCCCTAAGGGACTTGCCACCGATAACGGCGCCATGATTGCCCTGGCGGCCTGGCGTACCCGCTCGCACAACCCGCCAAGTGAGTTAAGCCTTCCGGCTGCGGCCTACCTGCCCCTGAGCAACCCTGCCTGAAGCCTTCGGCAGCTCTCAATGCTGCCGTGTATTTACGTGCTGGGTGGGGCACTGCCCTCACTTGCGCAAAGCCACCAGCTCGGTAACGGTTTCGCCGTCGCGGGTTTTCTGGATGTTCTTGACCAGGCCCACATTCTCGGCGTACCAGCTCGTGCCCTGGCTTTCGAAATTAAGCGGTATGCTCAGCGGCCCGGTGCTGGCCCGTATCCGGGTTAAAAAGGTGGTTTGCAGCTTGTAGGCCATAAAGCGGCCTGCGGGGGTGGTGATGGTTTCCCGGGCCACCACCCGGTAGGTGGTCTCGAGGGTGCCACTAACCTGGAAGCGCAAAGGGCCCTGCTGCCCATTACCCCGTATCTCCAGTACCAGCTTCCAGCTGCTGCCAATGCCCCAGCGGTCATAGTCAGGGATGGCCACGCCAGTTACCTTTACTACGTCCAGGTCGTAGCTGATGGGCTGTGCTCCGGCTTCTACACGTCCGCCGCCCTGGGTGCCAAAGTCTGCTGGAGCGATGCCCTCGGGGGTACAGCGGTAGGTGGTTTCTTCCTTTCCGCTTGGGCCCTGGCGCACCTGGATAAAGCCGCTATCGGTGATGCTGGTTTTGCGGATCGAATACGTGCTCGAGCGTTCGCCCGTTACCCGGTACTGCCACTCCCAGCCAGGGCGGGCGGGGGAGAAGGGCTGGTCGCAAAGCTGGGCCAGGGCTGAGCTGCCCAGCAGCAGGGCCAACGTCAGGGTGCGCATGCCTCTAGTTTATGCCTACTGCCGTGCGCCAGGCCGGGATTTTCCTTGAAGCTGCACTTTTACCCTTGCCCCTCGCCCAATAGCCTGCTTTGGCTGGTTTCTTTCTGACAACAAAACGCCAGATGTTTGGATGCTTTCGGCTGGGGCGCAGGCAGGAGACTGCGAGCTATTCTCATTCAGACAGGGTACAATCGCACTTGGTTATGCTGGCCTGGATTAATAAGCTTTTAGATAACAACGAACGCAAGGTGGCTCGCTACTGGAAAGAAGTGGTAGCCCCGGTAAATGCCCTCGAGGATGAGGTTTCGCGCATTGACAACCTGGCTGCAGAGTACGCCAAGCTGCGTGAAGCCTATCAAAACGGCAGCAGCCTGGACGAACTGCTCCCCAGAGCTTTTGCGCTAACCCGTGAGGCCTCCAAACGTTTCCTGGGCCTGCGCCACTACGACGTGCAGCTCATTGGGGGTGCGGTTTTGCATGAGGGCAAGATCGCTGAAATGAAAACCGGGGAGGGCAAAACCCTGGTGGCTACCCTGGCTGTTGCGCTCAATGCCATTACCGGCAAAGGGGTACACCTGGTCACGGTTAACGACTACCTGGCCCGGCGCGACGCTGAGTGGATGGGGCCCATCTACAAGGGGCTGGGCCTGACGGTAGGGGTGGTGCAGAACCACTCCACCCCTGATGAACGCCGTCAGGCCTACTTGTGCGACGTGACCTACGTGACCAACAGCGAACTCGGCTTCGACTATCTGCGCGACAACATGGCGGTGGCCCCGGAGCAACTGGTGCTGCGCCACGACACCCCCCTGCACTACGCCATCATTGACGAGGTGGACTCAATTCTGATCGACGAGGCCCGTACCCCCCTGATCATCAGCGGTCCCGCCGAAAAAGCCACCGATATGTATTACCGCATGGCCGAGATTGCCAAGAAGCTCGAGCGTGGGGAAAAGCCTCCCGTGGGCACCAAGGGCGAACCCACCGGTGACTACACCATCGAAGAAAAACAAAAGGCCGTGCACCTGACCCTGCAAGGCATTGCCAAGGCCGAGAAGCTCTTGGGGGTGGAGGGGCTGTTCAACACCGAGAACATGGAACTGGCCCATATGCTGACCCAGGCTATCCGGGCCAAAGAGCTGTACTTCATCGACCGGGAATACATCGTGCAGGACGGTCAGGTTATCATCGTGGACGAGTTTACGGGCCGCTTGCAGCCGGGCCGTCGGTTTGGTGAAGGGCTGCACCAGGCCATCGAAGCCAAAGAAGGGGTCAAAATCGAGCGCGAGAACCAGACCCTGGCGACTGTGACCTATCAGAACTTCTTCCGCCTCTTCGAGAAGACCGCGGGCATGACCGGTACGGCCAAGACCGAAGAGAAGGAGTTCCAGGAAATCTACGCCATGGATGTGGTGAGCATCCCTACCAACCGCCCGGTCATTCGCCAGGACTACTCCGACGTGGTCTATCGCTCGGAGAAGGGCAAGTTCTTTGCGGTGGTGGAGGAAATTGCCGAAAAGTACGAGAAGGGGCAGCCGGTCTTGGTGGGCACCATCTCGGTAGAGAAGTCTGAGCGGCTTTCGGCCATGCTTAAAGACCCCCGCCACTATCTACCCCGCCTGGAGGCCAGAGCTAAGGCCCTGTCCAAAGCCATTGAGAAGCAGACTGGCCCCGAGTGGGATCGGCTCAAGAAAGCCCTCGAGCGCCCCGGTGCCCTGCGCGACAGTGAGCTCGAGCAACACGAGTCCACCATTCCCGCTAAGGGCAATATCCGTGTGGCCTGGGATTACCTCAAAAAAGCGGTGCATACCCTGGAGCGCATCCGCAAGGGCATCCCCCACCAGGTGTTGAACGCCAAGTACCACGAAAAAGAATCGGAAATCGTGGCCCAGGCCGGTCGCAGCAAGACCATCACCATCTCCACCAACATGGCCGGGCGCGGTACCGACATCAAGCTGGGGGGCAACGCCGAGTACCTGGCCGCCGACCTGCTGCGCAAGGAGGGCCTCGAGCCCCGCGCGGAGTGGCGCGTTGAACTGTTTATCAAAAAACTGGTGCAGGGCGACGAGGAGGGGGCCCTTAAGCTGGCTGCCGAAATTGGGATACGCCAGTCGGTGATTGACGAGATTCGCCGGCTGCGCGATACCTGCGCTGCCGACGAGGTGCGGGTCAAGGAGCTGGGCGGCCTGCACATCATCGGTACCGAGCGGCACGAGTCGCGCCGCATTGATAACCAGTTGCGCGGTCGGTCGGGCCGCCAGGGCGACCCCGGCAGCAGCCGCTTCTATGTCTCCTTCGACGACGACCTGATGCGCCTGTTTGCTTCCGAGCGCGTTGTTGCCATGCTCGACCGGATGGGCTTCGACGACTCCGAGCCCATTGAAAACCAGATGGTCACACGCTCCATCGAGCGCGCCCAGAAGCGCGTAGAGGACCGCAACTTCGACATCCGCAAGCAGCTTTTGCGGCTTGACGAAGTAATGGCCCGCCAGCGTGAGGTGGTGTATGCCCAGCGTCGCAACGTGCTGTTGGGCAGCGACGAGGTGGTGCGCGAGGGGGCCCTGGCCATGATTGAAGACACCGTGGATGCGGTGGCCGCCAACTACCTCAACCCCCAGCAGCACCCCGACGACTGGGACATCGAGGGCCTGCGCTCGAGCCTGGTCGACTACATCCCGGCCCTCAAAGACTTCGACTTTGAAGGCTTACGCAAACTCAAGGCCGAGGAGGGGCTGGAGCGCCTGGTAGAAGCTGCCCGTGCCGCCTACGAGGCCCGCGAGGCCGAGCTTAACCGCCAGGGTCCAAACCTGATGCGGGCGGTGGAGCGCTTTGTAACCCTGCAGGTAGTGGACAATGCCTGGAAGGAGCACCTGCACAGCATGGACGTGCTCAAGCAGGGTATTTTTTTGCGCGGCTACGGCCAGCGCGACCCCTTCCAGGAGTACAAGCTCGAGGGCACGCGCTTCTTCAACGAGATGATCGCGGGCATCAAGAGCGAGGTTACCAAGTTCCTTTTCCGCTTGCAGGTTGAGGTGAACCAGCAGCCCACCCCGGCTTCCAGGGCCGAGGGGGTCGAGTACAGCGGCTCTGGGGAGGCGGCTTTGCCACAGGCCAGCCGCGACCCCTTTACAGTGCGCCGCCAGCAAAAAGCCGCCTCGGCCTACTCCGGTTTGAGCCGTGCGGAGCGCCGCCGGCTCGAGCGAGAAGAAAAAAAGAAAAATAAGGGATAGCCCAGGATGCCCACCGCAAGCCGGCTGAAGGGGCTTCAGGCTTACCGCTACGCTCTGAAAAAGACAAACGCGGCCTGGTTTCGGGCGTACACTGAGGTGTAATGCTGACCCGACGGCGTTTCCTGACCCTGCTGGGCTGGGCAGGCCTGGGCCTGACCGGCACCGGGGGGCTTGCGGTCAGCGCTTCCTACCGATTTGAAGTTATTCGCCACCGGCGGGTGTTGCCAGGGTTGGAACGGCCCCTGCGGGTTGTTCAGCTAAGCGACCTGCATTATGGCCCCTGGGTACGTGCAGCCTCGTTGCGGGCCTGGGTACAGGCGGCCAATGCCCTGAACCCCGACCTGGTCGTCATCACCGGCGATCTGATCGATTCCGGGCTGCGCCTGGACGGGCTCAAGGGACTTTACCGGGCGCTCACCCCCGATTTCGAGCAGTTGTCGGCTGCGCTCGGTATGTTGCGGGCATCCCTGGGGGTGTACGCCATCTGGGGCAACCACGACAACGGCCAGCCCGCAGTTAAGCGCTACCTGAGCCAGCAGTTGCCTAAACACGGCGTAACCGTGCTGACCAACCAGGGCTTGTGGGCTCGAGACGACCTTTACCTGAGTGGGGTGGACGACTACTGGGCCGAGGAGGCCAACCCCAGCGTCTCGCTAAAGGGCTATCGAAAGGGTAAGGCCAGCCTGGCCCTGGCCCATAACCCCGATTTTTGGGACTACTACCAGGGTTTGCCGGTAGATCTGGTTTTGAGCGGCCATACCCACGGGGGTCAGGTGTACCTGCCGGGCATTGGGGCCCCCTGGACGCCATCGAAATATAAACAGCGCTATCTGGCGGGATGGTACGAGAAAGGCCCTGGTTCTGGGCGTGCTCCGGTCTGGGGTTATGTTTCGCGGGGGCTGGGTACTTCGGTACTGCCGCTGCGACTAAACGCCCCTGCCGAGCTGGTGCTGTTTGAATTCACACCAGAAGCCTGAAGGCCCAGCCCCGGCGCTAGCGAGCAAAGCTGCCTGGCGTTCACACCCCTGCTCGCTGCTTTGAGGAAAAGCAAATCAAGCAGAGGTTTTATCAGTTAGGATATCGGGGTGATCCTCGGCTATAACTTCGCAGTCCAGCAGTACCGGCGGCCCTTGCGGGGTTTATCGGCCCCTTTACGGGTGGCCCATCTTTCCGACCTGCATATTGGTTTCTTTATGCGCCAGGGCTCGGTAAGGCGCTGGGTGGATGCCACCCTGGCCGCGCGCCCCGATCTGATTGTGATTACGGGCGACCTTACCGACGCGGACCTCGAGCACCAGGTGCTGCCGACTTTGTCCGAACTCGAGCGGCTCAAAGCCCCTTTGGGAACCTGGGCGGTCTGGGGCAACCACGACTACCGCTTTAGTGGCTACCAGGCCAGATACCCTACGCAAAACGGGTTACCCAGAAGGTCTAAGGCGAACCCTCCGCGGGTGCCCATGCTGCCCCCGGTGGAACTAGAAAAGCGCCTGCAAGAGCTGGGAATCAGCTTTTTGCACAATGCTGGCGTGCAGTTGCGGGACGACTTATTTCTGGCCGGCGTCGAGGACCTGTGGCACGGCGAGCCCAGCGCAGAGCAAGCCTTGGCCCATTACAACAGCCCCTCAGCCTGCCTGCTCATCTGCCACAACCCCGACTACCTCTACCAGGTGCCCCGGTCGGTTGACCTGGCCCTGTGCGGCCACACCCACGGGGGGCAGGTTGTGCTGCCATGGTACGGCCCTGTCTTTACTTCCTCGCTTTACGGGCAGAAGTTTGCGGGCGGCTGGGTAGACGACCCTATTCCGGCCTTTATCTCGAGGGGCCTGGGCCTTTCCACTGCACCCATTCGGGTGGCCTGCCCGGCCGAGCTGGTGATTCACCATTTTGAACCGCTTGGGTAATACCATCAGCTCAATGAAAAGCAGTACCGGATGGATTTGGGTAGGTTTTTTGCTTGCAGGCTTCTGGTATCTAACTGCGGCAACCTATCCGAACTTGCCGGAGCGGATTCCAGGGCATTTTGGCTTCGATGGCGGCGTGACCCGCTGGGCGGATCGCTCGGAGTTCTGGGCGCTCCCGGCGGTGGCCTCGGGAGTAGCGCTGCTGTTTTTTGTGCTTACCCGGCTGGCTTTCAAGTACCCCGAGCTGCTCAACCTACCCAACAAAAAGCTTTTCTTGTCCTTGGCACAGCCCAAGCAGCTCATGGTGATGCGCAGGCTGGACAGCCACCTGGCCATACTGACGGGCTGGGCCTGCATTTATCTTGCATATACCCAGTGGAAGGTATACCAGGTTGCGGCGGGAATAACCCCGAGCCTGGGGGGAGCATCTTGGCTGGGCCTGGCAGTTCTGGCCTTGCTACTGGGTTGGATGATCAGGGACATCAACCAGGTGCTGCGGCGGGTTCAGCGCACCTTATAGCCGATGCCCCCCAGAATCTGGCGGGCCTGCTCGCGCTCCTCGGGGGTGGCAAAGCCCATGCGGATGGCTCCGCCCTCGTCCCGGATGGCCAGCACCTCGAAGTTTTTGATGTTGACCCCGGCGTTGCCCAAAGCGGTGGAGACTGCGGCAATTTGCCCGGGTTTGTCGGGGACTTGCACCACCAGTTCGTTCATTACTGGCAGCAGGCTGCGCTTGACGATAGGCAGGGAATCGCGGGTGCGCTTGGCTTCCTGGGCCACCTCGAGCAGGTTTTCGGGGCGCTCGAGCAGGTTTTCCAGCTCCAGCATTATTGCCCGCAGGTCTTCGATGGCTTCGCGCAGGGCCTGTTTGTTGGCTACCACCATATCGCGGCTCATGCGGGGCGAACCCGAGGCCACACGGGTCAGGTCACGAAAGCCCCCAGCGGCCAGGAACATCAGCAGTTCCTGGTGGGGGTCCTGGGCCACCAGCCGGTTGAGCCCTACCGCCAGCAAATAGGGCAGGTGCGAGATGCGGGCCACCAGCCGGTCGTGTAGTTCGGGGGTGATCTCGAGAGGGTAAGCACCCAGGTTCTGCACCAGCAGGCGGATGGTGGTGAGTGCGCTGGGGGCCGTGCTGGACGCAGGGGTAATGACCCAGACTGCATTTTGCAACAAGCCTGCGTGGGCCGCTTCTACCCCAGCTTTTTCGCTGCCCGCCATGGGGTGCGAACCCACAAAGTTGGGCAAAATGCCGGTCAGGGCCTGTACGACGGGCTGCTTAACGCTGCCCACATCGGTCCAGACGGTATGAGGGCTAGAAAATTGCGCCAGCTTCTGACCTTCGCTTATTAGTACCCCCACCGGGGCGGCCAGTACACCCAGGTCGAGGTCGGCTACCCAGCTTCCCAGCGAAGCGTGCACCCTGTCCACGACCTGAAGGGCCAGGGCATCCTCGAGGGCCCCAGGGTCGGGGTCGTAGGCGTGAATCTCCTCGGCCAGGAAGCGCTCGCGCAAACCCAGTGCTACGCTGCCGCCCAGCAGACCGATGCCAAAAATGCCAACTTTGCCAAACAAAGGCTTCATCATAGGGAAAGTCTGTTGAAGACCTCTTCACGTCCGGTAACGAACTAACCCAATCCGGCGTGAAACATGGTTCGCCTGAGAATTCTGGAAAACCTCATCACCCAAAGGGATGGATGCCGATGTGCTGCGGGGTATTGCCAGCTCAGACGGGCTTTAGCTCCTGGGCCAGCCTGTGCCCCAGCGCAGGCAGAAGGGCCTTAACCCTGCTCATCATATCGGCAAACTGGGCTTCGTTGAGCTGCTGGGCTGCATCGGACTGGGCTTTTTCGGGGTCGGGGTGGGTTTCCACAATCAACCCATCGGCCCCCGCAGCCAGGCCAGCCAGCGCCAGGGGGGTCACCCAGTCGCGCTTACCGGCGGCGTGCGAGGGGTCTATCCAGACCGGAAGGTGGGTCAGGCTTTTGAGTACCGGCACTGCCGAGATGTCCAGGGTGAAGCGGGTGGTTTTCTCGAAGGTGCGGATGCCGCGCTCTACCAGAATCACCCGCATGTTGCCCTGGGCCAGCACATACTCGGCCGACATCAAAAACTCCTCCAGGGTCATGCTCATGCCCCGTTTGAGCAATACCGCCCGGCCCGACTGCCCCGCTGCTTGCAGCAGAGCAAAGTTTTGTGCGTTCCGTGCGCCAATCTGGAGCACATCGGCATAGGTGGCCACCAGGTCGACCTGTTCCGGCGAGACCACCTCGGTTACGATGGGCAGGCCGGTTTTCCGGCGGGCTTCCGCCAGGATTTCCAGCCCTTCCTGGCCCAGGCCCTGGAAGCTATATGGTGAGGTGCGGGGCTTGAAGGCCCCACCCCGGAGCATCTGGGCGCCGTGTTTTTTGACATAGTGGGCTGCCGTGAGGGTCTGCTCGAGGCCCTCTACCCCACATGGCCCCGCGGCAATCATCACCTCACCACCCCCGGTGGCCCCGGTGTTCCAGCGCAAGACGGTGGGCTTGGGCGAGACCTCGAGCGAGGCCAGCTTGTAGGGCTTGGAGATGGGAATAACGTCTTGCACAGCAGAAAGCGCGCGGAAGTGCTCAATCAGCTCTGGGGTAGGCCCTTTGCCAATAGCCCCGATCAGGGTGGTGTGCTCCCCCTCGGACACGTGGGGCCGGTAGCCCACCCGGCGTACTTCCGCCACCACCGACTCGATTTCTTGAGGCCCTGAACCGTGTTTCATAATTATCAGCATCGCCTGCCCTCCTTGCGCGCAAAAAAACTTCCGGGGAGCTTAATCCCCGGAAGCAGCGGTGCCATAGACGACTACGCAGGCCTCACGGGGCGTACAGGCCAATAAAAATACCCAAAAAAGCAGGTATTCTGGCTTGTGGAACCCCTCGAGGTCTGCATATGTCCGTGAGCATATCGGGCTGTCCTTGTGCTTGTCAACTTCCGCGTATGGGGGTGATGGCCAGCGTGCAGCGCGAGATGCAGACCAGGCGCCCCTGCTCATCACGAATTTCAATGCTCCAGACGGCGGTGGTGCGGCCCGTGTGGAGCGGGGTTGCGCTGGCCGTCACCTTGCCGGACTGCATGGAGCGCAGGTGGTTGGCATTGATTTCCAGTCCAAAGCTGGTATAGCCCTCGGGTGCGGCCAGATAGGCCCCGATGCTGGCGACCGTTTCGGCCAACGCCACCGAAGCGCCCCCGTGCAGGTAGCCAAAAGGCTGGTGCAGCCTGGGGGTAACTTCCATCTCGGCCACCACTTTTTGCGGGGAGGCCTCCAAAATATGGATACCCAGGGTTTTGACCAGTGAATCGCGCTCGAGCTGGGTGGGGTCGGTCTTGCTCATGAGTAATAGCCTACCGCACCTTCTCAAAAAGAAAAAAACCTGTTACAATACGTATTCGCCTGGGGGCGTTCTGGTTTCGACAGGGGCTCTTGAAGGCAGTACGGCGTGTCGAGGTAGCCCATGGCCTCGTAAAAATGGGCAAAGCCATAACTGGCAACGTTCGTAGCAACAGCTACGCTCTCGCTGCTTAAGTCAGCGACGTTCTTCAGAAGCCCAGCCGATGGCGTACTGAACGAACGACCTAAAGTCGGCTAGCTCGAGGCAAGGCTCCGTAGCCAAGAGCGAAACCTCTTCGGAGCTTGGTTCAGGCCCGCTGTTGGTGGCGACAGCCTGGACGACAACTAAACACCAACTACACACGTAGAAGTCTGCTGGATGAGTCTTTGGACGGGAGTTCGAACCTCCCCGCCTCCACCAAGCGCCACTCATGCAATCGCATGGGTGGTTTTTTATGGACCCCACCCGAGGCTTTTCGTTTTGTGCGGGTCATAAGAAATCCTTCAAATACGCTCACTTTGCTTCTTGGTAAAAACAGATGGCAGGGATCCAGCGAGATTACATTACGAGATGCTGTCTTCGCTATTTTTGCCCCGCACGAAAACAAGAAGTGGGTGTCATTCTCTCTGAGGCAGTTGTCGAGCATGCCGCCATTCCCGTTTTGCTGTGCTCGAAAGAAGCGGCACACTACGGGGCATTCAGGGATACCTGGGTTTCCAAGCGTCTGTGCAGTACCCGGTACTGGAAAAAGTAAAACTCTGCCGCCAACAACAGCGCGGCCAGCAAGGCCAGCCATGGAGCCATCTGTACGGTGCGTGTGGGGGGTAGGGGCTGGTCGGGGCTGGGGCGGGGCAGCAGGGTTTCGCTGGGGTCTAGCAGGCCGCTCCTGATCTCGCCCCGGGGCACGACCAGGTTGTAGAGCAGAACCGGAAAGGCCGGCAGGTTTTGCAGGCGCTCGGCAGGGGGGAGGTACACCCCAGCCTGGTGATACCAGGCCAGAACCTGGCCGGTGGCGCTAATGGCAAGAGGCCGCCAGCCGGGGGCTTGCGGGGGAGGGGGAATGGGGAGGCTGTAGCCCACCAGTTCGGCCCCCCGCAAATAGGGGAGGGTACGCTCCACGTCGAGTACTGTGGCCTGTCCACTGGCCTGCTCGGCAAAAAAAACCGTGAAGCGGGTGGGCTCGCGCCGGGGGGTGCCCACCTCGAAGGCAACTTCGCTGGGGCTGCCCCGGCTGGTGCCCAGCAAGGCCAGGAGACGCTCGAGCGCCGGTGAGCGGCTCGAAAGCTCTACCCGCACCAGTCGCCTGGAAAAACGGGCCTGGTTATCCAGGGCCAAAGCATCGTTGCCCAGAATGCGGGCGCTGGGTGTGGCCGAGGGTACTTCCAGGCTGCTGTAACCACTGGCGGGCACCTCGAGCGCATACCGCTGGCCGTCTACCAGCAGCTCGCCCCGCCACAACCCAGGCCCCGCGTTGGCTACCGCCACAAAACCAGGCCCAATCGCGGTTATGCCCACATTGCTGCCGTTGCTGGCCACGTTGAGGTAGCCATCGGTGTCAGGTGGCGAGGCCTGGTCGGTGATGGTCAGCACCCGGGCCCCAGGCAGCAAGGCCCGGCCCCTTGCAATGGCAAGCGGGAGGTTGCTGCTGGCCGCCTGGGGCCGAAGGCCCTCGAGGGTTTCCAGCAAACTTTGCCCTGGGGCCGGGCCAAAGGTTTGCACCTGGCTTGCTGCGACGACCAGAACCGCTCGAGGCGAAGCCGCCAGGTGTTCACGGGCCAGGGTTTTGGCGCGCTCGAGGCGGCTGGGGCTTACGTCGGTAGCGGCCATCGAGGCCGAGGTGTCCAGCACCACCACCAGCTCGCCAGGGCGATCCAGCGAAATTTGGGGTAGGGCCAGGGCCAGCGTTGCCAGCAAAGCCGAAAGCAGCAGCAAAAATAGCCGCACATCAAAGCGCCTGCGGGCCCGGCCTTTGCGCAAGGCTTTTTGCCACAGCCAGAGCCCCGCCACTTTGCGCACGGGGGGCTGCCTGCGCCGGTACCATAGCCAGACCAGCCCCAAGACCGGGGGTATCAGCAGCAACAGCCAGGGCAAAGCAAAAGCCACCTGCACCCTTTTAGCATAGGCGCTTTGGGCTTAAATCAAAGCGCACTGGTCAACCAATGCCAACCAAGCACACCGTTGGATTACTACCCAACTCCGCACGGATGGGCCCGCGGCATGGCTGAGGCGCAGGGCAGGTCTTGCTGCTACCACCGCACCTCGTAAAAGCCCCGGCCAACCAGGCTGTTGCCCTCTACCACAGCATAGGCAAGCCCCAGGCCAAAGCGCTGGCCTGCAAGCTCGAGGAAGCGGGTAAGGGACTGGGCAAGGTCGCGCTCGAGCGCACCACCCTGGTTCCCGATGGTTTGGGGCAACAGGTCGCGTAGCGAACCAAGCTGCTGCTGCAAGAGCGCACCCTGGTTGCTGAAGGTATAGCCCACTGCATTGGCGGGAATGCGCACGCGGAAACGCTGAAAGCCGGGATCGTTGCGCCAGGCTGGGTTCTTGCTGGCGGCCAGGGCGCTTTTGCTGGTGGCTATTACCAGCCGACTGGGCTCGAGCTTGTAGTAAAGAACCCCCATCAGCCCCACCTCCACCGCCTTAAAGTCGCCTTCGTTGCCCAGCACCTTAAAGCCACCCTGCCCCTCAGGGCTTGCGAAGGCCGCCAGGCTTTGCAAAAGCGCCAGCAGATTGGCCTCGGCGGTTGCGGGGTCGCGTAGCTCCCAGTAAATCAGACTATGGCCCAGTATGGCCTCGCTGCGCCCGTCTGGGGCAGGGGGCGGCCCGGGCACCGTGACGGTGGCAAAGCGTGCACCAAATGCCCTCAGGTCGAGATTTAGCCGCACATCAAACTCGCGCAGCAAGCCCGGCAGGTAAGCACCAAAGCGGCTCAGGTCAAACACCCCGGTCGAGACCGCGTAGCCCTGGGGAAGGTCTGCGGCGTTGTAGGGGCGTTCCTTGGGCAGCAGCAGGCTGGCCAGGGCGGGGTCGGCGGCGGGGTTTAGGTCCAGACGGGTTTCTTCGGTATAGCCTCCGGGGGTGAGTTGAATGGCATAGCTAAAGCGGCGGATGATGCGGGCCGCAGCGCTGGTTCTGGGAGGTAGATCCAGGCTACGTATCAGGTCTTGTGGAGGGGCTGCCCACAGCACGATGTCCCCCCGCACCGGGGCTTGCAGACCCCGGCGGTTTTGCAGGAACAGGCGGGCATATTTGGGTGAGGCAAAAAACACCAGCTCGCGGCTGAAGCCTGTCTCGACATCGCGGTCACCCCCCACCAGCCAGCCGCCCTGGGGGCGCAGGCCTTTGGTATCGCGGCGCAAGACCTTCATGGCCTCGGCGCTGGGGCGGGCTATCACAAAAAACCCGTCGGAATACAAAGCTGCCGCCAGGCCGCCTGCGGCAATTCCCAGCAGGGCAGCATCGGAGCCTGCTTGTTGCCGCAGCTCACGGTTAAGCAAGGCCTCCATCCCACTTTGCTTCCAGTCGGCGGCCAGCCCACGCAGGCTTCGGCTGCCGCGCAGGTCGTTCAGGTAAAAGCCGGCTACAGCGCCCTGCGGAGCCAGTGCAAGCAGGTTTTGGGCCAGGGCAGAGCCCAGCAGAAGCAGCAAAAAGATCAACGGGCGAACCATAGCCTTCATGGTACTCGCCCGAATCTGGAAAATGTACTGTTTTTGCCCTGACGAGGGGGTGATATAAACCCCACCTGAAGCTTTCTGTTTAGGGCAGGTCAAAACCGACCGGATGCAAGGGCAGCTCCTGGCGCAGCTTCAGGTGGGGGCCCCAGCAAAAAGAACAAATCAAAGACATCTCTTATGAGAGACTGTCTTAAAACTTTCCCAGACGATATAATCGAGCATGAATAGTCGAGCAAGCTGCTACCCAAGCGATCTTTCGGACA
>NZ_JBEVAL010000014.1:0-49528 GCF_051297115.1 Meiothermus cerbereus
GGGCTGGGTATGGGTTTGTTCGGGTTCATGCTGTATATGATAAGAGCCTGTATAGCAAAAAAACGCCACCAGCCTGCACTGCTGGCGTTTGGCCTGTAGGGCAACTAGTGCCGAATGGATTCTATCTTGAACTCTTTTTTGCCTTTGGGGGTCTCGAGCATTACCCTGGCCCCCACCTTCTGGCCCAGCAGGGCTTTACCTAGGGGGCTTTCGTCAGAGATTTTCATGGGGCGCTCGAGCACACTGGCTTCGGCGGGGGCTACGACCTGTACCTCCATGTGGTCGCCCTGCTTCGACTTCAGGTTGACAACGGCCCCCAGCGTTACCACGCTAACTTTGGTGCCCTCTTCCTCCATGATTTGCGCGCGCGAGAGGGTGTCGGTTAGCGAGTCGATGCGGGCTTCGATGCGGGCTTTCTCGCGTTTGGCATCTTCCAGGCCCGAGTCGTCGTAGTCGTCGGAAGATTCCATGAGTTCTTGCAAAATGCGCGTGGCATCCTGGAGCCGGGCCCGTTCTTGCTCGAGTTCGGCCACCAGTCGTTCGTATCCCGATTTTGTTAACTTGACTTCGCGTGCCATCCAGCCTCCTGAGGTGATGTTGTGGCGCTGTGCGTATGCTTTGCTCCCGATGCGTTTAAACGAGATTGCCTGCTTTGGTCATGGAAGAGGCCCGGCGTAACCGAAGCCGAGCCCAACTGTCTGCCGTCCTCTGGAGAATAGCCGCTTTAGCGGTTTGTTCCAAAGAAGGCCATCCACCGGTGAACAGCCGCGCCAGCGGTCTGTCCCAAAGGGGATCGTCCACCTGCTCAGGGTAGTATACCCCGCAACAGGATTTCTCTCAAACGCCCAGGCGGGGCCGCCCCCGAGCAGCTTTCGGTGTCGCGGCACAGGGCCACATAGCGAAAGCGGCGGCCATCCTGCCCCACCCCAAAGCGAAAAAACTGAGCGGCTGTGCGGGAAACGTGCCGCTGGCAGGCCTCACAGATGATGGGTGTGGTGCTGCTGGCGGACTCGAGGGGCTCCAGCAGCAGATGAAGCGGGCTTTCCTCGATGTGCACCTGCCCATCTTTATCGCGGTAATAAAGCACCTCCCCCGGAGGCAACAGCTCCGGGGAAGTTCCAGGGAACAGCTCTAAAATTAGCTCCCGCTCCTCAAAGATCTTTTCCCCCATGTTGCTAGTAGCTTACCATGCGCTGACACATAATTTGAGCCTGCCTAACCCCCGCCAGGCCAACCGGGTAGGGGAGAGGCCCGACCAAAACGGGGGCTGGTATAGCCCAACCTACGGCGCTTTTGCGGGTCTGGGCGGTGTTGGCCTCCGCACCTTTTGTGAAAACTGTAGCGAAGCCTGCTTTCCTTACCCATTAGTAAGCCTAATATTTCATGCGTATGAACTTTACCCTGGATGAAACGCTGGACGAGCTGTGGCGGTTGTCTACCCACCTGGTGTGGCAGATGCGGCTCGATCAGCAAAAAGCCTTTGCGGGACTCGGAATCTCGCCGATGCAGGCCTTTGCGCTGATGTGCATCTCGGAGGGAATCGACCAGCCCTCGAGCCTGGCCTTTGTGATGGATGCCTCGCCGCCCGGGGTATCGCAGCTTCTAACCGGTCTTGAGGAGCGCGGCCTGGTGCGGCGGGAACTGGACGCCAGCGACAAACGTAAGGTGCGCATTTTGCTAACCGAGCCCGGGAAAGATTTTTTGGGGCAGATGCGTGAGCACTGGCGGGCGGTTTCGCGCGAGCGCTTTGCGCGCCTGAGCCAGGAGGAGCTCAGCATGTTGATCGGAAGCTACCGCAAACTCATAGACGCCAGCCCCGGCAAGGGCATGACTTCCTACGAACAGGTGGTGGAGCCATGAGCACAGCCCACAGCACCCAATTCGGCAAAGCGACAGCCAGGTCGGCAGCCCTCATCTGGATGGTGTTGGCTGTGAACGGGCTGGCCCAGGGGTTCTTTGCCCCGCTGGAAGGCCACCCCTCGCTGTTACAGGCCCGCCTGGGGCTCGAGGCGGCCCAGGCCCAGCTGCGCGCCACCTTGAGCCCGCTGAGCTTTCAGGCCCAGGGGGGGTTCTCGTTTTTCGAGGTTTCGCCGCCTCCCGGCGCGCCCACCTGCCCCAACCCGCTCAACCCGCAATGCGCCACCCTGCCCACCGACGGGCGGCAGATAACCCTGGGCCTGACCTTTACCCCCTTTCCTTTTGGCGATGTGTCGGACGCAGCCAACCAGGCCGCTTTGGGGGTCGAGCAGGCGGCCCTGAGCTTGCGGCAGGCCCGTACCCAGCTCGAGGCTCAGGCGGTAGAGGCGGCGTTGCGGGTGCGACTGGCCGAGACCGGTTTGGAAGTCGCCCGTCTGGGACAGCGGCTGGCCCAGGCCAACCTCGAGGCCAGCAAACTGCGCGAAAGCCGCGGGGCCGCCAGCCCCAGCGAGGTGCGCCAGGCCGAGGCCAGCCTGCGGCAAGCGGCCCTCCAGCTAGCCGATGCCGAGCGCAACCTGGCCCTGGCCCGGCAAAGCCTCGCCGACCTGATTGGTCAGGGCAGTGCCACCCCGCCCCGCCTGGCCGTGCCCACCGAAGGCGTTCCGCCCTTGGTTCGACAGGCCGAGCTACAGCTTGCCAACGCCCAGATTGCCTTCGGGCGGGCGCTGCGGGGCATCTTGCCGGTGGTGCAGGGCAGCTACACCCGCAACACCTCCGACCACGATTCGCTGACCTTTTCGATAAACTCCCGCACCCTGCAGCCCAGCCTCAGCTACACCAACCAGTCGCAGGGCCGCACTGCACCGCAGAATCGCATTGTGGGCACCCTGCAAATTGGGCTCTCGGCCAACATCACACTTGGTGTGGCCGATGCCATCGAGGCGGCCCAGAAGCAGGTAGACGCCGCCCGACAGGCCCTCGAGGCTGCCCGCCGCAACAGCAAGCTCCAGGAGGATTTGCTGCGCTCCTCATTGCAAACTGCCGAGCAGAGCCTGGCCAACGCCCTTCAGGCCCGTGCCGACGCCGAACGCAGCCTGACTGAAGCCCGCGAGCGCGAGCGGCTGGGTCTGGTGAGCCCGCTGTCTTCCCTCCAGGCGGAACTGGCCCTGGCCCAGGCCCGGCTCAGCCTTGAACAGGCTGAACTCAACCGCACCCAGCGAATTTTGGATCTGTACCGTTACTTTGCCCTACCCCTCAGCGAGGTGAACCGATGAAAATGGCTGTTGCCACCCTTCTTGCACCACTGGCCCTGCTCCTGACCTCCTTTACCCTGGCCCAAGGCCCAGGCCTGACCCTCGAGTCCGCTTTAGCCAAAGCGGTAGAACAGGCCCCGGTGGTGGCGGCTAAAGCCGAACTGGACGACGCAAAAGCCAACCTGGGGCGGGTTTTGTCCGACCCCCTGCTAACCCGCCCCACCCAGGTGCAGGCCGAGCAGCGCGCGGCGCTGGCCCAGGCCAGCTATGAGCGCTCCCTGGCCCAGGCCCAGAGCAGCATTGTGGCGGCCTATGCCCAGGTGCTCGAGGCCCAGGTTCAGGTGCGCTTGGCCCAGAAGGCCCTCGAGGTTGCCGCCCGTGGGCTGGAAATTGCCCAGATTCGCCAGCGCAACGGCTCCGGCACGGCCCTGGACGTCCGCAACGCCCAGAACCGCCTGGACGAGGCCCGCAACAACGCCAGCCGGGCCGAAAATGGGCTGGCCCTGGCCCACAGCTCACTGCGCAGCCTGGTGGGCACATTCAATGCCATAACCCCCCTACCCACCCCACCAGCCTTGCCGGAGGCCAGTGTTTTGCAAGGATTGCTGGCCAAGAACCCCGACGTTTTGCAGGCCCGCCAGCGGGCCGAGCTGGCCCAGCTACAGGTCGAGCTGCTAGACCCTAGCTACGCGGCCAGGGTTGATATCGACGCGGCCAGATCGAGGGCCGAACAGGCCGTTGCGGGTGCCAAGGAAATTGAGCGTGGCCTGACCCTGCAGTACGACTCCCTGTACCAGAACCTCCAGGCTGCTGCCAAGTCTTTGGCTGTACAGCAGGCCGCCCTGGCCAACGCCCGCGAAACCCTCGCCAACGATAAAAAGCGCCTGGAGGCGGGTCTGATTAGCCAGGTGGCCTACCTCCAGACCGAGCTCTCCTATATCCAGGCCGAGCTGGCCGCCCAGCAAGCCCTGGGGAACTACTTCCGGGCTTACTACAGCCTGCTGGCGGGGGGTCGCTGATGAACCAGGCCGCATACGGAACCTGGCTTTGGCTGGGGCTGGCGGCGCTGTTGCTGGCCGGGTGTGGGCCGCGCCGCACGGCCCCCAGCGAAGGCCCTGTTCCGGCAGAGACCGTTATCTCCCGCAGCATCAAGGTGCGGGTGGTGCAGCCCGAGCGCGGTGCTTTGACCACCGTGCGTAGCGCTGGGGCCACCTTGTTGCCGGTGCGGGAAAGCCAGGTGGGGGCCACGGCCTCGGGCAAGGTGCTGGAGGTGCGGGTGGCCGAGGGCAGCCGGGTCGTCCAGGGCCAGGTGGTCTTGCGGCTCGACCCCGCCAACGCCCAAACCGCCCTTCGCAACGCCGAGCTGGCCTTAGAGCAGGCCCGGGTGAACCTCGAGCGGGCCCAGCGCTCTACCTCGGGTTCCCTGGCCCCCCTGCAGTCCAGCCTGGAATCGGCCCAGGCCAACCTTCAGGTGGCCGAGCGGCGCTACGCGGAAGGGCAGCAGCTTTTCAAGGCGGGGGCCATTTCGCAGGTTGAGCTGACCGGCCTTGAGGCCGCCTACAACCAGGCCAAAGCCGCTTTCGACAACGCCCGTGAAAACCTGGCCCGGGCCCAGCGGGCTTCCAGCGAAGACCTGGCCCTTTTGCGCCTGCAGGTGCAGCAGGCCCAGAACCAGCTGGCCCAGGCCCGGCGGGCGGTGGCCGATACCCAGGTGCGGGCCCCTTTTGCGGGCGTGGTGGCGGAGATTTTCGCCAACCCCGGCGAGTTTGTGAGCGCGGGGCAGCGGGCTTTCCGGCTGGCCGATACCTCGAGGCTCGAGGCCATCTTCCGCCTGCCCCCCGAAGAAGCCGCCGCGTTGCCCCTGGGCAGCAAGGTCGAGGTGCTCTACGGGGGCAAGAGTTACCCCGCCATCCTGCGCAAGAGCAACCAAGTTCCCGGCACCGACCGCCTGGTCGAGCTGACCGCTCAAGTCGAAGGCGACCTGCCGCCCGGTGCCAGCGGTCAGGTGCGCTACACCCTCACCCTGGCCCAGGGCAGCCTGCTTCCCGCTGGCGCTTTACGCACCGAGGGCCGCAGCACCTACGTGTTTGTGGTGCAGGAGGGCAGGGCGGTACGCACCCCGGTGCAGGTGCTGGGCGACACGGGTGCGCGGGTGGCCGTGGAGGGTGTGGGCAGCGGGCCGGTGGTCTTTCCGGTGCCCTCGAGCCTCAGCAATGGGGACGCGGTGGAGGTGGTGCAGTGAGCGCCTTGTTTAGCGTCTGCATGAACCAGAGGTGGGCATGAGCCAGCTAGAGCGCCCTGTTGTGGCGCCCGAATCCTCAGACGGCAAGCCGGTCAATCCGGTCATTGCCTTTTTCGTAAAGCGCTCGGTGTTTTCTACGGCAGTCTTCCTGGCCATGGTGCTGTTCGGCCTTATCACCGGCAGCCGGGTGGGGGTAGACCTGCTGCCCCGCTTCGAGATTCCGGTGGTGGCCGTGACCACGGCCTACCCGGGGGCCGGGCCGGAAGAAGTCGAGCAGCAGGTGAGCCGCCCCATCGAGGATGCGGTCTCTACCCTGTCGGGCCTCGACCAGATCGCCTCGCTCTCGGGCGAGGGCTTCTCCCAGGTGATCGTTTCCTTCGAGTTTGGTCAGGACATCAACCGGGTCGCTACCGACGTTTCCCAGCGGGTGGCGGCAGTACGGGGGCAGCTCCCCCGTGAGGCCCAGGCCCCGGTGGTGCAGCGCTTCGATCCTGCGGCCTCACCGATTCTCTTTATTGCCCTCTCCGCCGATGGCCGCGACCTGCGCGAGGTGGCCAAGTACGCCAACGATGCGCTCAAGCCGCGCCTGCAGCTCATCTCGGGGGTGGCCGATGTGCAGGTACAGGGGGCGCCCGAGCGGCAGGTGCAGGTCCTGCTCGACCCCTACAAGGTGGGCGCCTATAACCTGTCCCCAAGCCAGGTGGTGGGCGCCATCCAGGCTTCGGCGCTGGCCGTGCCTGCCGGAACCCAGAGCGACCAGGGGCAGCGCTTGCTTTTTACCTTACGCAACACCCCCACCACCCCCGAGGAGGTCGGGAACATTCTGGTGGACCCGGCCCGCGGCCTGCGGGTGCGGGATCTGGGCGTGGTGCGCGACGCCCAGGCCGACCCCACCCGCCTGACCCGGCTCAACGGCCAGCCGGTGATACCGCTGGCGGTGCGCAAAACCCCCGACTCCAACGCGGTGGCGGTGGCCCAGGGCATCAAGCGGGTTCTGCAGGAAGCCCGGCTGCCACAGGGCTACCAGGCCCGCATCGTGGGCGATAGCACCACCTTCATCGAAAACACCGTCAACGACACCTTCCGCGAGGTGCTGCTGGTTGCCGCTATTGTCTCGTTTATCACCCTGATCTTTTTGGGCAAGCTCAACTCGGTCTTGAGCGTGGTGGTGGCGATTCCCATCACCATGTCGGGGGCCTTGATTGTGTTTGGCCTGCTGGGCTTTACCTTCAACGTGATTAGCCTGCTGGCCATCATTGTGGCAGTGGGTATTGTGGTCGACGACTCCATCGTGATCTCGGAGAACATCGAGCGCTACCGCCAGATGGGCTACGACAACCTGCAGGCGGTGCTCAAGGGCTCCACCGAGGTGCTCTCGGCGGTCTCGGCGGCCACCCTTTCGCTGCTGGCGGTCTTCCTGCCCATCAGCTTTCTGCCAGGCATTATCGGGGAGTTCTTCCGCCAGTTTGGCATCGTGCTGGCCGCGGCCATTGCGGTGAGCTGGCTCGAGGCCCTGTTTTTCCTCACCGTGCGCCTGGCCTACTTCCCCGACCCCGAACCCCCCACCTGGCGCCAGCTGGGCCAGCGGGTGCTGGGCCTGGGCCAGGACCTGCGCTGGGGACTGCGCCTGCACGTCTACCAGCAGCCGGGCCTGAGCCCCTCGCGCCGCTTGCTCAACCTTCTGATTACCCCCCTCACCCTGCTGCTGGCCCCCCTGCGCTGGCTGTTCTCGCTGGTGTTTGGCCTGGCTGGAGCCATCACCGGAAGCCTGCACGGGATGTCCGAAAGGGTGTTCCTGGCCTTGCGGGAATTCTACGCCCGCAGTCTGGCCGCGGCTTTGAAGCAAAGCCCCTGGGTGCTGCTTTTGGGCCTGGCCTTTTTCCTGAGCATCGGTTACGTGGCTCCGAAGATCCCCTTCAACTTCACCGCCAAAAACGACAACGGGCAGATGAACGTGGATCTGGTGCTGCCCAAGGGCACCGCCTTATCCGAGACCGATGCCCTCTCGCGCCGCCTGGAGGCCTGGCTAGCAGCCCGCCCCGAGGTGCGCTCGGTGCTGGGCACCGTGGGTAGCTCGCAAAACGTCCTGGGTGCGGGCAACCCCGAGCGGGCCCGCATTGTGGTCGAGCTGGTGCGCAAGGATGAGCGGGAAAATGTCTACGACCTGCTGCCTACCTACCGCGAGGCCCTGCAGAACCTGATAAAAGACCGACCCGAGGCCGACCTGCGGGTAACGGTTCCGGAAGGGGGGCCGGGTGGGGCCGCCGACCTGCAATTCACCCTGACCGCCCCCAGCCCCGCCCTGCTGGCCGAGAAAAACCGGCAGGCCCTCGAGGTCATGCGAAGCCTGCCCTACCTAATTGACGTTCGCAGCAGCCTCGAGGAAACTGCCACCGAGCGGGTGCTGGTGCCCAACCCCAGCAGGCTCATTGGCACGGGCCTGACCCCAAACGACCTGGCCCAGACCCTGCGCATCTACAATGCCGGCACCGAGGCCGGCAACCTCCGCTCGGGTGGCGACGATATCCCCATCGTGGTTCGGGCCGACCCGCGCTTGGTGCCCGATCAGCCCAGCCTGCTTTCGCTTCCGGTTGCTGCCCCTGCGCTGCGGAGCACCCTACCGATTGGCAACCTGGGGCAGTTTGAAAGCCGCCAGACCCCGGCCCAGCTCTCGCGCACCAACCAGGCCTTCTCTACCGGCATAACCGCCAACCGGGCCCCCAACTCCGAGATTGGAACCTTCCAGCTTTCAAACCTGGTGCGTGAAGAACTGGAAAAAGCGGGGGTCTTTGCCGATGGGGTGCAGCTGGAAACCCAGGGCTCCACCGCTTTTGTGGGCGACCTGGCCCGCAGTGCCCCGATTGCTTTTGGGCTGGCTTTGCTCTTGAACTTCCTGGTGATCTCGAGCCAGTTCAACACCTTCCGCTACCCCCTCTACTTGCTGCTTCCGGTACCTTTGGCGCTGGTGGGGGCGTTCTGGTTCCTCTTTTTCTTCCGCAGTGGCCTGGACGTAATTTCGGTGCTGGGGGTGGTCATCCTTATCGGGTTGGTGACCAAAAACGCCATCCTGCTGCTGGACTTTGCCGTGCGCCAGGCCCGCGAAAAGCCTTTGTATGAGGCCCTGGTCGAGGCCGGACGCCTGCGCTTACGCCCCATCCTGATGACCACCCTCACGGTGCTGATGATCTCCATTCCCCTCATTGCCGCCAGCGGTGAGGGCTCGGAGTTTCGCCGTCCGCTAGGTATCATCATCCTGGGTGGGGTCTCGGTCTCGATGCTGCTGACCTTGTTCGTGGTGCCCGCAGCCTTCTATCTGTTTGAACGCCGGCGCTATGAGAAAATGCGCCAGCAGCGAACAGGTCAGCTAAGCGCAGCCCCGGCGGTCGGCGATTGAAGCTGTTTGCCAGGCCGAGAGAAGACCCCGTCAGGCTCCGCTGTGTGTTCCCTTCTGTAACCCACCGGGCACACACCTGGGACTGCGCCTTGTAGGATGCAAGGGGAGGGTGGGTTTGGCAAGCTTTTCTGGCGCAGTTCTAGCTGCTTAGACGCTCCTATGAACCTATGAATAAGTACAAAGTCTTCTGGCTGGTTTTCTTCGGTGGCTTGCTGCTTTTTGCCGGGGCGATGGTCTGGTATACCCAGCGAGCACTCACCCCCTACCCACCCGGCGAAGCAGCGCTTCGGGCGTTGGAATCAAGCGCCGACCTCGAGGTTCGGGCTACCGCATATGGCTGGGTTTTTGTCCCCAAAGAAGCAGTCAAAGGGGGATTGGCGTTTTATCCCGGTGGGTTGGTTGAACCCCAAGCCTACGCGCCGGTATTGCGGCAAATCGCTGCTCGCGGCTACCGGGTGGCCCTGCTGCGGGTGCGCTTTAATCTGGCCGTTACCGAGCAGGGCAAGGCTAGAACAGCCATTGCCGAAGCACCCCAATTGTCCTGGGCGGTGGGTGGACACAGCCTGGGAGGGGTGGTGGCCTCCAACTTTGCCCAGAGCAACCCCGATGCCAGGGCGCTGGTGATGTGGGCCGCTTACCCGCAAAACGACCTGTCTGGAAAAAACCTCCCAACCCTGGCCCTGTTTGGTGAGCGCGACGGGGTTATTCGCCAGGAGCAGCTCGAGGCCAGCCAGTCCAAGTTTCCCCAAAATACGCTCAAACAGGTTATCCCTGGCCTGAACCATGCCGGCTTTGGCGCCTACGGCCCCCAGCGGGGCGACAACCCAGCCACCATAAGCGCCGAAGAGGGCTGGAGCCAGATTGCACAACTAACCACTGCATTTCTCGACCAGCACCTGGGTAGTGCACCGCGGTAGCCGCACACCTTGCCAGTTCTCGAGGTTCTGGGCTACGCGCCCTGACCACCTCCGCAAGCAGCGACTTTGTCCAGTTGGTCGGCTCAAAACACCCTCAATAGGGAATCTCGCTGGATTGATTCCATGATGTAGGGAGCCTAAAGTGAGCCTGTTTTATTACGCATGACCCCTGACCTGAGTATGCCACTTCGAGCTGATGCGCCTTATCATGGGGCGGTATGTTGGCGCAAGAAATTGTGAAGAGCATCCAGTCGGGTCAGGGCTCGCCGCGCGAGGTGGTGGAGGCTTCTCTAAAGCGAATCGAGCAGCTCGAGTCCCAGATCCATGCCCTGATTCGCCTGAACCCCCAGGCCCTGCACGAGGCTAAAGCAGTTGAACAGCGGCTCGCCAAGGGCGAGAACCTTCCGTTGGCCGGTGTTCCTATTGTGATCAAGGATAATATTTGCACCCAGGGTCTACAGACCACCTGTGGTTCTAAAATGCTGGCCTCCTTTGTGCCGCCATACAACGCGACTGTGGTGGAAAAGCTGCGCCAGGCCGGAGCTGTGCTGGTGGCCAAGGCCAACATGGATGAGTTCGCCATGGGCTCTTCCACCGAGTACTCAGCTTTTGGCCCTACCCGTAACCCCTGGGACCTCGAGCGGGTGCCGGGTGGCACCTCAGGGGGCTCGGCGGCGGCGGTCGCGGCCGGCATGGTGCCGCTGGCGCTCGGTACCGACACCGGTGGGAGCGTGCGCCAGCCCGCTGCGCTATGTGGGATTTACGGCTTCAAGCCTACCTATGGCCGCATCTCACGCTATGGGGTGGTGGCTACGGCCAGCAGCTTAGATCAGGTGGGTACTATGGCCCGTTCGCTTGAGGATCTGGCCCTGCTGAGCGACGTGGTGAGCGGCTACGACCCCCGGGACAGCACCAGCCTGGAAGCCGAGCCTCGGTTTGTGGCGGCCTTGCAGGCCTCGGCCAAAGGCCTCACCATCGGCATTGTCAAGGAAGCCCTGGCTATGGGCAATTCGCCGGGGGTGCTGGAGGCCCTCGAGCGCTTCCGAACCGTGATGGAAGCCCAGGGGGTGCGCTTTGTGGAGGTCAGCCTTCCCACCCTCGACTACGCCCTGGCCGCTTATTACATTGTTAATACCGCCGAAATCAGCTCCAACCTGGCCCGTTATGACGGAACCCTGTATGGCCTGCGGGTGCCTGCCGAAGATAGCATCGCTACCATGAGGCAAAGCCGCGAGCAGGGGTTTGGCCCCGAGGTGCAGCGGCGCATACTGATGGGCACTTTTGTGCTCTCCTCCGGCTACTACCAGGCCTATTACGGCAAAGCCTTACGGGCTCGAGCCAAAATTAAAGCCGACCTGGACGCGGCGTTTGCCAGGGCCGACCTGCTGCTTACCCCAACCAGCCCTTCCCCGGCCTTCCGTTTTGGCGAGAAAACCGCCGATCCCCTTTCGATGTACCTGGCCGATATCGACACCGTAGCCGTTAACCTGGCTGGTGTGCCTGCCATGAGCATTCCGGCGGGGTTTGAGGGGCACCTGCCGGTGGGGGTTCAGCTTATAGGCAAACCACTGCACGACGAGCAGATATTTGTTGCGGCCTACGCTTTTGAGCAGGCTACCGAACGGGCCTTTGCTCGAGTGGCTAGCTTGTAGGTCGGGGGTGGTCTGGGTGGAAGACCTGGGCCCGGCTTCAGGTTCCGGCAGGCAAACCCAGAAAGAAACGCCAACTTAACGCTGCTCCGTTAACGGTTATCAAGCCCTGTCATATCTGTGTAAGCTGCGGTATACTCCCTGCGAGACCTCGAATTCATCTGTGAACTCGCAGGTATTTTTTGGCTTTTTATCGGGTCTCAAGTCTTACCTCGAGGTTTCGTGCTTATGCCGCACGCATCGCCGATACCCAAACCCCAATCCATGAGTCCTACCCACTACCGACTATCTACCCGACTCGCCCGCCATCTACGCAGCGTTGGCCGCCACCTTCCCGAGCGCTCCCTGGCCGAGCAGGTCTTGGCCGCACAGGGCTTGCCCAAAGGTTCCTGGGCCAGCGACTTGCTAAAAAGCCTGTTGGATGGGCGTTTTGAGCGCGTCGCAGCCGAGGTGGGTTTGTGGGAATGGAAATATAGTTTTCCAGCACCGGGCGAAGCAGTTGTGGTGCTCGATGTAGAAACCACTGGGCTTTCCCCAGAAAACAACGAAATTATCGAGCTGGCCCTGATTCGCCTGGAAAATGGCCAGCTCACGGTGTTTGAGCGGCTGGTCAATCCGGGCATGCCGATTCCGCCTTTCATCAGCCGACTGACTGGAATCCGAAACCAGGATGTGCGCGATGCTGCCGATATTTACACGGTACTGGGTGAAGCCCTGCCACTGCTGGACAGCGCCACGCTGATTATCCAGAACGCTGGCTTTGACCTGGGCTTTTTGCAGCCTCGCTTGCAGCGCCTGGGTTACCGACTGGATAACCCTGTGGTAGACACGATAGACTGGGCCCGCAAGGCCCTGCCCGGACTGACCAAACGCGGGCTGGATGCCCTGGCCTGGGCCTTCGACCTGGGGCCTGTTGCTGGTCGCCACCGTGCCCTAGGAGATGTGGAAACCACCTTGCAGGTTGCACGCGAAATGTACTACATGCTGACCGCAGGTAAGCCTACCCCAACCAGCCAGTTGGCCGCCAAGGCCCGTTAGGAAACCTATGATTGCGCGCTACGTCCTCACCAGCATTTGCCTCAACACAGGAACCATGAGCTTAACCCAGCCGCTGCGGGTTTTTTTGCAGGGCAAAGACCATATCGCCCTACGGGATGAAGAGGGCGAGACCTACGACGTCAGCATCAACTGGGCGCAAAATCGCCTCGAGGGCCTGGCCCCTTACTATGCCAAGCGGCGACTGGGCGTCAACGACAAAATTGTGCTGCACCTCGAGGGCAGCGAGATTGCTCTGGAAGCCCTAACGCCCGTAGCCAGGCCAGCCCGGCCGCGTCAATTTGAGCCGGAGCGCCCCAAGCAAAAGCCCAGCGAACCTTTGCCAGAGAAGCCTGAGAAGCGGGTCAAGGTAACACCGTACCCGAAAGAAGTGATTTTTCCGCACAAGCCGGTTTCGAGCGAGGTACCGGCTTTCTCGGCTGAGCTCGAGGCCCTGGGGTTTTCCCGGGAGTCGGGGAGTGCGCCCTGGGTCTTCAGGGCTGCTTTGGGGCGGCGAACCTTTCACCTGGCCCTGTCTAAATTTGGCGAGATGGAAGCCAAGGAGTTGCTGGCATATCGTCAGCAAGGCCGTGTGCAGTACGCCGCAATTGTGGCCGGGGAGTCCTCCAGATCCGAAGCCCTGGCTGAGATTGCTGCTGTGCGGCCCTCAGGTCTGGCCCAGATGGGTCTGGGTTATGTCTCTCCTGAAGCCTTGCAGCGGCTGGTCAAACTGCGTGGGGTTTTTCCGGTGGGGCCGCTCGATATCGAGCGCCTGCTGCGGGAGGGTCGCATAGACCTCGAGTCCATTCAGGCCCTCGAGAACGAAATTTCGGGTGTTCTGCGTGAGCGCAGCCACTTCTCGGCGGTGCTGACCCTGCTGGCCGACCAGCCGCCCCAACAGGTCTTTTTGCTGGCCGACCTGATGCCAATGGCGCGGGAGATGGACCTCGAGGCCGACCGCTTACAAAAGGTGCTCGAGAGCCTCAGCAGCCCTCCATTCCTGCTTTTGAAACGCCTTTCGCCAGGCGAGTTTTTGATGCGCCAGTCGGTAGAGCAGGCTCTGGCCGAATGGGTGGAGTACGCCCAGGTCATGACCCGTCGCCTGCATGGGGTACTGCAGGAGCTGGAGGGATAAACCGGGCACTTTACCCACTGCAGGCGCGCTTTGCCGGTGGTTTTGGGGGGAACTGTTCTCTAGGCAAAAAGAGATTGCAGGCGGGCCTCGAGGGCATTCGCAGCTTTTTGGCTCAGGGTTAGCCTGAGCTTTATTACCAGCTTGCGGCTCCACTCCTCGAGTTCGCCCAGGCTTTGTTTGCGCTCAATTTCTGGTAGAAAATTTGCTGCGCGCTCTCCCAGTTCGGCTTTGAGAATGGCGGCCAGCTGGGCTTTTATAGCAACCAGCTTATCCGGCGTGGGCGTGGCAGGCTGTGGATCTGCTGGCTGGCTTGGTGCACTTTGAGATGACGCCACTATTTCGATCAGGCCATGCTCGAGCAGCCCAGATAACGTGTTGTTCAAAACGTCCAGCGGAAGCTGGGTACGTTGGGCCAGCACGATGTCGCTTATCTCCTCACGACAAAGGGCATACACCAGGCGCTCATCCCGGTTGAGGAAAATATCCAGCGCTTTAGAGGTTTGGCGGTAGATTTGCATCAACCCTCGAGTGCTGCCAATACGGCCTGTACTAGCCGTAGAACCAGCAATACAAATATTGCTCCAAACAATAAAATCAGACCCACAATCAGCAGAAGGGTGTCAACTGGGCGACTCCAGGTAAGAACCCCCACAGCCAGATACCCCAGCGCGAAAAGCAAAATAAACAGATTGAGCTGGGTGAGCCGTTCTCCAATCACCCCACCGGGCGCTTTGCCCTTCATCTGAAAGCCGGTGTAGGTGTTGTAGAGCATCAGAAGAAAACCCAGCACCAAAAGAACCTGTACCATGAAGCCCTCCTTTTTGAAAAGTACCGCTCCTGGCGATGTCCATTATACCGAGTTTGGGTGACTGCTCACCCCGAGCGAAGGGCCGTTCCCCTTCGGAACGGGCGGCCCTTCGCTGCAGCGGTAACCTTTTGACGCAGGCCTACATGTTCTCGATAAGCGCCTGGCCAAACTCGCTGCACTTGAGCAGGGTTGCGCTGCGGCCTTCGGCTACCATCAGGCGATGGAAGTCGTAGGTTACCCGCCCCTGGGCGATGGTTTTGGTCATGGCATGGATAATCAAATCGGCGGCCTCTGTCCAGCCCATATAGCGCAGCATCATCTCGCCCGAGAGAATTACCGAGCTGGGGTTGACCTGGTCCTTGCCTGCGTATTTGGGCGCGGTGCCGTGGGTGGCCTCGAAAACAGCGTGCCCAGTGTAGTAATTGACGTTGGAACCAGGGGCAATCCCGATACCCCCAACCTGGGCAGCCAGGGCGTCGGAGATGTAGTCGCCGTTCAGGTTCAGGGTGGCTATTACGCTGTACTCGGAAGGGCGCAGCAGGATCTGCTGCAGGAAGTTGTCGGCGATCATGTCCTTCACCACGATCTGCTTGCCGGTTTTGGGGTTGGTGAAGGTCTGCCAGGGGCCGCCGTCCAGGTCTACAGCACCGTACTTGCTCTTGGCCAGGGCATACCCCCAGTCGCGGAAGGCCCCCTCGGTGAACTTCATAATGTTGCCCTTGTGCACCAGCGTGACCGAAGGCAGGTCGTTGTCGATGGCGTAGTTGAGTGCGGCCTCTACCAGGCGGTGGGTACCCTCTTCCGAGACCGGCTTAATGCCGATGCCGGATGTCTCGGGGAAACGAATTTTGCTGTAGGGCTTGGGGAATTCGGTCTTGAACCACTCGAGGAACTTCTTGACCTCTGGGCTGTCCTTGGGAAACTCGATGCCAGCATAGATGTCTTCGGTGTTCTCGCGGAAAATGACCATGTTGACCAGCTCGGGGTGGCGCACTGGGCTGGGCACCCCCTCGAACCACTGCACCGGGCGCACGCAGGCGTAAAGGTCGAGCTCCTGACGTAGGGCCACGTTAATCGAGCGGATCCCGCCCCCCACCGGAGTGGTGAGCGGCCCTTTGATGGCTACCAGGTACTCACGGATGAACTCGAGGGTTTCGTCGGGCAGCCAGATGGCCTCGCCATAGACCTGGTTGGCTTTTTCGCCGGCGTAAATTTCCGCCCAGGCAATCTTGCGTCTGCCGCCGTAGGCCCTGGCTACTGCCGCATCCAGGACGGGCTGGGCGGCTCTCCAGATGTCGGGGCCGGTGCCGTCGCCCTCGATAAAGCCCACAATAGGGTGGTCGGGAACTTGCAGCTTGCCATCTTGAATGGAAATCTTCTCGCCAGCCGGAACCGTGATTTTCTTGTAAGCCATAGCTCTAAAAGCATATCAGAATGGGGGCTCTGGCGTGCTTCGTAGGTCTGGCCCTAACCTGGCTAAATTCCTTTTCCTGTTTCGCCCTGGTCCAGCAGCTGATAAAAGCCCCTGGCGTTGTGGAGGTAATGCGCCAGAATGCCTGGAACCAGGCTTCCAGTAAGCAAATAGGCAGCCCCAAACATTATCCCGCCCAAAAAGATGAACAGCGGATAGCTCCAGGCCCGGCGGTCGGGTACGGGGTGGAGCAAGGTAAACACCAGGGCCTGAAGCAGCACCCCCAGCCAGCCGCCAAACAGGGCATTTTGTAAAGCCCCACGGAAAAACACCTCTTCGCCTACCCCGGAGGCCAGGGCCAGCAGCAGTGCCTGATGGTGGGTGATGCCCTGGGCGCGCATGACCGCCCCGAGCTGGCCGTGCAGGGCCTCGGCGGCCTGAAAGCTTTGTGGGAATAGCAGGGAGAACAGGCGCTCGAGCCCCACCAGCCCAAAAAACAACAACAAGAAGAACAGGCTATCGCGCAGGGGATCGGGGTTTTTTATGGCCGCGTAGCCTGCCAGCTCCATCCAGACCAGGCCGAGCAGCATGAGGCCAAGCTGGATTAGCATGAAAAAGCGAAACATGGGGAGGCTACAGACCTTCGCCGCCGATGTTAAAGCCTTGCTCGAGCAGCCTGCGCGAATAGGCCCTGAAGGCCAGCAGGGTTTGGGTGCGCTCGATGCCCTTTAGCTTGCGCAGCCCAAGGGTTACGATGTCGTCGAGCTGCTCAAAATCCTTGAAACGCAAAATGGCCACCAGATCCCACTCGCCAGTAACCGAGTACACCTCGGCCACACCAGGAATTTCGGCTACGGCCTCGGCGGTTTCGGCGGTGGACTCGCGGCTGGTCTGGATCAGGACAAACGCAGTAATCATGCCTGGATGATACCCCAGATGAAAGGAGGTTCAGCAAGTCGCCGAACGGCGTGAGGGGTGTGTACCGGGCTTTACAGGGACGTACCTCATTGAAGCGATTGCTGTATCTCTGAAGCCGCTATGAACTACGGCTTTTAGATGTGGGTCTGCTGTGAGGGCTGGTAGGTGTGGATTTGGTGGGGGGTCTCGAGGATAAGCTGGGGCCTGAAATGCACCACATCGGCAGAAACAAAATGTAGGGGTATGCCTTTCCAGTCTTTGGGTAGCCTGTCTGGGTCGGCGCCGTGCAGGTGCCCGTAGACCACACAGGTGGGACGGTGCCGCTCGATTAGCTCGGTGAAACCGGTGGGGCCGCCGGTGGGGCCATAGGGCGGATAGTGCATGGCCAGCACCAGATGTTCGTAGTCGTGGCCCTGGAGGGTTTTGAGTGAGAGTGCCAGTCGTTCCACTTCGCGCTTGTAGATTTTTTCGTCCTCTGGTGTGAAGTTGTAGCTACCAGGGGTATCCCAGCCGCGGCTACCGGCAATGGCCAGGTTTCCGATAATCAGCGAGTCGTGTTGTAAGGCGTGCATTCGGGGCGGCAGTACTTGGCGCAAGCGGCTGATGGAGGGCCACCAGTAGTCGTGATTGCCACGCAACAGTACCTTGGTGCCGGGAAGCTGGGCCAGGTCGGCCAGGTCGAGCAGGGCTTCGGGTAGCTTCATGGCCCAGGAGATGTCTCCAGCTACAATAACCAGGTCATCCTCGGTTACAACCTTGCGCCACTCTTCAAAAACAGCCTCGGGATGCCCGTCCCATTCCGGCCCGAAGATGTTCATGGGCTTGGGGAAGGCTTTAGACAGATGGATGTCGGCAATGGCAAAGACGCGCATAGGGTACAGGGGGCCTCGGCAGCCACCTCAGATGGCTCAGTCTAGTGTCTAGGGTTCATGCCCCAGCGTCAAGTGCGGTTTGGGGAGGGAAGCCCAATCAAACTTTCTCATTACGCATAAAGCATAATGGGGTGAATGAAGAACGAGACCCCTGACCAGCTATTTTTGTATGCGGTGCGCTTGCTGGGTGCGAGGGCTTACCCAGAAGCGGCCTTACGCCAAAAACTGGCCCGCAGGGCGCAACCGGACGTGGTGGCGGCAGTGTTGCAGCGGGTCAAGCATCTGGGCTATCTCGATGACCAGCAGTACGCTGAAGGTTACGCCAGGCTCTATGCGGGGAAATGGGGTGCAGCCAAGCTACGCCGGGCCCTCTTGGAAAAGGGCGTTTCGCGAGAGATTGTCGACGAGGTGCTGGCGCAACAGGCTGCTGAGCAGAACCCGGTAGAAGAAGCCGTGGCCCTGTTGATGCGATACCCCAGCCGGCACCGTGGTGAAAAGCCCAGGGCCATACGTTTTCTAACCAACCGTGGTTATACCTTTTCGCAGGCATTGGCGGCCTGGGAGCGCTACCTCGAGCAGCCTCAATAGAGCGCTCCTCACAGATATTGAGCTGCTCACAACTTGATTGCCTTGCCCTGCACAGGACAGTGGCCTCCCGGATGGGAGGCCACGTCTGTGAAGAGTGCGATAAACGGAGTGCTTCAGGCGGGGTTAATATCAAACCCATTCGCCCCTGCGCATCAGCGGCTCGGCCTGCCCGGAGGCGGTAATGCCGTCCACGTCCATTTCCCCAGAACCAATCATCCAGTCGATGTGAATGAGGCTGCCATTGGCGCCTTTGGCCGCGAGTTCTTCGGGGCTTAGCTGGCTCCCACCCCGAATGCACTCGCTGTAGGCCTGCCCCAGTGCGATGTGGCTGGCGGCGTTCTCGTCGAAGAGGGTGTTGTAAAACAGAAGGCCGCTTTGCGCGATGGGGGAGGAGTGCGGCACCAGGGCCACCTCACCCAGGCTACGCGCGCCCTCGTCGGTTTGCAGTACCCGGTTCAGCACATCGGCCCCGCTTTTGGCCCTGGCCTCGACCACACGGCCTTTTTCGAAGCGCATCTCGATCCCCTCCAGGAGGCTGCCCAAATAGGAGAGGGGCTTGGTGCTCTGCACATAGCCCTCAATGCGGTTTTTGTGGGGCGTGGTGAAGACCTCCTCGGTGGGGATGTTGGGGTTGCAGACCACGCCATTCTTGGCCCGGGTCGCACCGCCAGCCCAGAGGTGGTCATCGGCCAAGCCAACCAGCAGATCGGTGCCAGGGCCTTTGAAGTGCAGGGCGCTGTAGCGCTTGTGGTTCAGGTAGGCCACGCGCTCGGCGAGGTGCTGGTTGTGGGCTTTCCAGGTGGCTACGGGGTCGGGTGAATCGAGCCTCGAGGCCTTGATAATGGCCTCCCACAGCTTTTTTACCGCTTCCTGCTCGTCGCTATCTGGAAAAACCGCCCTGGCCCAGGCCGGATGGGGGTAGGCCACAATGCTCCAGTTGATGTGGTGGCTGGCGATGAGCTCCAATACCCGCCGGTAGGCCAGCGAGCGGGCGTGGTTGGCCCGGGCCACCCACTCCGGGTTCTGACCCTTAAGCAGGCTAGGGTCGTTGCCGGCGATGTGCAGGCGGGCCGCCCCAGTCTGGAAAGCCTCGGCCATGCCGTCGTAGAGCCATTTGGGCGCTTTGTCGAAGGAGGTCGCGGGGGCGTGCTGAAAACGCAACAGGTGGGCTGCGTCGTCGTCGTAGAGCACACTAACCAGCGGGCTGCCCGCTCGGTAGGCGTATTCGGTGATTTTCCGCACCAGCGGCACGGCCTCTATCGGAGCAGTGATGACCAGCTCCTGGCCTTCCTGGAGCCCTAGCCCCACCTGCACAGCCACTTTTGCCATCTGATCGAGGTAGTGTTCGAATGGTTCCATACCGCCCATACTCTAACCGAACTGTCCTGCAAGTACCTCACTGCTACATATCCTTGACGGAAGCCCTGGGGCTTGCTACCCTTTGGACAACATGCGGCCCCGTACCCCCCGCAGCTACAAGTGGCACCACCAGCGCTGGTGGCGTAGCTAGGCTCGAGCGCGTTCTTATTGGCGCTTGAGCTTTTCTCGAGGCGACGACCTCGAGGTTTCGTTTTTTATGACCCCAAGACCTAGCTCAATACTTGAGAGGAACCCATGCACCTGCCCAGTTACCCCCTACCCGACCCCCGCGGCCGCTACGGCGAGTTTGGTGGGCGTTATGTGCCCGAGACCCTGATCCCCGCCCTGGAAGAACTCACCGAGGCCTATCTGCACTACAAGCAAGACCCCACCTTTCTGGACGAGTACGCCTACTACCTGCGCGAGTATGTGGGCCGACCCAGCCCCCTCTACTTTGCCGAAAACCTGACCCGGCACCTGGGCGGGGCCAAAATCTACCTCAAGCGCGAAGACCTGAACCACACCGGGGCTCACAAGATCAACAACACCCTGGGCCAGGCCCTGTTGTGCAAGCGCATGGGCAAGAAGCGGGTGATTGCCGAGACCGGCGCGGGCCAGCACGGGGTTTCTGTCGCTACGGTAGCGGCTTTGATGGGCCTGCAGTGCGTGGTCTACCAGGGGGCCGAGGATGTGCGCCGGCAGGCCCTCAACGTCTTTCGTATGAAGTTGCTGGGGGCCGAGGTGCGGCCTGTAGAGAGTGGTACGCGCACCCTCAAGGACGCCACCAACGAGGCCATCCGCGACTGGGTGACCAACGTGCGCGATAGCTTCTATATCATCGGCTCGGTGGTGGGGCCCCACCCTTACCCTATGATGGCCCGCGACTTCCAGAGCATTGTGGGCCAAGAAATCAAGGCCCAGCTACGGGAAAAGGAAGGGCGTGAGAACCCTGACGTGGTGCTGGCCTGCGTGGGTGGGGGCTCTAATGCCATTGGGGTCTTTGCGCCGTTTGCCTACCAGGAAAATCGCCCTCGCCTGATTGGGGTTGAGGCCGCCGGACACGGGCAAGCTTCGGGCATGCACTCACTGTCGATTGGTGCGGGCCGCAAAGGGGTGCTGCATGGCTCTAAGATGTACCTGCTCTACGACGACGACGGCCAGATTTTGCCGGCCCACTCGGTCTCGGCGGGCCTGGATTATCCGGGTGTGGGCCCCGAACACAGCTACTATGCCGAGCAGGGCCTGGCCGAGTATGTGGGCATCAACGACGAGGAGGCCCTCGAGGGCTTTCGGCTGCTGTGCCGCCTGGAGGGGATTATCCCGGCCCTAGAATCGGCCCACGCCATCGCCTACGCAGCCAAGCTGGCCCCGGAGATGGAGCCTGACCAGGTGATGGTCATCAACCTCTCGGGCCGGGGCGACAAGGACGTGGTGGAGGTGATGCGGCTCCTGGAAGCCCAGGGAGGGGCGGCATGACCACCCGTGAAGCTTTTTCCAGAGCAAGGGCCGAAGGGCGGGCCGCACTCATCCCCTACGTGATGGCCGGTTATCCCAGCCGGGGGCACGACCTGGAGCTGGTCCGGCAGGTGCTGCCCTATGCCGACTTGCTCGAGGTCGGGCTGCCGTACTCCGATCCCTTAGGCGACGGGCCGGTGATTCAGCGGGCCTCCGAGCAGGCCCTGCGGCAGGGTCTGCGGGTGGCCGAGGTGGCCGATTTCGTGCGGGAGATCCGGGCCCTGACCGAGAAGCCCCTTTTCCTGATGACCTACATCAACCCGGTGCTGGCGGTAGGCCCTGCGGCGTTTTTTCGCATGTTCAAAGAAGCCGGGGTCAACGGGCTGATTCTGCCCGACCTGCCCCCCGACGAGGACCCCCAGTTGGTTGCTCTGGCCCAGGAAGCGGGCCTCGAGACCACCTTCCTGCTGGCCCCCACCTCCACCGAGGCCCGCATCCAGACCGTTGCGCCCTACTGCACCGGCTTTGTGTACACCGTTTCGGTGGCTGGGGTGACCGGGGCGCGCGACCGGCTCCCCGAGGGCCTAAAGGAACTGGTGCAGCGCATCAAAAGCGTTGCCGATACACCGGTAGCCATCGGTTTTGGCATCTCCAACCGGGCCACCGCCCAGCAGGCCGCCCAGGCTGCCGATGGTGCGGTGATTGCCAGCGCCCTGATTCGAGCACACGAAGATGGAAGGAGGCTGGGGGAGGTACTGGAGGAGGTGCGCCAAGGCTTGCAGGGTGTCGCAGGCCCTTTCATCGGCTAGAATCAGGCCGATGAAGCGCATTGTGCAAGCAGAGTGCCTCGACTACATCACCACCTTGCCCGATGCTTCTTTTCCCCTCATTTACCTCGACCCCCCCTTCAATACCGGCAAAACCCAGCAGCGGCGCCGTATACGTGCTGTGGCCGACGAACAGGGACAACACCGGGGGTTTGGCGGTAAACGCTACCGCACGGAGGCGCTAAAGGCCCCGGTCTACCCCGATCGCTACCACGACTTTGTAACATTCCTGGCGCCCCGGCTAATACAAGCCCACCGCCTGCTTACCCCGGAGGGCTCGCTCTTTGTGCACCTGGACTACCGCGAGGTGCACTACGTGAAGGTGCTTTTAGATCAAATATTTGGCCGCAGAAGCTTCATCAACGAGATTATCTGGGCCTACGACTACGGGGGGCGCTCCAAAAACCGCTGGCCTGCCAAGCACGATACCATCCTGTGGTACGCCAGGCACCCCAAAAAGTACACCTTCAACTACGAGGCCATCGACCGCATTCCCTATATGGCTCCCAGGATGGCCGGGCCAGAAAAGGCCGCCAGGGGCAAGACCCCCACCGATGTCTGGTGGATGACCATCGTGCCGACCTCCTCCAAGGAAAAAACCGGCTACCCCACGCAAAAACCCCTGCGGCTCCTGGAGCGCATCGTGCGGGTGCACTCCAATCCGGGTGAGGTGGTGCTGGACTTTTTCGCCGGCTCCGGCACCACGGGCGAAGCGGCTGCGCGAAACGGGCGGGGCTTTGTGTTGGTGGACCAGAGCCCGGAGGCCATGGCCGTGATGCAGCATAGACTGGCGCCCTTCAAACCTGAGATAATCATCCCCGATGCGTCCCATCCTGTACCACAAGCTCGGTAACTTCGACCTCTGGATTTTGAGCGATGGCGAAATATGGCTGGACGGCGGCTCGATGTTTGGCGTGGTGCCCAAGAACCTCTGGTCGAAGCTGGCTGCACCCGATGAACAAAACCGTGTACGACTGGGGCTCAATCCCTTGCTGATCCGCACCCAAGACCGGCTGGTGCTGGTCGAGACCGGCATTGACCGAAAACCGGGTGAAAAATTCCGCCGGATTTACGGTCTGAGCCAGACCAGCCCCCTGCTGGACCAGCTGGCGCTGCTGGGGGTGCGGCCCCAGGATATTTCACTGGTGGTTCATACCCACCTGCACTTTGACCATGCTGGACTTAACACCAGCCTGGCCGAGGGGCGGCTTCAGCCGACCTTTCCCAAGGCTCGCCACATCGTGCAAAAACAGGAGCTCGAGGAGGCCCTGCACCCCCACGAGCGCAGCCGGGCCAGCTACCTGCGGGAAAACATCGAACCCATCCTCGAGCAGTTTGAAACCGTAGAGGGGGAGCAGGAAATTTTGCCGGGCCTGTTTGTGGTGCCGGTTCCCGGTCACACCCTGGGGATGCAGGCGGTAGAGCTTCGCTCGCAGGGCCAGCGCTTTGCCTACACCGCCGACCTCATTCCCACCATGGCCCACACCCCCCTGCCCTACATCATGGCCTTCGACCTTTACCCCATGACCACCCTCGAGACCCGCAAGAAGATGTACCAGCGCTGGACAGAGGGCAATTACTTGCTGTGCTTTACCCATGAGTCCGGGCACCCCCTGGGCCGGCTGGTTCATGGTGAAAAAGGCTATCAAGCCGAGGCTGTCTGGCCTTGAGGCTGAGGTTTGCGCTCCACCAGGGTTAGGATGTCGTAGAGGGCGACAGTTTTGCCTTCCTGGTTGGTAATCTCCACCGCCCAGGTCACCACCCCGGTGGGCCGCTCGCCGGGCTTGGGGTCTTTGGCTGTTTTCGACTTGACTGTGAGGCGGGCCTGGATGGTATCGCCAATGCCCACCGGCTCAATAAAGCGCAGGTTTTCCAGCCCGTAGTTGGCCAGCACTGGCCCCGGTGCTGGGCTTACAAACAGCCCCGCCGCTGCCGAAATCAGGAAGTAGCCGTGGGCCACCCGCTTGCCAAAGATCGAATCTTTGGCCCCAATCTCGTCCACGTGGGCGTAGAAGTAGTCGCCGGTGAGGTTGGCGAAATTCACAATATCGGCCTCGGTGACGGTGCGGCGGTGGGTCAGCAGGCTCTCGCCAATCTCCAGTTCTTCGAAATACTTGCGGAAGGGGTGCACCAGGTCTTCTTTGACCTGGGCCCCGCGCACGTACTCGTTGCTCAAGACCATCAGGGTGGTGGGGTCGGCCTGCACCGCGCAGCGCTGCATGTAATGCTTGATGCCGCGCACCCCGCCCAGCTCCTCGCCCGCGCCGGCCCGGCCCGGCCCCCCATGCAGCAGCAGCGGCAGGGGAGAGCCGTGGCCGGTGGACTCCTGGGCATTTTCGCGGTTGAGGATGAGCATCCGCCCGTGGTGGGTGGCGCAGCCAAAGAACAGGGTGCGGGCCTCCTGCCGGTCGTAGCTCACAATGCTGCCCACCAGGCTGCCCTTGCCCCGCCGGGCCAGGGCGATGGCTTCGTCCAGGCTTTCGTAGGGCATCAGGGTGGCTACGGGCCCGAAGGGCTCGAGGTCGTGGGCTGCGCTTTCCCAGGGCTGGGGGCTATAGAGCAGGGTAGGGGCCATAAAGCCGCCCTTTTCCCAGTCGCCCCCCAACAGCCTGCGCGAACCCTCGAAGGCCACCGCACAGCCCTGGGCTTTGAGCTGCTCGAGCACAGCCTGCACGTCCTGGCGCTGCGCCGCTCCCACCAGCGGCCCCATCCGCACCTCCGGGCGGCTGGGGTCTCCCAGCGAGACCTGCGCCAGTTCCTGCTTGAGGGCTTCCAGCACCGCCTCGGCTTTGCTTTTTGGGATTATTATCCGGCGGATGGCGGTGCACTTCTGCCCGGCCTTAACGGTCATCTCCCGTGCTACCTCCTTCACAAAAAGCTCGAACTCGAGGTCGCCGGGCTCCACGGTCTGGCCCAGAATGGCGCAATTCAGGCTGTCGGCCTCCATATTGAACGGCACCGCGTGGGCAATCAGGCTGGGGTGTGTCTTTAGTTTGCGCCCGGTACTGGCGGAACCGGTGAAGGTGACGCTGTCCTGCTCGCTCAGGTACTCAAACAGGTTGCCGATGCCGCCGCAGACGAGCTGAATGGCCCCTTCGGGCAGGATGCCCGACTCAATCATGGCCCGGAAGACGGCCTCGGTCAGGTAGGCGGTCTGGGTGGCGGGCTTGACGATGGCCGGAACCCCGGCAATAAGGCCCGGAGCCAGCTTTTCCAGCATGCCCCAGACCGGGAAATTGAAGGCGTTGATGTGCACCGCTACGCCCTCTTTGGGCACCAGGATGTGCCGCCCCAGGAAGGTGCCCTGCCGGGAGAGCACCAGGGGGTCGTCTTCTACCAGAAAGCGCTCGTTGGGTAGTTCGCGCCGCGCCAGCGACGAGTAGCTAAAAAAAGTCCCGATGCCCCCATCAATGTCGAACCAGCTATCGTACTGGGTGGCCCCGGTTTTGTAGGATAGCGCGTAGAACTGCTCCTTGCGCGCCTGCAGGTACTGGGCCAGGGCCCGCAACATGGCCGCCCGCTCGTGGAAGGTGTAGCGCCGCAGGTTGGGGCCGCCGACCCTGCGGGCGTACTCGACCATAGCGCCAAAATCTAGCCCGGCACTGCTTACCAGGGCGACTGGCTCCCCATAGACCGCATCGCTTACCAGGACGCCGTCATCCGAGCCCTGATACCAGCTACCCACCGCGTAACTGCTCAGTTTCATAGCAGCTATTCTAACAAGCGTTTGTTATGTCTGGAGATCTAAAAGGTAAGGTGGGCGTGCCATTATCGTGGCCTTCGCTATTTTTGCCGCTGGGAGCAGGAGCAAACATAAGCCTTGAACAGCACTTGTTGTGAATGGCTTTGTACCATTTTCTTTGTAGACCGCTCTAGCTTCTCACCACGGCTATAGCCCCCAGCAGCATGAGGCTTAGGCTGAGTAGCTTGACCAGCGAGAGCGGACTGGCCTCCTGTACCAGAATTCCCAGGTGTTGGAAGATGGCCGCTGCCAGAATCTGGCTTACCAGCAGAAGGGTAATGGCGTTGGTGACGCCCAGTTGATTGACGGAATATACCGTGCCCATGACCACCAAGAGACCCACTAAACCCCCCAAAAAGCTGTACCAGGGAAGGCCCTGCTGTAAGCCCAGCCAGACCAGAAATATGCCTACGCCAAGGCTCAGAAGGGTCATTGCCAGCAGGGCGTATCGGACTGGGTGCGCTGAGTTTAGACCCAAAAAATGCCCTTGCTGGAAAAAGATTAGACCCACTAGGGAGAAGCCAAGGCCGATGGTGTGTACCACGGTAGACAGGCCCCAGAGCCCGGTTTTGCTTTGCAAGAGGCTGTTGATCAACCCCAGGCTGGCAATCAGTATCCCGGTCGTGATGGCAACCGCTGCTGCAAGAAGCTCTTTTGAATCCATACTGGCCAGTGCATCATATGTTGGGTAATACAGACGGTGCAAGCATTATCCAGGCTCAATGCGGGCTCTGGTTGGCTGGTTTTTTGGCAGGCCTGAGCTCAGTGCGTCAGTACCCGGCGAACCGCCTCCAGAACCCGCCTGGCGTCGGGGCGATAGAAGTTCTCCACTGCGCTGAAGGGGGGGTAGGGGGCGTCCCAACCAGCGACCCGCAGGATGGGCGCTTGCAGGTAGTCCAGGGCTTCCTCGGCGATGCGGGCGGCCACCTCGGCACCAAAGCCGCCCGTGCGCATGGCTTCATAAACCACCACCGCCCGCCCGGTTTTTTGTACCGAGGCCAGGATGGTGGGGGTGTCGAGGGGCACCAGGGTCTCGAGGTCCACCACCTCCAGCTCCACCCCTTCCCGCGCGGCGACCTCGGCAGCTTTTAGACAGACCTCCACCATGCCCCCGTAGCAGAACAGGCTGGCGGCGCTGCCTTCCCGCACCACACGGGCTTTTCCCAGGGGCAGCGTGTAGTAGCCTTCTGGAACCAGGGCCTTAACACCCCGGTATAGCTTGATGGCCTCCAAGAAAAACACCGGATCGGGGTCTTCGATGGCCGAGAGCAAAAGCCCTTTGGCCCGTTCAGGCGATGAGGGTATCACCACCTTGACCCCCGGTGCGTGGGTCAGGATGGCCTCCGGACTGTCGGCGTGCTGCTCGGGGGTCTTGACCCCGCCGCCGTAGGGGGCCCGGATCACCATGGGGATGGTAAAGCGCCCCCTGGTGCGGTGGCGCATGCGGCCCAGGTGCGAAAGAATCTGGTCGAGGGCCGGGTACAAAAACCCGGCAAACTGAATCTCGGCCACCGGGCGCAGCCCGGCCAGGGCCAGCCCAATTCCAAAGCCCACAATGCCACTCTCGGCCAGGGGTGTGTCGAAGACCCTTTTCTCGCCATATTTTTGCATTAAGCCGTCCGAGGCCCGAAAAACCCCCCCCATGGTGCCCACGTCTTCGCCAAAAAGCACCACCCGAGGGTCTTTGGCCAGGGCCAGATCCAAGGCCTCGTTGATGGCCTGCACGTTGTTCAGCACTCGAGTGCCACGTTCAGCAATCATGCTTCCTCCCGCAGATAATTCCAGGCGGTTCGCTGGTCGGGCTGCATCTCGGCATAGACCTGCTCCACAATTTCCCAGGGTTTGGGTTCGGGGGCCTGGTCGGCCTCCTCCACAGCCGCCACAAACTCGGCCTCGAGCTCCGCTGTAAGCGCGGACTCCTGTTCCTCACTCCACAACCCCAGATGCAAAAGGCAGTTTTTCATGCGCACAATGGGGTCGCGCCTGAGCCAGCGTTCGGTCTCCTCCTCACTGCGGTAACGGCTGGGGTCGTCGGAAGAGGTGTGCGGAGCAACCCGATAGGTGAGCGCTTCAATCAGGGTGGGCCCCTCGCCCCGGCGGGCCCTGGCTGCGGCTTCCCTGGCGGTCACCCATACCGCTACCAGGTCGTTGCCGTCCACCACCACACCCGGAATCCCGTATCCCAGGGCTTTCTGGGCGATGCGTGGCACCTTCATCTGCTTGTGGGTGGGCACGCTAATAGCCCAGCCGTTGTTTTGCACCACAATCAGCAGGGGCGCATCGAACACCGAGGCAAAGTTCAGCCCTTCGTGAAAGTCGCCCTCGGAAGTGCCGCCATCGCCGATAAAGACCGCCGCCACGGCATCCTTTCCCAGCAGCCGCTGGGCATAAGCGACCCCAGCAGCCTGGGGTATCTGGGTGGCAATGGGGATGTAAAACTGAACCATGTTGACGTTGGGGGGCGCGCCCCAGCCCGCCGGGTCGGCCCGCCAGTTCAGAATCAGTTTGCTGATGGGCATTCCAAAGGTGAGCGCGGCTGCGCTCTCGCGGTAGCTTGGCAAAAGCCAGTCGTGGTCGGCCTTGAGGCACAGGGCCACCCCCACCTGGGCGGCCTCCTGGCCCCGGAAAGGCGGGTAGACTCCCAGCCGCCCCTGCCGCTGCAAGACCAGCACACGCTCGTCGAAGTGCCGTGCCCGACGCAAAGCCCGATAGCCCAGGAGCAGCTCATCGGGACTGAGCGGTAAGTCCTGTAGTGGTTTGCCTTGTTCGTCGAGGTACTGAATTGTGTCCACGCTGTTCAGTTTAGCCCAAGATGGTCCTGTTGCATGGGTGCAGGCTGCGCTTAAAGCAGAATTCCTTCACGTGCAATGTATCGTGAAAAAACACACATCCTGCGTTCTGGTGGGCGGCCCAGGTTTCTGGAATCGAGGCCCCCAGAATTCTCCTCAAACGATTTGGTGAGGCATCTCTATAGTTTTGTGAAGTCCAGTCAGGTGTTGATTTGTTTCAAATAGCGCTGCAAGCGCTCAAGGGCCTGGGCAATTTCATCGGTAGTCTTGCAAAAGGCCAAGCGAAACAGACCCCTGGGAGCCGGGTTTTGCAGGTAGAAAGCCGAACCGGGAATGATGGCTACCCCAGCCTCCTGCACCAGCCGCTCGGCGTCGAGATCGGGCAGGAGGGCGGTCAGAAAATAGGTTCCGGCGGGGGCGAAGGTTTTGAGGCCCAAGGACTTGAGGCCCTGCTCGAGCAGATCCTTGCGCCGACCATAGCTCTCGCGCAGCTCCTCATAGAAACCCGTTTTGCGGGCAATCGGCAGGGCTTCGGCTACCGCCGCCTGGAGGGGGGCTGCGGAACAGAAGCTGCTCCACTGGCGCATTCCGGCTATGGTCGGGGCCAGGCCAGGCGGGGTTACAATCCAGCCAATGCGCCAGCCGGTGGCCTCGAGGCGCTTTCCCGCCGAGCCCACCGTAAAGACCCGCTCCGGTGCGAGTTCGCGTAGCCGAATGGGGGGTGTACCAAAGTAGAGCTCGTCGTAGACCTCATCGCTGATGATCCAGAGGTCGTGCTTTCGGGCCAGGGCCGCAATTTGTTCGGCCTCACTGCGGGAGAAGACTGAGCCGGTGGGGTTGTATGGATTGGTGAGCAAAATGGCCTGGGTGCGTACCGTAATGGCCCGTTCCAGCGCCGGTAAGTCCACCTCCCAGCGGTCCGTGAGGCGCATGGGGACCATGCTGGGCTCAGCACCCGCAATACGGGCCTGGGGAATATAGACATCAAAGTAGGGTTCAAACATGATCACTTCGTCACCGGGGCCATACAGCGACTCGGCCAGCGCGTGCAGGGCCTCGGTGCCCCCTGCGGTGATGACCACATCCTCAGGTGAAACCCCCAGGTCTTCAGCAACAGCCTCACGCAGCCTGGGTAAGCCGATGGGCGGGGTGTACTGGTCAACCACACCGATGGCGCGCCGGGCGGCCTCGAGCAAAAAAGCGGGTGGAGGATTGGAGGGAAAACCCTGCCCCAGGTTGATGGCCCCATGCTGTGCGGCCAGGCGGCTCATATGGGCAAAAACGCTCTCTTTTGAAAGCTGGGTGCGGGGATGAAGGTTGGCCATGTGCAAAAAAGTCTACCGTATACCATGCACCGGTTGGCAACAGCGCTGGACAGGTCAAAAGCTGGGCTTTAGCGCGCGGGTTTGCAAGCTTTGGCCAGTACCTTGCCAGTTCGCTCGCTGATCAGCATGGCTTCCTTGGCAGACCCGCTGCCTTTTACCCACCAGGTGGCCCTGCCATCGGAATATTTGTTGCCCGAGGCTGCCTCTACCTGAAACAAGGGGCCGTAGGTCTGGTTGTTGAAGACCACCCCCACTCGGTCGAAGTTGTTTTGGTAGACGGCCCGAACCTGCACACCCCCGGCACAGCGGTAGGTGCGTTGCACCACCTCCACTGACTGGGCCAGCGCACCGAGCGAAAAAAGCAACACCATCGTTGTCCAAACCATCGTTGTCCTAGCACGCATAGCTTCTCCTGGTCAGGCTGTGAGCAGTTTGATGTAGTCCTCGAGCTTCAGGCTAGCACCCCCCACCAGCCCGCCGTCGATGTTGGGCTGTGAGAACAGGGCCGCTGCGTTGTCGGGCTTGACCGAGCCGCCGTAGAGAATCCGCATGGCTTCGGCAAAGCCCCTGCTGTAGCGGGCCGTGAGCCAGCCCCGAATGGCGCGGTGCATGGCCTCGGCATCCTCGGGGGTGGCGGTTTTGCCGGTGCCGATGGCCCAGACCGGCTCGTAGGCGATGACCAGGCTCGAGGCCGAGGGGGGATTTACCCCCTCCAGGCTTCCCTCCAGCTGGCGCAGGGTGTATTCAACATGATTGCCGGCCTCGCGGACCTCCAGGGGTTCGCCCACGCAAAGGATGGGAACAATCCCATGCTCCAGCAGGCGGCGGGCCTTCTGTGCCACCAGGGCGTCCGACTCACCGTGGTGGCTGCGCCGCTCGGAGTGCCCCACAATGGTGTACTTGCAGGCTAGGTCGGCCAGCATTTTGGCCGAAATTTCGCCGGTGTAAGCACCTTCGTTGTAGGCCGAGACGTCCTGCGCGCCCCAGTACACCCCGTGGCCCTTTAGGATTTCCGCCGCGTAGGGCAGATGGGTAAAAGGCACCAGCAGGGCCGGTTCGGCCTGGGTCTGGGGTAGCTGGGCGGTCAGGTCTCGAAACCACATCCTGGCTTCGGAGGGGGTTTTGTACATTTTCCAGTTGCCCGCGACGAGTCGTTTGCGCATATTGTGGTAATCATACGGCAATGCCTGCAAGATGCGTTTTTGCTGGCCCTTGGTTGTGTTGGGGACGTTTTGAAACCTGACGGAATTGCAGCCCGCAAGCAAAAAAACGGTAGACTTTGGTTATGATTCAAAGCCACATCAGCCCCAAGGAGCGTGAATCGTCTACCTTCAAGCAAAACAAGGATGCCTGGGTGCGGCTCCTGGCCGATTTCCGCACCTCGCTGGAACAGGTGCGGCAGGGTGGGGGGCCAAAAGCGGTGGAGCGCCAGCATGCCAGGGGACGCCTGACGGCTCGAGAGCGCATGGCCCGCCTGATTGATCCTGGCAGTGAGCTCGAGGAAATCCTGGGCTATGCCGGCTGGCAGATGTACGCCGACTGGGGGGGTGCCCCGGGGGGTGGGGTGGTGACCGCCATTGGCAAGATTGCCGGTCGGGACTGGATGATTATCGCCAACGATGCCACCGTCAAGGCGGGGGCCTTTTTCCCCATCACCGCCAAAAAGGTCATTAGGGCCCAGACCATTGCCCTCGAGAACCACCTGCCCACGGTCTACCTGGTGGACTCGGCGGGGGTCTTCCTGCCCCTGCAGGACGAGGTATTCCCCGACCAGGACGACTTTGGCCGCATTTTTTACCTGAATGCCCGCATGAGTGCTTTGGGCATCCCGCAGATCTCGGCCATCATGGGCAACTGTGTGGCCGGGGGCGCCTACCTGCCCCTGATGACCGATGTGCTGATCATGACCGAAGGTTCGGGGCTCTACCTGGCCGGCCCGGCCCTGGTCAAGGCGGCCATCGGGCAGGAGGTGGACTCGGACGAACTGGGCGGGGCGCGGATGCACGCCGAGGTCTCGGGCACGGTGGACTTCTACGAGAAGGACGATGACGCAGCCATCGCCCGCATCCGTGCCCTGGCCGGGCTTTACGCCCAGCCGACGCTGGCCCCCTGGGCAGCCGAGCGCAAAAGCGAGGTGGAGCCCTTTCACCCCCCGGAAGACCTGTATGGGCTGGTATCGCCCGATGGTTCCAGACCCTACGACGTAAAAGAGGTGATTGCCCGGCTGGTGGACGGCTCCGAGTTCCACGAGTACAAGGCCGACTACGGCCAGACTGTGGTATGTGGCTACGCCCGGCTGGGGGGGTTCCCGCTGGGGATTGTGGCCAACCAGCGCCTCGTCATCAAGAAGCCCGGCAAGATCGAGGTGGGGGGGGTGATCTACGCCGAGGCCGCCGACAAGGCCGCCCGGTTCATCCTCGAGGTCAACCAGCGCTTCATTCCACTCTTGTTCTTGATGGACGTGACCGGCTTTATGGTGGGCAAGGAGTCCGAGCAGCAGGGCATTATTCGGCGGGGGGCCAAGCTGGTAAACGCGGTCTCCAACTCGGTGGTGCCCAAAATTACCCTCATTACCGGGGGCTCCTTTGGTGCGGGCAACTACGCCATGGCGGGCAAGGCCTATGCCCCCCGCTTCATCTACGCCTGGCCTTCGGCCAAGTATGCCGTGATGAGCGGGAATGCGGCGGCCAAGACCCTGATGGAGATTGAGCTGGCAAAGCTCGAGCGCGAGGGGCGCAAACCCACCGAAGAAGACCTGGTCGAACTCTACGAGCGCATCAAGGCCCGCTACGAAGAGACCCTCGACCCGCGCTACGCCGCGGCCCGCCTCTGGGTCGACGAGGTCATCTTTCCCCACGAGACCCGCGAGCGCCTGATCCGGAGCCTCGAGGTCTGCGCGCTTAACCCCGTGCGGGAGCAGATGCGGCTGGGCGTGTTTCAGGTGTAGTTTTCCGGTGGTTTTGTTGCTTGGTTTGGCAAAAGCACCACAGCTGCGACAACACGTGTATACTTTCTGCGGGTATCAGACCCAAAGTTAGTTCCTAACCCTGGAGGTTCTTAGCGATGCATCTTCGATTTGCTTGGATCATTTTACTGATGGTGCTGGCGGCCTGTGGAAACCGTGTAACCTCAGATAACCTGGCTCCGGTGTTGGGCCTCGACAACCCCAATGCCATCCAGGGCCAGTACATTGTGGTCTACAAGGATGACCCCAACGTCATGGCCTCGCTGCAAGGCATGAAAGCGGGTTTGCGCGGGGGTGCTGCCCTGCAGCGGGAACTGGAAAGCCTGGGGCTGGCGCCTGATGCCAGGGTGCAACAGGTCTACACGGCTGCTTTGCAGGGTTTGGCGGTGCAGCTTTCCCCGGAAAACCTCGCTGCGCTGCGCCAGAACCCCAGGGTAGCCTACATCGAGGCCGACCAGATAATGCGCATTGACGCCACCCAGACGGGTGCGACCTGGGGCCTCGATCGCATTGACCAGCGGGCCCTGCCCCTGAGCGGCACCTTTACCTACAGCAACACCGGCAGCGGCGTACATGTCTACATCATCGACACCGGAATCCGGGTGAGCCACAGCGAGTTTGGGGGCCGTGCCTCGGTAGGCTACGACGCCATCGGTGACGGACAGAACGGCAACGACTGCAACGGCCACGGAACCCATGTGGCCGGAACGGTGGGGGGTTCGGTGTATGGCGTAGCCAAGAGTGTGCGCCTGTATGCTGTGCGGGTTTTGGATTGCAGCGGTTCGGGCACCACCTCCGGCGTGATTGCCGGGGTGGACTGGGTGCGGCAGAACGCCCAAAAGCCGGCGGTGGCCAACATGAGCCTGGGTGGAGGGGCCTCGAGCGCCCTCGATACCGCGGTCAATAACGCCATCAACGCCGGGATTACCTTTGCCCTGGCCGCAGGCAACAGCAACCGCGATGCCTGCCAGTTCTCGCCAGCCCGTGTGACTGCGGGCATTACCGTGGGGGCCACCACCTCCACCGACGCCAGGGCCTCCTACTCCAATTACGGCAGCTGCCTGGACCTCTTCGCCCCAGGCTCTTCCATTACTGCGGCCTGGATTAGCAGCGACACCTCGACCAACACCATCAGCGGAACCTCCATGGCCACCCCCCATGTGGCCGGGGTAGCGGCTTTGTACCTCCAAAGCAACCCCAGCGCCAGCCCCGCCACCGTGCGCAACGCCATCGTGGACAATGCCACCTCCGGCGTGGTGAGCAACGCCGGACGGCGTTCGCCCAACCTGCTTCTGTACAGCAACTACTGATAATAGCCACACAGACGCCCGTCTTCCATGGCGGGCGTTTTTTGTGTTGGAGGGCATTTTCAGCAAATCGCACACCAGGCACCCAGCCTCCAACTAGCCAGGTAGTAGTGATCAGGGTCTTCGCCCGGGCCTGCCAGAGCGTTCAGACAACCGGGCTATGAAAAGGGCTCATTAGGCGCTGGTGGGGCCTCGCTCGAGCCCCCTTATGGCCTCTACCAGCATCTCCAGGCTATTCAGGTTGTGCACCGGCAAAAAGTCGTCAATGAAGGGCATAGCCGCCACCAGGCCGCGGGTGAGCGGCTGGTAGCCGGGGGTGCCCAGGAGCGGGTTGAGCCAGATCAGGCGGTGGCAGGACTTCTGCAGGCGCTCCATCTCGAAGGCCAGCAGCTCGGGCTCGCCCTGGTCCCAGCCATCGGAGATGACCAGCACGATGGCCCCCCGGCCCAGCACCCGCCTGGCCCAGCTCTGGTTGAAGCTGTGCAGGCAGGCCCCGATGCGGGTGCCACCCGACCAGTCTTTGACCTGCTGCCCCACCTCCTGCAAAGCCGCGTCCACACTGCGTTTTTTGAGGGTGTGGGTGATGCGGGTTAGGCGCGTGCCAAAGGTGAAGCTCTCGACCTGGCGCACCCCCTGGCGGGTTTGCTCGAGGGAAAAAGCGTGTAAAAAGTGCAGCAGCATCCGGGCGTAGCGCTCCATAGAGCCCGAAACGTCGGCCAGGGCCACGATGGGGCGGGGTTTGTGTTTGCGCGAACGCTGTTCGAGCACCACCAGTTCACCCTGGTGTTTGAGGGAGCGCCGGAAACTCTTGCGCAGGTCGAGCTGTTCTTTGCCGCTGGCCTTTAGGCGGCGGGTGCGCCTTTGGGGAGGGTTCCACACCAGGCTGTACAGCAGCTTGCGGGCGGCCTCGAGCTCGGCCTCGCTCATCTGGTCGAAGCGTTTTTGCTTGAGCACCTCGGTCTCGGAGAAGGTCAGGGCGCGGTCCACCACGGGCTGGGGTTGGTTGGAGCTTCGCTCCGAGGAGCGCGGCTCACGCCCCACCTCGCCGGGCCGGGCTTTTTGCTCTTTTTTGGGAGGTAGCGGGGTCTGATTAAGCAGCTCTGCTGGAAAACGTTCCAGGCCAAGGTGTTGCCAGAACCTGCGAAACGCTTCGGCAAACTTAGCCCGGTCTTCCTGCCGGGTCAGGAGGGTGCTCTGGGCCGCATAGTAAAAAGCCTCTGGGTCGAAGATGGAAATCTCCCCTAAGGCCCTGGCAAACGTAGCAGTCTGCCCCGGCGTAACCACCATGCCCTCGCTTCGCAGGCTGCGCACGAAGGCCACCACATGGCCCAGTAACTGTGTGGTGGAGAGGGTCATATGGACATCTGGGCCCGGGCCAGCAGCTCGCGGGCCTGGTTTTTGGCTTTGACCACGTCGTCCTGGTACTTGAGCAGCACCCCCAGGGTTTCCTCGATGACCTCGGGGGAAAGCTCGGTCTGGCCCAGGGCCAGCAGCGAGGAGGCCCAGTCCAGGGTCTCGGCCACGCCGGGGGCTTTGTAGAGGTCCTGCTTGCGCAGCTCCTGCACAAAGGCCACTGCCTGCTGGGCCAGTTTTTCCGGTACGCCCGGCACTTTTTCCTGCACGATGCGGTACTCCTTCTCGAAGCTGGGGTAGTCGATCCAGTAGTACATGCAGCGGCGCTTCAGGGCGTCGTGGATCTCGCGGGTGCGGTTGGAGGTAATCACCACCACCGGCGGCTTTTCGGCCTTGAGGGTGCCCACCTCGGGAACCGTAATCTGCCAGTCGGAGAGGAACTCGAGCAAAAACGCCTCGAACTCCTCATCGGCCCGGTCGAGCTCGTCAATCAGGAGCACCGGAGCTTTGCCGTTCTGGCTTTCCAGCGCCTGCAAAAGCGGGCGCTTGAGCAAGAACTCCTGGCTAAACACCTCGTGGCGCACTTTTTCCTGGTCGCGCTCGCCGCTGGCCTCCAGCAGCCGAATTTGCATCAACTGGCGGGCGTAGTCCCACTCGTACACCGCATTGCTGATGTCCAGCCCTTCGTAGCATTGCAGGCGAATCAGGCGGGTGGAGAGCATCTCTGCCAGCACCTTCACGATCTCGGTCTTGCCCACCCCTGGCTCACCCTCCAGGAGCAAAGGGCGGCCCAGCTTCAGGGCCAGAAACACCGCCACCGAAAGCCCCTTGTCGGCGATGTAGTGGTGGGCCTCGAGGGCTTTTTGAGTCTCCAGGACAGACGCAGGAAACATACCCTTATCTTCACACAAGGTAGAGGGGCCGAATTACCTCAGCCCCTCACAATTACGGCCTGCGGCAGCTACAGCCCCGCAGCCTGCATCAAGGCCCGTTTGGCCATTACGTTTACCAGGTGGGCGCGGTACTCCTTGGAGGCCACCAGGTCGTGGTTGAGGTTGTCGGGTGGGAGCAGCCCCTGGCAGGCAGCCGCAATGTTTTCGGCGCTGAGGGCCTGGCCCGAAAGGGCCTGCTCGAGCCGGGTGAGCCGCATGGCGTGCTCGCCCGCCCCAGTGACCGCCGCCCGCACGGTATTTCCGTCCAGCACCACCGCCACCCCCACCACCGCGTAGCGGCTGGCCGGGTGGGGGAACTTGGCGTAGGCCATGCGGGCCCCGGGCCGGATGGGAATGTGTACCTCGCTCAGAATTTCGCCCTCCTGCACGGCGGTGCTGAACATGCCGGTGAAAAACTGCTCGGCCTCCACCACCCGGCTGCCGGAGGGCCCCTGGATTTTGATCTGGGCGCCCAGGGCCAGCATGGAAGCTGGCAGATCGGCGGCGGGGTCGGCGTGGGCCAGCGAGCCCCCGATGGTGCCCTTGGCCCGCACCATGGGGTCGCCAATCAGGTGTACCGTCTGGGGAATGATGGGACAGTGTTGTTTGAGCAGGTCGGAGGTTTCCAGCTCGTGGTAGGTGGTCATGGCCCCGATGACCAGGGTCTCGCCTTCGCGCCGGATCCCGCGCAGCTCCGGCACCCTGGAGATGTCAATCAGAGCCGAGGGCGAAGCCAGACGCAGCTTCATGGTGGGAATCAGGCTGTGGCCGCCCGCCAGCAACTTGGCATCCGGGTGCTGCTGAAGCAGGCTGATGGCCTCCGCAAGGCTACTGGCTTTCTTGTAGGCGAACTCGGATGTGTACATTCAAACCCTCCATTTGGGGCAGGGGAGCGGGGTAAGGCGGAGTTTTGGGCTCCCCTGCAGGTTTTATCGCGGCGCTGCTCTATCTCTTGACCACGCAGCGCAGGCCCGGCTTAATCCGCGGCCTGGGCCAGCCTGCTGCCGTGAATGGCCCGCCAGACCTTTTCGGGGGTGTAGGGCATGTCGAGATGCACAATGCCAAAGGGCCGCAGGGCATCCATCACGGCGTTGGCCACCGCGGCGGTGGAGGCGATGGTGCCGGCCTCGCCGATGCCTTTGATGCCCAGGGGGTTGTGCGGGCAGGGGGTTACGGTGTGGTCGTGCTCGATCTGCACCAGGTCGTCGGCGCGGGGGAGGGTGTACTCGAGGAAGTTCCCCGAGAGAATCTGGCCCTCTTTGTCGTAGACGGCCTCTTCCAGCAGGGCCTGCCCCAAGCCCTGGGCAATGCCGCCGTGCACCTGGCCCTCGGCAATCAGGGGGTTGACCACCGGGCCGCAGTCGTCCACCGAGAGGTAGCGCAGCAGCTTGACCTTGCCGGTCTCGGGGTCTACCTCCACCACCGCGATGTGGGTTCCGAAGGGAAAAACAAAGTTTTTGGGGTCGTAGAAGTGGGTGGCCTCGAGGCCCGGCTCGAGGTCGGCGGGGTAGTTGTGGGCCAGGTGGGCCATCAGGGCGATGTCGAAGAAGGTCTTGGCCTTGTCGGGCACCCCCTTGACCATAAACTTGCCGTCCTCGTGCACGATGTCGTCGGGGCTGGCCTCGAGCAGGTGGGCCGCAATCTTTTTGGCCTTGTCAATAATCTTGCGGGTGGCCAGCACGATGGCCGAGAGGCCCGTGGGGGCCGAGCGCGAGCCATAAGACCCCCAGCCGTAGGGCATGCGTCCGGTGTCGCCGTGTACCAGCACCACATCCTCTACGGGGATTTGCAGCTCGTCGGCCACCACCTGGGCAAAGGCCGTCTCGTGGCCCTGACCGTGGCTGTGGGTGCCGGTAAAGACCTCCACCTTGCCGGTGGGCATCACCCGCACCAAAGCGCTCTCCCACTGCCCGGCCTGTGCGCCCAGGCTGCCTACCAGGGCCGAGGGGGCCAGCCCGCAGGCTTCGATATAGGTGACCACCCCGATTCCCATGTAGCGCCCCTGCTGGCGCCACGCTTCTTGCTGCTGGCGCAGCGCTTTGTAGTTGACCAGCTCGAGGGCCTTGTTCAGGTTGGCCTCGTAGTTGCCGGAGTCGTACTGCAGGGCCACCGGGGTCTGGTAGGGGAAGGCCTCGGGGGGAATCAGGTTCTTGCGGCGGAACTCCACCGGGTCCATGTCCAGCTCGTGGGCCATCACGTCCACCAGGCGCTCGAGCAGGTAGGTGGCCTCGGGCCGCCCGGCGCCCCGGTAGGCATCCACGGGGGTGGTGTGGGTAAAGGGCGCGGTCACGTGGCAGTAGATGTGGGGCGTGGTATAGGTGCCGGCCAGCAAGCAGCCGTACAGGTAGGTGGGCACCGCCGGGGCAAAGGTGGTCAGGTAGGCCCCTATGTTGGCAATGGTATCTACCCGCACTGCGGTAATCTTGCCGTTCTGATCCACCGCCATCTCGGCCACGGTCTCGTGGTCGCGCCCGTGGGAGTCGGTGACGAAGCTCTCCGAGCGGCGGGCCGTCCACTTGACCGGTCGGCCCAGCTTTTTGGCCGCGTAGAGCACGATAATCTCTTCAGGGTACTGGTAAATCTTGCTGCCGAAACCCCCGCCCACATCCGGGGCGATCACCCGCAGCTTGTGCTCCGGGATGCCCATGATGAAAGCAGCAATCAAAAGGCGGTGAATGTGGGGGTTCTGGCTGGTGGTCCAGAGGGTGTACTCGTCACTGGCCTTGAGGTACTGCGCCAGCGAGGCCCGAGGCTCCATGGCGTTGGGCACCAGCCGGTTGTTGCGCAGGTTGAGTTTGACGGTTTTGTAGGCGCTGGCAAAAGCCGCATCTACCGCAGCTTTATCGCCAATACTCCAGGTGAAGCAGACGTTGTCGGGCACGTCGTCGTGTACAGCGGGGGCACCGGGTTTGAGCGCGTCGCTCCCCAGCGCAACCGCGGGCAGGGGCTCGTAGTCCACTTCCACGAGTTGTGCGGCATCCTCGGCAATCTGCCGGGTTTCGGCGATAACGGCTGCTACGATGTCGCCCACGTGCCGGGCTTTGTCGAAGGTGATGGCGTAATGGGGGGGGGTCTTGATGCCGGGGTGCAGCCAGCCGGTGGGAATCCCGTTGATGCCTGCGTCCTTCATCTCCTGCCCGGTAATGACTGCCAGCACCCCAGGATGCGAACGGGCCTTGGAGGTATCAATACCCTTGATGCGGGCGTGGGCATACGGCGAACGAACCATTGCCGCGTGCACCATGCCGGGCAGGGCCATGTCGTCGGTATAGTTACCGGAGCCGGTAATGAAGCGGGGGTCTTCGACCCGCTTCATCGCCTTGCCAAAGAGTTTGTCGGCCATTGTTCTCTCCCTAATGTGTTAACCCAGAGTATGAAGCCCTCTGTGCGGGCCTTGCTTCCTGGTCTAGTCGTCCGCAGCAACTCCAACCTTACCCGCCATCCTGTCGGCAGCGTACTGCACAGCCCGCACGATGTTGTGGTAGCCCGTGCAGCGGCACAGGTTGCCCTCTAAGGCATGGCGGATTTCCTCTTCGCTGGGCTGGGGGTTCTTGTTGAGCAAGTCAACTGCCGCCATGATCATGCCGGGGGTGCAGAAGCCACACTGCAGCCCGTGCATCTCCCAAAAACCCTCCTGTACCGGGTGTAGCTTTCCGACGCTTCCGATGCCTTCGATGGTGGTTACACTGGCGCCATCGGCCTGCACCGCGAACATGGTGCAGGACTTCACGGCCTGTCCGTCTACGTGCACCGTACAAGCACCGCACTGGCTGGTATCACAGCCTACGTGGGTTCCGGTAAGCCCCAAGGTCTCCCGCAGATAATGAACCAGCAAAAGCCGGGGCTCGACCTCGCTATGGTGCTCGAGCCCATTGACCACTACCTTGATGTGTACCTTCTCTGCCATGCTTCCTCCTCGCCGATGTGGTGGGTTGGTTCAGACCATTGATAGCCAAATGTGTCAAAGGGGTGGCGGTCCCTCATCTCCTCCTCGAAAGCCAGGCAAGCTGCTGCCAGGTAAAAGGCTTGTGCTGTGGAACTGCGTTGGAACTGGACCCTGCATGACGGGCCTGGTTCGTAAATCCACGGTGGTTGCTTTAGCGAGGCTGTCTGCAACGCACACTGCTGGGTATACAGAAAATCCAGTCATGACAGCACCTCGAGGCCATAGCTACCAGAAACGCTCCCAGGCTAGCCAAACAAAGCGAGCGGGCACACCTGCAACTGAAATCTTTAGACGCCACTATATAACTTCGAAGATGAGAGTAACAAGAAGCTCCGGGTTTTGCCAATAGCACGAAATTGGGCAAATGTGTTCTGCTAACAGAGTTCTGGGGGGCTTCTGGGTGTAGGTTAGGGTGAGGGGAACAGTTTTATGGCAAACGAGACACCCATGCTGTTGGCTGCCCTCGAGGCCGCCTGGGCCGAGGGCAAGCAGACTGCCCTGGCGACGGTGGTACGGGTAATTGGCTCGGCTTACCGCCGCGAAGGGGCCAAGATGCTGGTGCGCGAGGACGGCGGCTCGGCCTGCATGATTTCTGGGGGCTGCCTCGAGCAGGAGATGATTGAAATTGCCATGCAGATTCTGGCCCGTGGTCGGGCCGAACGTACCATCTTCGATTACAGCGAAGACAAAACCTGGTGGCCGGGTTGCGGCGGCACGGTCGAGGTCTGGGTGGAGCCGGTGGAACCCCAGGGTCTCTTGCACCGCTGGCTGCAGGAGACCACCGAGTCGGAGCCCTCGGTGCTGGCTACGGTGCTGGGGGGTGGCGAGGGGCGGGTCTGGCTCAAGCCCGACGGAGTGCTCGAGGGCCAAATTACACCCCCCGAACTGCACGACCAAGTGGTTCGAATTGCCCGGCAGATGCAAGGAGGCTCCTCCCGCCCCACCACCCGCTACGTGCAAGAGGCCGAGGTGTTTTTTGACGTGAGCAGCCCCATTCCCGAGCTGGTTTTGTTCGGGGCAGGCCACGACGCCAAGCCCATGGCCAACCAGGCCCTGGTATTGGGTTTTAAGGTGACGGTAGTGGACGCCCGTCCTGAGCTGCTCGAGGGTTTTGCAGGCTGCCAGACCCTTCAGGCGGCCCACGACGAATACGCCCAAAAGATATGCCTTAGCCCCCGCCAGCACGTCATCGTGATGAACCATCATCTCGACATTGACCGCCAGGCCCTGCGCTTTGCCCTGGAGTCGCCCGCTCGGTATGTGGGCATGCTGGGCCCGCGCAACCGCCTGGAAAAAATTCTGGACGCCCTCAAAGACGAAGGCTTCGTGCCCAGCCAGGAGCAGCTGGCCCGTCTGCGGAATCCCATCGGACTGGACATCGGTGCCGAAAGTCCGGAGGAGATTGCGCTTGCAACCCTGGCCGAGATTGTGGCCTTACAAAGAGGTTTCCAGGGGGGCTTTTTGAATGACAAGAAGGCCGGGATTCACGAGGCGACCACGGCGCAGGTTTTGACCTGAGCGCGGCTTTGCCGTGGCGAGGCCAAAGGCTTGCGCGCCTTGACGAGGCGCGGTTTCCCGCCTAAGATTGAGTTTGCGGCTTTGGGGGCGACCCCCCTACCGACGCAGGGTGGAGCAGTCTGGTAGCTCGTCGGGCTCATAACCCGAAGGTCACAGGTTCAAATCCTGTCCCTGCAACCATGGCTATGTAGCTCAGCTGGTTAGAGCACACGACTCATAATCGTGGTGTCGGCGGTTCAAGTCCGCCCATAGCCACCAGTCCAGGACGCAAAAAAACCCCGAGGGCGCAGCCCCTCGGGGTTGCGTTTGACCCCAATCGTGTGCATAGGTCGAGGGCCAACGTAGAGGAGCGCTGGCCTGCTCTACACCCTGAGCCGTGTTTTGCTGTAGATTTGGGCGTATGAGTTCGACCTACGACCAGATTCAACAGACAGTAAACCACATTCGCACCCAGACCGACTTTGTGCCCGAGGTGGGCATTGTGCTGGGTTCGGGCCTGGGCCCCCTGGGCGACGAGATCGAGACGGTGGCGAGCTTTTCTTACAGCACGCTGCCCAACTTTCCCCACTCCACGGCTCCGGGGCACGAAGGGAAGCTTATTTTGGGGCGGCTCGAGGGCAAAAACGTACTGGCCTACAAGGGCCGGGTGCACTGTTACGAGGGCTACACCCCAGCCCAGGCGGCATTTCCGCAGCGGGTGGGGTTCTTTCTGGGGGCCAGGACTTTTTTGATCACCTCGGCGGCGGGGGGACTCAACCCTGGCTGGAATGCCGGCGAGCTCATGCTGCACAGCGACTACATCAACTATGCCCCCCTTTCGCCCCTAACCGGCCCCAACGATGAGCGCCTGGGGCCGCGTTTTCCTGTGACCTTCGATGCTTACGACCTCGAGCTGCGGGCGCTGGCCCACAAAGTAGCCAGAGCGCAGGACTTCCATCTGCGCGAAGGGGTATACGCCTGGTGGCCTGGGCCGCAGTTTGCCAGCCGGGCCGAACTGCGGCTGCTGCGTACCCTGGGCGCCGATGCAATTGGGATGTCCACCGTGCCCGAGGTAATCGCTCTGCGACATCTGGGGGCCAGGGTGCTGGGTCTTTCCACCATTACCGATATGGCGGTGCCCGAACGGGAGCACCACGCCACCGAGCAGGAAGTGCTGGCTACAGCCGCCAGGAGCGGGGCCTTGTTCCGTAAGTTTGTGCGGGGAATTCTGGCCGCCATGTGAGGGCTTCCTCTGGGCGAATTTTGCGGGTGACCAGGTATGAGTCTTCCTGACGTTCTCGCACGCATCGAGCAGGCCTGCGCCAGGGCGGGGCGCGACCCCCGTGGCGTGCGGCTGGTAGCGGTCACCAAGGAACACTCGGTGGAAGAAATTCGTGAGCAGGTGCTGCGCTTTGGCCGTTTTCCCCTGGGCGAGTCGCGCATTCAGGAGGCCTTGCCCAAAATGCAAGAACTCGAGGCCGAGTGGCACTTTATCGGGCCCTTGCAGCGCAACAAAGCCAAGTTTGCGGTGCGCTTCGACCTGATTCACTCCATCGACTCGCTACGTTTGGCCGAGGCGGTGGCCCGCAAAGCGCTCGAGAGCGGCAAGGTGCAGCGGGTGCTGCTCGAGCTCAACCTGGGCCGCGAACCCCAGAAGCACGGTTTTTTGGAGGAAGAGCTGCCCCAGGCCATGGCCCAAATACAAACCCTGGAAGGGCTCTGGGTAGAAGGCTTGATGACCGTGGCTCCCTATACCGAAGACCCCGAGGCGGTACGACCCCTATTTGCCCGGCTCTCGCGGCTGGCCGACCAGTACCAGCTGCCCGAGCGAAGCATGGGGATGTCGGGCGACTTCGAGGTGGCGGTGGAGGAGGGGGCAACCCTGGTGCGGGTGGGGCGGGCCATTTTTGAGCCATAGAGCGCTCTTAATTGAACCGCTCGCCCACTTGATTTCTGCGATCTGTACCGCATAGTGGATTCCCATCCAGAAGGCCACACCTGTGAAGAGCTCGATAAGCAGCGCCTGGGGGATGGGTTCCAGATGCGTAGACCACTATCCGCTTTCGATTGGCAGAGTGGGGAATGTTGTCGATATTTGGGCAAAGGCTGTTGTAGTCTAAAGCCGTGGACGAACGCATGACGGGTGAGTTTCGGATGGAGCGCAGCGACCTGACCCCTTTAGACATCCGCTATCAGGAGTTTCGCCAGGGTTTGCGGGGCTATTCGGTGGCCGAGGTACGGGAGTATCTGGGGCGGGTGGCCGATGCCCAAACCGCCCTGATTGAAGAAAATGAACGCTTGCGTAGCCACATTCGCGAACTCGAGGCCGAGCTGGCCAAATCCAAAGAGGGTGAGGCCGAGCTGAAGCGGGCGGTGGTGGCGGCAGAGCGCATCGCCCGCGAGATCAAGGCCCAGGCCGAGCGCGAGGCCGAACTCATCAAGCGGGAGACCGAGACCGAGCGCCAGGCTGCGCTGCAGGAACTCATCGAGCAGATGAAGCGAATCAAGAGCGATATCGAACAGGTGCGCAACGAACGCGATTTGTTTGTAAGCCAGTTTCGAGCTTTGCTTGAAGGCTACCTGGCCTCGCTGGACAGGCTTAAGCGATAGGACGGCTTCCCCATTTACAGAGGTAAGCAGGGCCTAAGTTGTGCCAGGGCAGATTGGCAAAACCAGCGGAATGAGTCAATGCATACCTGGCGCAATTCCTAAAGCGAACTTTCGGTACGGCATCTTGCGTTTCGCTTATGGAGACACTTAGCGCACCCCCAGCCGGGCCAGAATTGCCAGCCAGCTTTCGCGCTGCCAGTACGATTCCTTAAACTGTCCCCGTACCGCAAAACCGCTGGCTCTGATGCCTATTTGCTCAGCCAGGATGAGGGCCCTGGGCAGGTGCGGCTCGTCGGTCACGATAATGACACTGGACTTGCCGATGATGGGCGCAATATTGGTCAGGTTCTCCACGGTGCGACGGCTTTGCTGCTCACAGTACAGGGTCGAACGGGGCACCTTTCTGGCCTGGAGATACTGGCAACCCACTTCGCCTTCGCTAAAACGGTCGCCGGGACGACGGCCCCCGGTCACGGCAATGCGCGGCGCGTACCCCTGACGGTACAGACGCAGAGCCGCCTCGAGCCTATTACGGAAAATATCCGAGGGCTCACCGTTGTACTGTGCTGCTCCCAAAACCACAATCCAGTCGGCTTTTTGTAACGAACTGGAGGCAGCTTTGGGGCTAAAAAAGACCAGTCCTAAAGCCAGAAGCACCAACGCCCACCACCAGCGCATACCTGAATTCTACCCCCAATGTTGCATAAGCGCCTGCAACAGTTCTATAGGGTACTCGAAGCGGGGCTTTGGTGTCGAGTTATGCGGTGTGGCCGGTCCCTGAAGTCCCTGAATGCTAGGCTCTAACCTGACCATGTATATGGTAGAATTAGGACTATTCTAAGGAGGTTGCTGCTGTGTGTCTTGCCATTCCCGGTAAGATCGTTCAATTCCAAGATGAGTTCCGCCACTTCGCCACGGTCGAGGTCTCGGGGGTGCGCCGCCAGGTTAATATGGATCTGCTTTCCCAGGAGCCCCTCGAGCCAGGCGACTGGGTGCTCATCCATGTGGGTTTTGCTATGAGCAAGATTAGCGAGCAGGAGGCCCAGGATCAGCTCAAGTTCATGACCATGTTGGGCGAAGCCGAGGCAGCCCTCGAAGAACTGGGAGGCTACCAGTTTACCGACGAAACCTTCAAACCGCAGGAGCGAAGTTCTCATGTCGAAAACTGATCTGTCGCTTTACAGTAGTTGCACCCTGGATCAAGACGGCTGCACTGCCTGTGGTGACGTGGCGATTCCGGTGCGGGTCGTCGAGCTGATCGGCAGCGACGCGTTGGTCGAAGACCGTGTGGGTCGGCGTGCCACGGTGGCTATTGACTTTTTCCCCGAAGTGAAACCTGGTGACGCGCTTTTGGTTCACATGGGCGTGGCGATCTCACGCTTGGAGGAACCGGCATGAAATATGTGGATGAGTTCCGCGACCCCAAGCTTATCGAGCGGGCTGCTGACGAAATCAAGCGACTGGCCGACCCCAGCCGCCAATACCGCATCATGGAGGTCTGTGGAGGTCACACCCACTCCATTTACCGCTTCGGCTTGCAAGATTTGCTGCCGAAGAATATCGAACTCATCCACGGCCCCGGCTGCCCAGTGTGTGTGCTGCCGATGGGCCGGGTAGACGATGGTCTCAAACTGGCCCAAGACCCAGGCGTGATCCTTGCTGCCTTTGGGGACATGATGCGGGTACCAGGCCAGATGGGGACACCTCTGGAGATGAAGGCCAGAGGTGCTGACATCCGCATGGTCTACTCGCCCCTGGATGCACTCAAGCTGGCGGAAAAGAACCCCGAACGCCAGGTAATCTTTTTTGCTATTGGCTTCGAAACCACGGCCCCTTCCACGGCCCTTACGCTGATGCGAGCGAAGAAGATGGGGATAGAGAACTTTACCGTGTTCTGTAACCATGTCACCATTGTCCCGGCCATGCGGGCCATTCTGGACTCGCCGGACATGCGGCTGGATGGCTTTATCGGGCCAGGGCATGTTTCCACCGTGATCGGTTGTCGGCCCTACGAGTTTGCAGTAAAGGAGTACGGCAAGCCGGTGGTCACCTCGGGCTTCGAGCCACTCGACCTACTGCAAAGCATGGTGATGCTGCTCCGCCAGATGAACGAGGGCCGGGCTCAAGTGGAGAACCAGTACGAGCGAGTGGTGCCCTGGGATGGCAACCGTGCTGCACTCGCGGCAATGGCTCAGGTTTTCGAGTTGCGCCCCTACTTTGAGTGGCGCGGGCTGGGCTTCATCTCGCAGTCGGCGCTCAAACTGCGCCCGGAGTACGCCCAGTGGGACACCGAGGCCCGCTTCGCGGTTGAAGGCGTGCGGGTTACCGATCCCAAAGCTGCCCAGTGTGGTGAGGTACTGAAGGGGGTGCTGAAGCCGCAGCAGTGCAAACTTTTCGGCAAGGAATGCACCCCTGAGCGGCCTGTAGGAGCCTTGATGGTTTCTTCGGAAGGGGCCTGCGCTGCCTACTACAACTACGTCCACCGCGCCGAGCTGGTATCGGGGGATTGAGCATGGTTCTGCTGCAGCATCTCAATCCTCTTCTCCCTCAGTCGGAGAGGGTTAGGGTGGTTCTTCAGTTGCCAGCAACCTCCTTTGCTCCGATTTGGTACGGTATCCTCACCCGGCCTCCCCAGCGTGCTGCGCCGTGAGGGGGAGGAGAAGGCGCTATGACTAAACTACCGGTTATCCGTTTCAAAGACAGTCAAATCGAACTCGCGCACGGCGCGGGCGGCAAGGCCAGCCGCCGACTGGTGGAAGGACTCATTGCGCCCATCCTGGGCAACCCCAGCCTGGACGATGCTGCGTTGCTCAGCCTCAATGGCTCATCGCTGGCCTTTACCGCCGATAGCTTCGTGGTCAAGCCGTTGCGTTTTCCGGGGGGTTCAATTGGAGAACTGGCGGTCTATGGCACGGTTAACGATCTGGCCGTCTCGGGGGCGAAGCCGATAGCGCTGCTCTCGACGCTGATTCTGGAGGCCGGCCTCTCGGCTCAGGTCTTGCAAGAAGAACTCGAGGCCATCCAGCAAGCTGCCCAGATAGCTGGTGTGCAAGTGGTGGGTGGGGACACCAAGGTGGTGGAGCACGGCAAGGCTGACGGGCTCTACATTAGCACCAGCGGGGTCGGCTTGGTGGATTTGCGGGTGAACCTTGCTGCTTCATCAGTGCGACCTGGGGATCAGGTGCTGCTCTCCGGAACCATTGGCGATCATGGAATCACCATCTTGTTGGCCCGGGGTGAACTCGACCTCGTGGCCGACCTTAAGTCCGACACCCGCTCGGTCTGGCCGTTTGTTGAGGCGTTGATTGGGATGGCGGCCCCTGGCCTGCGCTGGATGCGCGACCCTACGCGGGGCGGCGTGGCCACCTCGCTGAACGAGCTGGCTAGGGATGTCAGCCTGGCTATCAAGCTTTACGAGGATCAGATTCCAATCCGTGACGAAGTGCGTGGAGCTTGTGAGATTCTTGGTCTCGACCCGCTGCACATTGCCAACGAAGGTCAGTTCATTGCGATTATCGCGCCCGAATACGCCGAAACTGCGCTGGAGGCGGTGCGGGCAGTACCAGGGGGTGCCGAAGCAAGGCTGGTGGGGGAAGTGGTGGATAGCCCTGCCGGGGTGGTTTATAGCCAAACCGGCTATGGCTCGAGCCGCATCGTGGATATGCTGGTAGGTGACCCTTTGCCAAGGATTTGCTAACCGACTGGGCTGGCAAGGGCTAGAAAAAAAGCCGCACAAACCCCCTTACTAGTTCTCAGGGTATGACCGACTCCCGTGCCCGAAAAATTGAAGCAGCTTTGCTCGAGCGCAATGCTGCGACCAGGACTTTTTTCGACCAGGAAGCCAGCCGTCTGGCTGAAGTTTGCCGCCAGATGGCGGAGCGGTTTTTGGCGGGGGGACGGCTGCTGGCTTTGGGACAAAAAGCCTATGCCACCGATGCACAGCACGTCTCGGTAGAGTTCGTGCATCCGGTAATTGTGGGCAAACGGGCACTCCCTGCGCTCGACCTCTCGATGGCGTTTGGAAGTTGGCTCGAGGTCTTGGTCAAACCGGAAGACATGGTGATGGGCTTCGCGCCGCGAGGGGGAGACGCGGCGGTCTCGGCGGCGTTGAGGGCGGCTCGAGCCAGAGGTGCTTTCACCTTTGCGCTTACCGGTAACGATGGCGATTATGCTGTAGAAGTACCTTCACCTCACCCCTTCATCCACCAAGAGATTGTCGAGATGCTTTACCACCTCCTCTGGGAAACCGTGCACGTATTTTTTGAGCACCGCGAAAGCAACTACCAGCTCGGTGAGAGCGCGTTTCTGTACCCTTTTTTGAGCGGTGAGAAGCAGGACATCCAGGCTGTAGTCGCCGAAGTTACCGACTCCATTCGGATCAAGGTAGACGAAGACGCAAAGTTGCGGATGGCGATAGTCGGGCAGAGTGCGGCGATTGCGGGGGCGGCAGAGGCCATAGCGAAGCGCCTACAGCAAGGCGGCAAGCTGATTCTCTTCGGCAACGGCGGCTCGGCTACGGATGCGAACGATTTTGCACTGGACTGTGTGGAGCCGCCCTTGGGTTGGAAAGCTGTTCCTGCTGTTTCGCTGGCGCTCGAACCAGCCAGTATTTCCGCCATTGCCAATGATGTCGGAACCGAGGTCGTTTTTTTGCGCCAGCTAATTGCTCAAGCTCGCTCAGAGGACATTGCCTTTGCTTTTTCTACAAGCGGTGGTTCAAAGAATATCGTCATGGCTTTGCAAGAGGCCCGCAAGCGGGGAATGCTCACCATTGCGCTGCTGGGCTACGACGGCGGAGAAGTGATTCGACAAAACCTGGCTGACATGACAATAGTTGTTCGTTCCGAACACATTCCCCGGATCCAGGAGGTGCAGGCCTCGGTGTATCACATCATCCGTGAGTTGCTGGGGGAGCTATGGCGCTAGAACTCTTCGGTACCAAGAATTGCCAGTTCACCGCCGAACTGCGGGACTCTTACACATAGCTGGAATTACGCGGTGTTCTATATATCCATTAAAATGGGCTTCCAGTCACATAGGAAGCCCAATGAATAGGATACCACGCCCCGTCCGCCGCGCTCTGGAAAGCTTGGCATCCAGCCCCATCAATGCCTCGGCCCTGGCTATGGCCGAGGGTAAGGATTTTGCCGGCGGGCCTTGCAGCAACCCCTGGCCTTTTACTTCGCGCTGGCCCTGGAACTCTGCCAACAAAAAGGAGGACTGCAACGGGGTTACCTCATCCTGGACGACGTCCTCATACCGCGTTACTCGGCAGGACATCT
>NZ_JBEVAL010000015.1:0-49417 GCF_051297115.1 Meiothermus cerbereus
GGTCCCGTCCGCTGGTGGCCTTCGAGGCCCTAAGGTGGAAGGCTTTCCCTGTACGGAATTGCTGAGATGCACCCCCAGTGCCATTTGTCCAGTGTAAAGCTTAAGGGCCCGTGCGCGGCTACATGTACAGCAGCGGTTGCGCCATCAGAAAACGTACCAGCCTCCTGCCCGAAGCACGTTTCAGATGCAAAGTTGAGCGCTTCGGGTGGGGCCCAATAAGCACAACGAATCAAGGGTATTTCTTATCCCTTAACCACGATGTTCAGCAGCTTGCCGGGTACGTAGATTTCCTTGAGCACTTCTTTCCCCACGATGTACTGCTGTACGTTGGGAATTTCTTTTGCAATGCGCTTAATTTCCTCTTCGCTGGCCTGGGTGCTGATGCTGGCTTTACCGCGCAACTTGCCGTTGACCTGCACCACCAGCTCGAAGCTGTCGGCCACCAGGGCGGCTTGGTCCAGGGTAGGCCAGGGGGCGCTGAATACCGAGTGGGTGTGGAACTCGTGCCACAGTTCTTCGGCCAGGTGGGGGGCGAAGGGGGCCAGCATCTGGATGTAGCGCAGCACCGCCTCGCGGAAGACCGGGGTCACGCCGTGCTCCTTGCGGTAGTCGCCCAGAGTGTTGAGCAGCTCCATCAGGGCGGCAATGGCGGTGTTGAAGCGCAGGGCCTCGAGGTCTTCAGTTACCTTTTTGATGGTCTGATGCAGCTTTTGATAAAGAGCCTTGTGTGGGCCTTCCAGCCCGGCAGGCCCTTGCAGGTCGGCCTGGGTCTTCAGCTCGGCCATGTGCTCTGCAACCAGGCGGTAAACCCGGTTGAGGTAGCGCCAGGCACCCTGCACACCCTCTTCGGTCCAGATCATCTCGTTTTCGGGCGGGGCGGCGAACAGAATGGTAATGCGGGCAATGTCGGCCCCCTGCTCTTTTACAAATGGCCCCACCATCACCCCGTTGCCCAGGCTCTTGCTCATCACGGCGGGCTTCCAGAAGTAGGTTTTGCCCTCTTCCTGGCGCAGCTCAGCCCCGCTTTTTCTGGCGTCCTCGAGGGTGATACCTTGCTCGAGCTCGAGCTTGCTGCGCCGGGCGTCATCTTTGAAGTAGATGCGTCCCTCGCGTATTTCCACCTCACCCACATTGGTCCAGCCCATCACCATACCCTGGGTAAAGAGGCCCTCGAAGGGCTCATCGGCCTCTACCATGCCCAGGTCATGCAAAAACTTGGTGAAAAAGCGGGCATACAGCAGGTGCAGAATGGCGTGTTCGATACCGCCAATGTACTGGTCTACCGGCATCCAGTAGTTGGCTTTTTGGGGGTCGAAGGGCAGGTCGGGGTTTTGGGCATCGGTGTAGCGCAGGAAGTACCACGACGAATCAATAAAAGTGTCCATGGTATCGGTGTCGCGCCGAGCCTTACCGCCACACTTGGGGCAGTCGCACTCGTAAAACTCGGGGTGCGCGGCCAGGGGGCTTTTGCCCTTGGGGCGGATGTCCTCCACATCGCGCAGGGTGGGCAGCTCGACCGGCAACTGCTGGTAGGGCACCGGCACGATGCCACAGCTATCGCAGTGGATCATGGGGATGGGGGTGCCCCAGTAGCGCTGGCGGCTAATGAGCCAGTCGCGCAGGCGGTAGTTGACCTTGCCCTCGCCAATGCCTTTTTCTTCCATCCAGGCAATGATTTTTTGCTTGGCTTCTTCCACATAAAGCCCGTTCAGGAAGTCGGAGTTGATGGCCGGGCCGTCTTCGGTATAGGCCTTGCCCTGCCATCCCTGGGGTGGCTCGACGGTGCGGATGATTTCCAGACCGAACTTCTCGGCGAACTCCCAGTCGCGCTCGTCCTGGCCCGGTACGGCCATAATGGCCCCGGTGCCGTAGCCAGAGAGCACGTAATCGGCAATCCAGATGGGGATTTCCTTGCCGTTGGCGGGGTTAATGGCGTAAGCGCCTGTCCAGACCCCGGTCTTCTCGCGGTCTTCCATCTGCCGCTCGACCTCGCTCTTCATGCGGGTAGCGGCCACGTAGGCTTCCACGGCGGCCTTTTGCTCGGGCGTGGTGATCTGGGCGACCAGCTCGTGTTCGGGGGCCAGCACCATGAAGGTTGCGCCAAAAATGGTATCGGGGCGGGTAGAGAAGACCCGGATTTTGGCCTGGTGGCCCTTTACCCGGAAGTCGAACTCGGCGCCGACACTCTTGCCAATCCAGGCCCGCTGCATGGCCTTGACCTTTTCGGGCCAGCGGGGCAGCTTGTCCAGGTCGTTCAAAAGCCGCTCGGCGTAGTCGGTGATTTTGAGGTACCACTGCTCGAGCTCCCGCTTCTCCACCAGCGCCCCCGAGCGCCAGCCGCGCCCATCGATGACCTGCTCGTTGGCCAGCACGCTTTGCTCGACAGGGTCCCAGTTGACCAGGCTCTTTTTGCGGTAGACCAGGCCCCGCTCGTACATTTTGAGGAAAATCCACTGGTTCCACTTATAGTAATCGGGCAGGCAGGTGGTTACCTCGCGGCTCCAGTCGTAGCGGATGCCCATTAGGGCCAGGGATTCCTTGGACTGCTGAATGTTGCCAAAGGTCCAGTCGGCAGGGCTTACGCCAAATTTCAGGGCGGCGTTTTCCGCAGGCAGCCCAAAGGCATCCCAGCCAAACGGATGCAGCACGCTATAGCCCTGTTGCTCCCGGAAACGGGCCAGCGCATCGCCCATGGTGTAGTTCTTAAGATGGCCCATGTGCAGGTCGCCGGAGGGGTAGGGGAACATCACCAGGATGTAGGCTTTTTTACTTCCCCTGCCCTCGGTGGCCTTTAAAAGCCCGATTTCATCCCAGTATTTTTGCCATTTGGGCTCGAGCTCGTGGGGGTTGTATTTGTCGGTTGTCAGCATCTTCATTTCTCCAGTTCTCAACGGGACATTCTATTGGTAGAAAGCCCGAAAAGGAAATGTGGGTCGGCCAGTGGGGAAGACAGCAAGCACTCGTAAAAAACCCCCTTCACGATCGAAGGGGGAGCCTGGTAAAGATCGGCCTCCCCTAGGGTAGCGTTAGTTGCATCAACCCAAACATACAAACATAGTAACACGCAGACCGGGCCTCGAGGCCGTTTTTTTGCTATTGCGCAGCTTTTTTGCCGCAGCCCCCCAGCCCTACCGCCCTCTTCGCAGGCGTGGCCTCCCATCCGAGAGGCCGCTGTCTTGTGCAGGACAAAGCAATCAAGTTGTGAGCAGCTCGATATTTGTGAAGAGCGCTCTAGGCTAAGCAAGTGCCGACCTTTCCCAACGGCGCGGCTGCTGGGTGCCTTGTTCCTGCTCTGTGTGCGGGGGTTTGGCCGAATGCGGCCATGTTGAAAAACCCCCGCACAGGGCGGGGGTCAAGAGGGCCGGGAACTGGTGCGGGGATGCCTTTATTTTGCCGCGCTGGTATTGACCTGCAAGCCAGGCTGCAAAAACTCGTTGGTGAAGAAGGCCGTAAAGGGCAGGTCGGTTTTGACCCGCCCGGTCTGTTTGAGCAGGCTAAGCCCGCTCTGCCAGCCCTGGGGGTTGGAGAAGCCCAGCCCGTTTTGGCGGGTGTAGGGCGACTGGTAGAGCCTTAGCGAGACCTCGAGCACCCGGAAACGGTCTTCTCCCAGGGTTTGCACGTACTTTTTGGAGGCTTCAAAAGCCTTGCGTGGTTCCCGCAGGGTCAGGGCCATGGCCTCCTGGGTGGCCTGCACAAAACGTCGGGCCAGGTCGGCGTTTTCCAGCACCCGGTCGGTGGAGATGACCCCCACCCCGGGCGAGCGGTTGTAGGGGCCTGCCGGAATCACATTGAGCTTGATGCCACGGGCCTCGAGCACGATGGGCTCGTTGTTGATAAAGCCCATGGCCACATCTACCCGTCCGGTAACGATGGCCTCGGCCTGGGTAAAGCCAATCTGTTCGATTTTCACGTCCGACTCGCGCAAGCCAGCCGCCCGCAGCATGGCCTGCAGCGAGGTGTACGAGGTGCCAAAAAGCCCCGGTATCCCAATGGTCTTGCCCTTGAGGTCGCGCACCGAGGTGATGTTTTTCTCGGCCCGCGAGAAGAGGGCGTTGGGCACGCTCTGGTAGAGGGCCAGCACGTACTTGAGCGGGGTTCCCTGGGCGCGCAGGGCCATCACGTCTTCGGCGTCGGCTACGACAAAATCGAGCCTTCCCTGAGCCAGCAAAGGGTACAGCTCCGAGGAGAAGCCATGTTGAAACTCTACGTCCAGTCCGCGCCTTGCGTAGATACCCTCGACCACACCCGCGTAAAACGGGGCGAACTGCACATCAGGCAAATAGCCCAGCCCCACCCGTACCTTTTGTGTCTGGGCCAGACCCAGCGACAGCAACACTGCCAGCACTACCACAAGTTTTCGCATCACTCACCTCAACACACCGTGCTGCCCAAAAGGGTCGAAGCAGGCACGAACTGCACCCGACCCGAGTCTGGTTTACCCAACGGTTGTGTGGAGGGTTTACGAGGTGTTACACATCCTGCTACGCCCAGGCACAGGGCACCCAGGCTTCACTCCTTCTCCCATCCGGACTATGACCGTCGGCTTGCGATTTTCACGCAATCGGGCCTGGATGTGCGGCAGATTTCCAGGCTTCGCGGGCTCGGGCGGCCAGGCCGCCATCACCGCCGGTGGGGAATTGCACCCCGCCCTGAAGGAATTGGGCCTTGTGGCCCAAAGTTAGTTTAATCACAAACTTAGGGCTTGCAAAGTGAAGCGGGCTGGATTTTGATAAGCAGGTGCAACTGGAACTGCAAAGCTTGCTAGACCTAGCCGACCCAGGGGTGCTGGAGCGGGGTCGGGCCCTCTTTTTGCGTGGGGCGGTGCTCGAGGCCAGCCGCAGCCGGGGCCGCTTACAAGCACGGGTACAGGGGAGCGCCCCGTTCCCCTACCGGGTCGAGATTAACCTCAGCAAAGGCGAGTGGGACTGTACCTGCCCCTATACCTGGGGGCCGGTGTGCAAGCACGTGGTGGCAGTAGCCCTGGCGGCCCTGGAAGCCCCCGAAATGTTTGCCCGGAAAAAGCTGCCTAAAACAAGGCCGCTGAACCTCGAGCCCTTGCTCGAGCTGTCCGACGACGAACTGCTGCGCCTGCTGTGGCAACTGGATGAGGCGCGTCCCGAGCTGATGCAGGAGTTCGCCTACAACCTGTTGCAGCGTTATAGATAGAAGGCCGGAGGAGACCGTAAAGTCCTTGGATTGGCCTGACCCCGCCTTATGCGACCGGGTGGGGCGCAACTACGGGCAACGGCCCAGGCTACTCCCTTTTGCCTTTTCTGTTGCGAAGGCGCTGCTCTTGTAGCAGCTTGCGGCTCGCCCAGGTGTCGCTGAAGACCCGTTCTTGCAGCGCCTCGACTCGGACACCTCACTGTCAATGACACCTATCAGGGAAATAGAATTATCGCCTGCGGTAGCGCAGCACGTAGCTTTCCAGCAGGGCTACCAGCCCGTACAAGGAGATGCCCAGCAGGACGGTTACTGCCACCGCAGCGAAGGAGTTGGCGTAGTTGAAGTTGCGCTGCTCGGTCTGGGCCAGGTGCCCCAGCCCACCGCCGCCCAGCACAAACTCGGCCACCACCGCCCCAATCAGGGCCAGCGAGACCGTCAGGCGCAGTCCGCCCAGGATGACCGGCAGGGCACCGGGGAACTCGAGCTTGCTAAACACCCCCCAGGCCGAGGCCCCAATGGTCTGAAAGACCTCGCGGTAGGTGCGGTCTACCTCGCGCACCCCCACCATGGTCGAGACCAGCACCGGAAAGATGGAGATGAGGGTGGCGATGGTTACCTTGGAGACCAGCCCATAGCCGAACCAGATGATGAGCAGCGGGGCCACAATAATGGTGGGGACTGCCTGCAAGGCCACAATAAAGGGTGAAAGCAGCCGCTCGAGCGAGCGCTTCTGGCCCATCGCGTAGCCTATGGGTAGCCCAATGACCAGCGCGGTCAGGATGCCCAGCCCGGCGGTCTGGAGGGTGGTCAGGGCATTGCGGAAGAGCAGCGCGCCATTCTGCACGATGGCCTGCCAGACTTCCAGGGGTGAGGGCACAAACACCGGCACCCTTGCCGCCATGAGGCTCCAGGCCAGGAAAAACAGGGCCAGCAGCAAAAGCGCACCCAGGATTTCCCAAGGGGGCCGCAGGGGCTTGGGTGGAGGCTCGACGAAGGTAGAGTCGGCCACGCCCAGCCGTTCGCGCAGCTCGGCCTCGAGCCCATCGGTAAAAGCGGTGATGCGCCCTTCCCCTTTGGTTTCCAGAACGGCCTCAATTTTGCCGCCGGTCAGCACCACCACCCGGTCGGCCAGATACACTGCCTCGCGGATGCTGTGGGTTACGAACACGATGGTTTTGCCGGTGCGCTCGTGCAGTTGCTTGAGCTCGAGGTTGAAACGCTCCCGCACCAGCGCGTCCAGGGCCGCAAAGGGCTCGTCCATCAACAGCACCTCGGCGTCCTGGGCCAGCGCCCGGGCAATGGCTACCCTGGCCTTCATGCCCCCCGAAAGCTGGTGCGGATACAGCTTCAGGTAGGGCTTCATACCCAGGTGGGTCTCGACGCGGCCCCGCCCAGTAAGCTCGATGGGCAGCCGGATGTTTTGCTCCACGGTGCGCCAGGGCAGTAGGCGGTAGTCCTGGAAGACCATGGCGGGTTGTCCCTCTACTTCAACGGTGCCCTTCTGGGCTTTGAGCAGCCCTGCAATGAGCCGCAGGAGGGTGCTCTTGCCGCCGCCCGAGGGGCCAATGACGGCCACGAACTCGCCCTTGTGCACCTCGAGGTCCACGCCAGAGAGCACTTCCCGCCCCTCGAACTCCACCGCGACCCCCGCCAGCCGGATGACGCTGGGGGCCTGGGTGGTGGGGGGGGAGGTGGGTACCGGGTGGCTCATGGCTCTAGCATACCGCCAAGCTGAGAAGGCCAGGCTTTTACCATATACACCCCATTGGCCAGCGATACAAGGGCATGGGATTGACCGCAAAGCGCCGAGGCTGCGTAGAACGGGAACACCCAGCAGATGCAGAAAGCCCCAAGGCAGCCAGGGTTTGGGCAGCTTTGCGGGTGCGGCCAGCATCCTCCCCCAGGGCCACATCCCGTTTGTGGTGCAGTCGGTTCTTGTGGCCCAGTGACCCCTTAGGTAAGCACCCAGGGGACGATCCCCTTCGGGGCAGAGCGCTCACGCGCCTGTTCACCCAGAGGGTACCCTGCTCCGCCAGTTTAGGCCCTAGCTCCATGATCAACTGCCATCTGGCTACCGCCTCATCCCCCAGCGCCAGCATGAACAGCATGCGCCAGTCGTAGGTGGTGTTATGGGCCCGCAGATCGGGTACCTGCATCAGTGGGATGGGGCTGGGTATCCTTGGGGCTTGCTTCATACTGCATATGATAAAAGCTTGGAACATGCCCTCTTTTTGCACATCCTGGGGGCCAGATCAGGTAGCATACAAAGACATACTCTATGCAACAGGCTTCTTTTGATTGCATTCCCCAAACCTTTTTGCCCCTGCTGCGACAGGGGCTTTCCGGTCTTCCCGAGACTTTGCAGGCCTTGGCGGAGGCTTTGAAGACCCACCGCTCCTATCTCTTTCGTCTGAAGGAACAGGACGGCACCTGGTATGCCTCGCAAGTGGCCGAGTGGGCGGCTTCCGGTACCGCTCCCCAGATTCAGAACCCCGCACTGCAAAATCTGCCCATGAAGGAAGCCGGGTACGCCCGCTGGCTGGAAGCATTCCTGCAGGATCAGGCCATCGCTGGACCCGTCTACTCCTTTCCCGAAGAGGAAAGGCCCCTTCTGGAAGCCCAGGATATCCAGAGCCTTCTGGTGGTGCCCATCTGGGTGGAGGAAGGCCTTTGGGGCTTCCTGGGGGTAGATGACTGTCAGCAAGTGCGAAGCTTTACCCCTGAGGAAGCCGCCTTCCTGCGAGGTGTAGCTGAGGTGCTGGCCCGAACCTTGGATCTCTTTGAGCGCCATCGCTGGTTAGAGCGCCTTCTGGGCCTATCTCCTTTCTATGTAGCCCGCCTGGGTGTTGCAGGGGCGCTGCTCCGGGCCAACCCTGCTTTGCAGAGGGCATTTCCCCAAGGCCTTTCTCTTCCCATTGAGGCCGCTCTAGAAAAACCAGGACAGCCGATTACGGCCACAACCCTTGATACAAACCCGACAGAATGGACCTTTATGGCGGTGCCTGGTCCAGGCAGCGAAGCACTGGAGATTCTGGCCCTGGGTGTGGACATTCGAGATCGCCTCGAGGCCCAGGAAAGGGAGGTGCGCTGGAGCACATTCCGCCAAAATCTCCTGCGGGTCTACGAGACCCTCATGACCGAGGGGTTTTCCGACTCTATTTTTAGCCTTATTCTCGATGCGGCGCTGAACACCGTACCCAGTGCCCAGGCAGGGAGCGTTGTCGTCTTAATGGAAGACGGCTACTACCACTTTGTGGCTGCCAGGGGGTACGACCTGGCAGCGCTCCGCCAGGTCCGTCTCCAGCCAGGGGATGCCATTTCCCTCACCGAGCACAGGAAGGCCCACATCTTCACCCAAGAAGACCTGCAGCGCTACAACCGGCGCCTGGATGCCAAACAGCGCCAGGTGATGGAGGAGGCAGGGCGGGTGCGGGAAATTCAGGCCATCCTTTCGGTTCCGGTCTACCTGACTGGGCAACGCAAGGCCATTCTGTACCTCGATAACTTCGAACGAAGCGACGCTTTTGTACCCCTGGATCTGGAGCTGGCCCAGGCTTTTGCCAGCCAGCTAGGTCTTCTTCTTAGGAGAATGGAGCTGGAGGGCAGGTTGCAGCACCTGGCGTACCACGATGCCCTCACTGGGCTGCCCAACCGCTTATTTTTCATGGAGAAGCTGGCGCAAGCTTTACAGCATGAAGCACGCCCAACAGTGCTCTACCTGGACTTAGATGGGCTCAAGCTGGTGAACGACCTGGAAGGCCACGCCGCGGGAGACGAGGTAATCCGAGGAATCGCTACCCGGCTTCATGCTGCCCTTCGGCCTCGGGATGTTGTAGCCCGACAGGGCGGTGATGAGTTCCTGGTCCTGCTGACTGGAATAGAAACGGTGGAAGAGGTTATCCAGGTGGGCGAACGGCTGCTCGAGGTGGCCCGCCTTCCTCTACCTCTAGGGGAGCGAACGTACCGCATCACCACCTCCATTGGTATTGCCATGGGAGAAGCTGGACTGTCCCCTGGGGAGTTTCTACAGCGGGCCGACATGGCCCTTTATCGCGCCAAGGCCGAGGGAAAAAACCGCCTTGCCTTCTATGAAACCCAGCTTCAGGACTCCTTGCGCCGGGAGATGGAGCTCCTGGAAGCCCTTCAATTAGACCTGGAAACCGCTACGGGCCTGGTGCTGCTGTACCAGCCCATCGTAAACCTCAAAACGAGAAAAACCGAGGCCCTGGAAGCCCTCCTGCGCTGGCCCAAGGCGCCTCCTTCCGAGTTCATCCCCCTGGCAGAACGGCACCACCTGATGCCCAGGCTGGGCAACTGGGTGCTGCGTCGGGCCTGCATGGACAGGAACCGTCACGGCCTGCCGGTGCACGTAAATGTGAGCCCGCAAGAGCTCCTTCAGCCCAACTATGCCGAACTGGTGGCTAAGGCCTTGCTAGAGACCAACTGCCCTCCGGAAGCCCTCATCCTGGAGATCACGGAGAGCTCCCTCATCCCGGATGGGCGAGGAAGAGATGCCAGCCAGACCATAGGTTTACTAAAAAGACTCGGCGTGCGGGTTTACCTCGATGACTTTGGTAGTGGCTACTCCAGCCTGGAACGCCTGGCCGATCTTCCGGTGGACGGACTCAAGCTGGGCCAGGCCTTCACCAACGCCCTGGGCACCACTCCGAACCCCACAAGCTCCGCGGCCCGACTGGTGGCCGCGGTTTTGGCCCTGGCCCATGCCTTGAATCTGGCTGCGATCGCCGAAGGTATCGAACATGAAGCTGCCCTGAACTACTTGCAGGACCTGGGCTTTTCCCTGGGACAGGGCTACTTTCTGGGCCGACCGGATTCGCTTTAAGGTTTCTGACTTCCATCGCTAAACGCCATTTGTCTGATGCCATACAGGACTCTGTATAGCTACAGACCAGAAAGCCTGCGCTCGCCAGAGGTGTCACCAAGAGTTTGATGGCCTTCAGTACGTCCCTTTTTGATTCCCTACAGCTTAGAAAGTACGGTCGGTAAGGAAAAAAACGTAGACGTTGCCCGGATTTACCTGTGGTTGATTGTTTTCTCGAGCGAAGCGTGGGCATTCAGTTTTGCGTAAAGTTCAATCTTTGTCTTGGAGCTGGGCCATCCTAAGAGCTCATCGTTTGAGGAATCTTGTCCGGCACGGTTTTTCGAAAAATGCGGCACTGACCGAGGCTTTCCTGTTGCCTCCAATCGAAAACCGCTACCGGAGCAGCACTTCTATGGTGAGTTCAAACTCCCGATTCTGGTTTTTTCTGTTCTGGTAGGGATAACTACAATGTTGGATTTCATTCCAAAGTAGCATCTTTATTGGAATAATATTGCGGCGAGAAGGTAAAAGTGTAAGATGTTGGCGACAGTAGGCCGGGCAGCCGGTAGGGTTTCCCAAAACTCGTGAAGACCGGCACAAGCTCGGCCACCTATAAAGAGGAGGCGCATGTCACCTATAAGTGAGTATCAGGCTCTGCTGGTGTACCTGGCTGTTGCGGTCGGCATTGCCGTTCTGGCAACCGTGGTAGGGGCAGTTCTGGGCCCCAAAAAAGGTGGACGATTCAAGCTGATGCCCTATGAATCGGGCAACGACCCCGCTGGGGAGGTCAAGCGCTTCCCGGTGCACTTCTATGCTGTAGCGATGCTCTTTATTATCTTCGACGTAGAAGTGGCGTTTTTGTGGCCCTATGCGGTAAGCGCTGGCACCCTGGGGGTGGTGGGCTTCCTGGGTCTGCTGGTGTTTACGTTGCTGCTGTTCGTGGGTTTTTTGTACGAGTGGTACAAGGGAGTAATGAAGTGGCACTAGCCAGGCTGTCGCAAGTTACTGGGCTCAAGTCGAAAAAACTCGAGGCCTGGGTTCTGGGACTGCCGACGGAGGTCATATAAATGGCAACCCTTACAGATTTGTTCACCAAAGATGTACAGGAGCTCGAGAGCGAGGGCGTCCTGTTTACCACCCTCGAGAAGCTCATCGCCTGGGGGCGCTCCAATAGCCTGTGGCCGGCCACTTTTGGTCTGGCCTGCTGTGCTATCGAGATGATGGCCTCCACCGATGCCCGGAACGACCTCTCGCGCTTTGGTTCAGAGGTTTTCCGGGCCTCCCCCCGCCAGGCCGATGTGATGATTGTGGCCGGGCGGCTCTCCAAAAAAATGGCCCCGGTGATGCGCCGGGTCTACGACCAGATGCCCGACCCCAAGTGGGTTATCTCGATGGGGGCCTGTGCTTCTTCGGGCGGCATGTTCAACAACTACGCCATTGTGCAAAACGTGGACAGTGTGGTGCCGGTGGATGTGTTTGTGCCTGGATGCCCGCCCCGGCCCGAGGCCCTTATTTTTGCGGTAATGCAGCTTCAGAAGAAAATTCAGGGCAAAGCCCGGGATGAAGAGGGCCGTAAGTTGCCCAAAATTGAGGCCTGGAAGCGCTAGGCCGCTCGAGGTGAAAATGCAAAAGCTGACCGAGCTAAAAAACCAAGCCCGCGCCAACGGCTGGGAGGTTGAAGAAGCCCACGGCAACACCTGGGTAGTGGTGCCCCGCGGCGAGTTTAAGGCCCTGCTGGCGAACCTTAAGAACCAGGGCTGGAACTACCTGGCCGATGTGGTGGGAATCGATTACCTGAGATACCCCAGCCCCAAGCCCGAACGCTTTTGTGTGGTGTACGAACTGGTGTCGCTGCCGGGTTACCAGGGCGGCGATGGCAGCCGGGTGTTTATCCGGGTGTACGTGCCGGAGGCCAACCCCAGCCTGCCCAGCCTGACCGACCTGTGGATGGGCGCCGACTACCTCGAGCGCGAGGTGTTCGACCTGCTGGGCATCCGCTTCGAAGGCCACCCCGACCTGCGCAAAATTCTGACTCCCGAAGACCTGGAAGGCCATCCTCTGCGCAAGGATTTTCCCCTGGGCGAGACGCCGACCTTGTTCAGGGAGGGCCGCTTCATCGACCCCGATGCTTTCCGGGCTGGCCTTTCTGGAGACAGGGCGGGCATGACTGGCTGGCGGGGTGGAACCCGCAAGGGCTACCAGGATGCCGCTGCCGAGGTGCAGAAGGTGGTCAAAGGAGGTAAATGATGGTGCTTGACCCGCAAAAACTGCACAGCCCCTCGGCGGAGGCGTACGACATAGCCGACGCACCTGAGCTTAAGTCCGAGGTGATGACCCTTAACGTGGGGCCCCAGCACCCCTCGACCCACGGGGTGTTACGGGTGGTGGTGGATATTTCGGGGGAGCAGATTCTGCGGCTGACCCCCCACATTGGGTATCTCCATACCGGCTTCGAAAAGAACATGGAGTACCGCACCTACACCCAGTGCATTACCTATACCCCCCGCATGGACTACCTGCACAGCTTCAGCCACGACCTGGCCTATGCCCTGAGCGTGGAAAAGCTGGTAGGGGCGGAGGTGCCCCCCAGGGCCCAGGCCATTCGCATTCTGCTCAATGAGCTTTCCCGCATTGCCTCACACCTGGTTTTCCTGGGAACCGGCCTGCTGGACTTTGGAGCGCTGACGCCGTTCTTCTACGCCTTCCGCGAGCGGGAGGCGGTGCTCGACCTGTTTGAGTGGGTTTCGGGCCAGCGCTTTCACCACAACTACATCCGCATTGGGGGCCTTAAGGAAGACCTCCCGCCGGAGTTCTTAGGCGAGGTGAAGAAGCTTATTGCCCAGATGCCCGCCCGTATCGACGAGTACGAGGCTTTGTTCCGGGAGAGCCCCATCTTTTATGAGCGGGCCCGGGGTGTCGCGGTGATACCTGCCGAGGTGGCCATTAACCTTTCCCTTACCGGGGGTAGTTTGCGGGCTTCAGGGGTCAACTACGATGTGCGTAAGGCTTACCCCTACGCCGGCTACGAAACCTACAACTTCGAGGTACCGGTGCTTACGGGGGGCGACATCTTCGACCGGATGGTGATTCGCCTTCTCGAGATGCGCGAGTCGGTAAAGATTATCCGCCAGGCCATCGAGCGGCTCGAGGCCATCGGGCCCGGCCCTATCCGCGATCCCAACCCGCAAATTTCGCTGCCGCCGCGCCACTTGCTGGAAACCTCGATGGAGGCGGTCATCTATCACTTCAAGCTGGTGACCGAAGGCTTCCACCCCGCCCCTGGCGAGGTGTATGTGCCTACCGAGAGCGCCCGGGGTGAGTTGGGCTACTACATCGTTTCCGATGGTGGTTCGATGCCTTACCGGGTCAAGGTGCGCGCGCCCAGCTTTGTTAACCTGCAAAGCCTGCCCTATGCTTGCAAGGGTGTGCAGATGGCCGATATGGTAGCGGTGATCGCTTCTTTAGACCCAGTGATGGGGGACGTAGACCGATGAGTTATGCAACGGAGGCCTGGCGTTCAGGGACAAGCTGCCCACCCCCAGGCTTTTGAATGTTTGCGGAGGCATATGGGATTTTTCGACGATAAACAAGACTGGCTACGTGAGGTATTCGCGCAGTACCCCGATACGCCCCAGGGGCGACGGGCGGCCATCATGCCTATGTTGCGGCGGATACAGCAGGATGAGGGCTGGATCTCCCCTGAGCGTCAGGAAGAGATCGCCCAAATCCTAGGTACCACGGCTACCGAGGTGGCGGGTGTGATGAGCTTTTATAGCTACTACCAGGCCCTGCCCACCGGCAAGTACCACCTCCAGGTCTGTGCCACCCTCTCCTGTGCCATTGGGGGGGCCGATGAGCTATGGGACGAACTGGTGCAGGAGCTGGGCATTTTGCGGGGAGAAGTAACCCCCGATGGCCTTTTCAGCATCCAGAAGGTGGAATGCCTGGGCTCCTGCCACACCGCGCCGGTGGTGCAGGTCAACGACGAGCCCTACGTGGAGTGCGTAACCAAAGCCCGTCTGCACGCGCTTTTGCAGGGCTTGCGGGAAGGCCAACGGCTCGAGGAAATTGTGCTGCCGGGTAAGGTGGGGCACGAGGTGCATGTGCGCGGGGAGGAGGTGGGCGCATGAACGGCCCCATCGTGAGCGGCAAAGACCCCCGCTTCGAAAAGACCTTATATAAGCACGTGGGTCAGCCCAACTCCTGGACGCTGGACTATTACCTTTCCCACGGCGGTTATCAGGCCATTAAGAAGGCCATTGCCCAGGGCCAGGACTGGGTCATTGAGGAAGTCAAGAAGTCCGGCCTGCGCGGGCGGGGAGGGGCGGGTTTCCCCACCGGGCTCAAGTGGAGCTTCATGCCCAAAAACACCGGCAAGCAGCACTACATCGTTTGCAACGCCGACGAGTCGGAGCCGGGCTCCTTCAAAGACCGCTACCTGATGGAGGATGACCCCCACCAGCTCATCGAGGGCATGATGATTGCAGGGGTGGCCATTCAGGCCAGCAAAGGCTACATCTACATTCGCGGTGAGTACCGGCGGGCCTACGACCGGCTGGTTGCGGCCATTCGCGAAGCCTATGCAGCCGGCTACCTGGGCCAGAACGTGATGGGAACCGGCTTCAGCTTTGACCTGTATGTGCACCGGGGGGCTGGGGCCTACATCTGTGGCGAGGAAACGGCCCTGATGAACTCCCTCGAGGGCCTGCGGGCCAACCCCCGTATGAAGCCCCCCTTCCCGGCCCAGGCCGGCCTGTGGGGTATGCCGACCACCATCAACAACGTCGAGTCGCTCTGCTCGGCGGTGCACATCATCGAACGTGGGGCCGACTGGTTCGCCAGCATGGGCACCGAAAAGTCCAAGGGCCACAAGTTGTTTCAGGTAAGCGGCCCCTTCAAGCGCCCTGGCGTATACGAGCTGCCTTTGGGCACCACCTTCCGCGAGCTGCTCCTGGACTGGGCCGGGGGCCCCACCGAGCCCATCCAGGCCATCATTCCAGGGGGTTCGTCCTGTCCGCCCTTGCCCTGGACCGACGAAGTCCTCGATACCCCCATGGATTACGAGTCCATCAGCGCCAAAGGATCGCTTCTGGGTACGGGAGGGGTAATTGGCATCCCGGCCAGCATGAGCATGGTGGATGCCATGTGGAACGTGACCCGCTTTTACGGCCATGAATCCTGCGGCAAATGTACCCCCTGCCGCGAAGGGGTCTCGGGCTGGATGGTAAGCCTGTTCCAAAAGATTGGGACGGGGCAGGGTCAGAAAGGTGATGTGGAGTTGTTGGAGGACATGCTCGACCAGATTGAAGGCCGCAGCTTCTGCGCCCTGGCCGATGCAGCCTGCTGGCCGGTGCGCGGCAGCCTAAAGCACTTCCGCCACCAGTTTGTGGATGCGGTGGAGCAGGGCAGGCCCGTAGAGCGCCTGGGAAGCCGTTGGGGGTGAGGTTAGGAAATGGCCAAGGTAACCATTAACGACAAAACCGTGGAGGTGCCCAGCGGCACCTCGGTCATGGATGCCATCTTCCATGCGGGCTACGATGTGCCGCTGTTCTGTGCCGAAAAGCACCTATCGCCCATTGGGGCCTGCCGAATGTGCCTGGTCAAGACCGGCAGCCCGCGTAAGGGGCCGGACGGCAACTTCATCATGGAAAATGGGCAGCCCAAGATTTTCTGGATGCCCAAGCTATCGGCAGCCTGCATTACGGTGGTGAGCGATGGGATGGTGGTCGACACCCTTTCCGACGAGGTTAAGCACGCCCAGTCGGGTATGGTCGAACTCACCCTGTTCAACCACCCGCTCGACTGTCCCACCTGCGATAAGGGTGGGGCCTGCGAGTTGCAAGACCGCAGCTACGAGTACGGCCTGGTGGAAAAGTTCTACCAGCCCGACCCGATGGAGCTGCCCATGTATACCCGCTTCGAGATGACCCGGCGCCAGGTGGACAAGCACCACCCCCTCTCGCCTTTCATCGTGCTCGACCGGGAGCGCTGCATCCACTGCAAGCGCTGTGTGCGCTACTTTGAGGAGATTCCGGGCGAGGAGGTGCTCGACTTCATCGAGCGGGGGGTGCATACCTTCATCAACAGCGAAGAAGACGGATTGCCCTCCAACTTCAGCGGCAACATCGTGGACATCTGCCCGGTGGGGGCCCTGCTCGACCAGACCGCACGCTTCCGGGCCCGCAACTGGGAGTACGATTCCACCGAGACCACCTCGATGGACGACGCCAGCGGGGCGGCGATTGTGGTGGATACCCGCAGCGGGTTGCTCGAGCGCATCCGGGCGGCCGAGCGTCGGGAAGTGAACGAGGTCTGGATCTCCGATGCGGCCCGCTTTGGTCACGAATGGGTGAACGAAAACCGGGTTCACTCGCCTCTGGTGCGCAAGGACGGGAAGCTGGTTGAAGCCACCTGGGAAGAGGCCCTGGAGGTCATCCGCAAAGGCGTGGAGGGTGTCGCTGGGGCGGATATTGGCATCTACCTGGCGGGCAACAGCACCCTGGAGGAGGGCCTGGCGGCCCTCGAGCTGACCCAGGCGCTGGGTACGACGCACCGCGACTTCCAGGGCCGTACCGCCCACCCCATTGGCGTGTTTGCCTCGGCCAGCTTCGATGAGCTGCTGGATGCCGAGTTTGTGCTGGTGCTGGGCGACCCTGCCGAAGAGGCCCCCACCCTGCACCTGCGGCTTTCGGAGTACAGCCGTGGCCTCAAACCCGCTGCCAAGCTCGCGCACGGCACCCCCTTTGCCGACCTCAACATCAAGGAGCGGATGCCCCGCCTGACCCATAAGCTGGCCCTCTTCAGCGCCTACCCCAGCAGCACGGCCAGGTGGGCTGGGGCCAGCGCCGTACACACCCCGGGGATGGAAGCGGCCCTGCTGGCGGCCCTACTGGATCAGGCCGAAGCGCCCGCTGGCCTGAGCGAGCAGGTGGCCTGGGTCAAGGCGCGCCTGGCGGCCAGTTCGCGGGTGGTGCTGGTGCTGGGCGCGGGGGTGCTTAACCAGCCCCAGGCGGCCAAAGAAGCCAAGCAGCTTGCCGAGCGCACGGGTGCCAGGGTGATGTGCATGACCCCTGCGGCCAACGCGCGGGGGCTGGAAGCGCTGGGGCTGTTTCCCAGCAAGGGTGGCGCAGGCTGGGCCGAGACAGGGCCCAGGGTGGTTTACTACGCCTACCTGCCCACCGAAAAGCAGCTCAAAGCGGCCTCCTTCCGCATCCTGCACCTGACCCACAAGCACCCTCTGGCTGAAAAGTATGCCGATGTGGTGTTGCCAAACCAGACCGCTTACGAAAAGCGGGGTCATACCGTGAACCTCGAGGGTCGGGTGCTGCCGCTCGAGCCCGCGGGTATCAACAATGGCCAGGCCGATGGTGCAGTGGCGGCGCTGGGCCTGATTGCTGAGGCCGCAGGGGTCAGGACCCCGGTGCGGCTGGTGCGTCAGGCCACCAAGCTGCTCGTCGAGAAACACAAACTCCCGCCTGTGTTAGAGCGCTGGACGCAAAAATCAACCGGCTGGGCTGCCTCCGATGCGGATGTGGCCCAGGGGGCGCTGTACCTGCGCCCGACCATGTGGCGGCGGGAGCAGCTCGTAGGTGCAGTGGCCAGGGTGGTGGAGGTCAAGCTGGAGATGAGCCCAGAGACTGCCAAGGCCAATGGCTTGGCTCAGGGTTACCTGGTTGAGCTGGAAACGCCGATGGGTATAGAGAAGCTCGAGGTCAAGGTGGTGCCTGGCCTCCCCGAGGGCGCGATGTACCTGCCTGCACTGGGAGCCTGGGCGGGTCGCAAGGTTGAGGCCAGGGTATTGGTCGGAGGTGAAGCATGAAGGACGAATGCCCCAAGCCCAGAGTCGAAGGCCCAGGGCGACTCAGATTATCGGTTCAAAAGCTGATTTTGAGCAGCGCAACGTTTGTCATGGGTACTGCCCTGGCGGCCCAAGCGGCCCCTGCCGATGCCGATGCCACCGACCCCCTATGGATGGTAGGCATCAAGGCCTTCCTGGTGATTTTTGGCCTGCTGACCGCCTTCGCCTACATGACCCTGATTGAGCGGCGGCTGCTGGCCCGCATCCAGATTCGCCAGGGGCCCAACCGGGTGGGGCCGGATGGCCTGTTCCAGCCCTTGGCCGATGCCATCAAGTCCATTTTCAAGGAAGACCTGATTGTAACCAGAGCGGATAGGGTGATTTTTGTCCTGGCCCCTATGATCTCGGTCACCTTTGCCCTGCTCACCTTTGGCCTGATCCCCTTTGGCCCTAAGGACGCTTTCTTTGGTTACGACCCCTGGGTCATCAACCTGGATGTGGGCATCCTGTATGTGTTTGCGGTTTCCGAGATGGCCATCTACGGCATCTTTCTGGCGGGCTGGGCCTCCAACTCAAAGTACTCCTTGCTGGGCTCGCTGCGCTCCTCGGCCTCGCTTATCTCCTACGAGCTGGCCCTGGGCATCAGCCTGGTTGCCCCGGTGGTGCTGGTAGGGTCGCTGAACCTCCAGCAGATTGTGAACTGGCAGTACGAAAACGGCTGGCTGATTCTGTACATGCTCCCCGCTTTTGCCATCTTCCTCCTGACCAGCATGGCCGAAGCGGCCCGCACCCCCTTCGACCTTCCCGAGGCCGAACAGGAGCTGGTGGGGGGCTACAACACCGAGTACAGCTCCATCAAGTGGGCCTTGTTCCAGATGGCCGAGTACATCCACCTCATCACTGCTGCGGCCCTGATTCCCACCATCTTTTTGGGTGGCTGGCGGATGCCCGGCTTTATGGAGCAAATCCCCATCATTGGCGGTCTTTTTGCTCTGCCCTACCTGTGGATGTTCGTCAAAATTGCGCTGTTCTTGTTCTTCTTCATCTGGGTGCGGGGTACCCTCTTCCGCCTGCGCTACGACCAGCTGATGGTCTTTAGCTGGGGCCGCTTGTTCCCCCTGGCGCTGGTCTGGTTTTTGTTGTCGGCCATGGTGGTGGCCTTCCAGTGGCCGGTGGCCGTGCTGGGCTGGCTCTCCTTGCTGAGCCTGGTGCTTTTTTCGGCCTACGTGATTCTGACCGCCAAACCCAAGCCCAGAACCATGCCAGGCATGGGCGCGGGTGACTAGAGAAAGGAGCGAAGCTGTGAGTATTGCTGCACTTGCGCAGAGCATGGGTATAACCCTGAAGGCGCTGTTTTCAAAACCGGTAACGATTCCGTATCCGGACGCCCCGGTGCCCCTCAAGCCACGCTTCCACGGACGCCATGTGCTGACGAGGCACCCCAACGGCCTGGAAAAGTGCATCGGCTGTTCGCTATGTGCGGCAGCCTGTCCGGCCTATGCCATCTACGTAGAGGCTGCCGAGAACGACCCCAATAACCCGGTGAGCGCCGGCGAGCGCTATGCCAGGGTTTACGAGATAAACATGCTGCGCTGCATCTTCTGTGGGCTGTGCGAGGAAGCCTGCCCCACTGGTGCAGTGGTAATGGGCTACGACTTCGAGATGGCCGACTACCGCTACTCCGACTTTGTTTATGGCAAGGAGGACATGCTGGTCGAGGTGGAGGGTACCAAGCCCCAGCGCCGCGAGGCGGCCTATACCGGCAAGCCGATCAAGTCAGGCTATACCGTGCCTTACCTGCGGCCCGAGCTCGAGGGTGTCAAGCTGCCCAAACCGCCCCGCAGGTAGGGTTGCCCGGAGGCTCGAGTGCGCAGAGGCCGCTGTTCCTCAACCCAGATTTTTGCGGTTAGAATCTCTCGGATTATGCGAAACCCTAAAGGCTCGAGCCCAGACCCCAAAGCTCCCTGGAGGAATCAATGAGTGTCGGATTTTGGGAAATCCTTGCGCTGCTGCTCCTGGTCGGAACCGGCCTGGCAGTGGTGCGGCTACAAAATGCCGTCCATGCAGCCCTGGCGCTAATTGCCAATTTCTTGGTAGTGGCGGGCGTATACGTGGCGCTGGAGGCCCGCTTCGTGGCCATGATTCAGATCATCGTCTACGCCGGGGCCATCGTGGTGCTGTTTTTGTTCGTCATCATGTTGCTCTCAGCGGCAAACGCAAATGTGGGCCAGGACCTGCTGCCCCGGTTGCCCTGGGTGGCCGGGTTTGGTGCGCTGGGCCTGGCAAGCGTCTTGATTTTTGCCGTAACCCGGTTTCAGCCGCCGGTAAATGCGCCTGCGCTGGGTGGCGGTCTGCCCCAGGCCCTGGGGCCCCTGCTCTATGACCCCGACAAGTGGCTATATGCCCTTCTGGCAGTGGGCTTTTTGCTGCTGGTGGCTACCGTGGCAGCGGTGGTGCTGATCGAGCCAGAGCGAATTGTTTCGGCAACCAGTCACCCAGCCCACCCCCGGCAGGATCCAAAGCCCAATCCCCCGGTTGTTGAACAGAAAGATGAGAGGGCGGTGGTGAAGTAATGACCTGGCTCATAGCTTCCGCCCTGCTGTTTTCGATTGGGGCTTACGGCGCGCTTACCCGGCGCACCGCTATTCTGATGTTTTTGTCTATCGAGCTGATGTTGAATGCTGCAGCGCTCTCCCTGATCAGCTTCTCCAAAATGACTGGAAGCCTGGATGCCCAGGTGGTGGTGCTGTTTATCATTGCCATTGCTGCTGCCGAGGTGGCGGTGGGCCTGGGCCTGATTGTGGCCATCTTCCGTCGTCGCGAGACCACCGCCGTAGATGAGCTGCGGCAACTTAGGGGGTAAAACGTGCAAGAAACCCTTCTTCTACCCCTGACCATCGCACTTCCCTTGCTGGGGTTTGTGATTCTTGGGTTGTTTGGTAAACGAATCGGTGAGCCGTCTGCTGGTTGGCTGGCCTCAATTCTGGTGCTGGGGAGCTTCTTATTGGGCCTCGTTTTGCTGCTGCAAGGCGGAGCCCGATGGGCCCTTCCCGACTGGCTACCGGGAATCCCCTTTAGCCTCAACCTCGATAACCTTTCGGGCGTCATGCTGATGGTGGTGGCTGGGGTGGGCTTCCTGATTCACGTCTGGGCCATTGGCTACATGCACGGCGACCCTGGCTATAGCCGCTTCTTTAGCTATTTCAACCTCTTCATCGCGGCCATGCTGGTGCTCATCCTGGGCGACAGCCTGCCGGTGGTGTTCATCGGCTGGGAGGGGGTGGGTCTGGCCTCTTACCTACTAATCGGCTTCTGGTATCAGGAGCGCCTCAACGCCGACTCGGCCCGCAAGGCTTTCATCGTCAACCGCATCGGCGACCTGGGCTTTCTGCTGGCCATGGGCCTTTTGTGGAGCATGTTCGGCACCCTCTCGATCTCCGAGCTGGTCGAGAAGGTAGAGGCTGGCGGTTATAGCTTTACCACCCTTACCCTGGCTGGCTTCTTCCTGCTGATTGGGGCTATGGGCAAGAGTGCACAGGTGCCGCTGATGGTCTGGTTGCCCGATGCCATGGCCGGCCCTACCCCGGTATCGGCCCTGATCCACGCGGCCACCATGGTTACGGCGGGGGTTTACCTGCTGGTACGGCATGCCTTCATGTTGCACGGCGATGGTTTTTTGTCGGGCCTGATCGTGGCGGTTGGCTTTCTTACCGCCATCTACGGGGCGCTCAGTTCGCTGGGCCAGTGGGACATCAAGCGCATCGTGGCCTACACCACCCTCTCGCAGCTCGGCTTCATGTTTGTGGCGGTGGGGGTGGGGGCCTACTGGGTAGCCATCTTCCACATCGTGACCCACGCCTTCTTTAAGGCCCTGATGTTCATGACCTCCGGTTCGGTGATTCACGCCCTGGGCGGCGAGCAGGACGTACGAAAAATGGGTGGGATGCGCAAGTACCTGCCGGCTACGCACCTGCACGGCCTGGTGGCTACTTTTGCCTCGGGTGGTCTGGTGCCCTTGGCGGGGTTCTGGTCCAAGGACGCAATTCTGGCCTACTCCTTTGAGTATGGCCCCTGGCTGTGGGCCCTGATGCTGTTTGCTTCGGTGCTGGCGGCGCTCTACTCGATCCGCTGGTATGTGCTGGTCTTCTGGGGAGATTACCGGGGCAAGGAACACCCCCACGAAAGCCCCGCGGTGATGCTGTGGCCCAACCACATCCTGATGGGTGGTGCTATTGGCGTGGGCTTCATCGGGTTGCCTTACGTAATTGACTACAAAAACTTTATCGAACCGTTCCTGACCAAAGCCATCGGAGACTTTCCCCACGAGAAGCTGCCGGTGCTCACCGAATGGACGCTCATCATTACCTCGGCGGTGGTGGCCATTGTGGCTTTATGGTGGGGCTTCCGCTTCTTCCAGCAGAAGATGCCGGCCTGGTACGAACGCTTGGAGGCCGCGGCCCTGCAGGGCTTCTATGCCGATGCGCTCTACAACACCCTGCTGGTCAATCCGGCCAGAGGGCTGGCCGAGCTTCTTTTTGGCGGAGATAAGGGCCTCCTGGCAGGCTTTATAGGTCTTGGGGGTCTGGTTGGAGGGCTGGGAAGCGTGTTAACCAAACTCCAGACAGGCGCTTTGCGCTTCTATATGGCCGGGCTGGTAATCGCCCTGGTACTGCTGGTGGGCTGGGGGGTGTTGCGATGATTCATGTAGGACTGTGGTTGCCCCTCCTGGCGGGTTTGCTGCTGTTTATTGTGCCGGGCCTGGGGCGCACCTTTGCCACCCTATCGGCGGCGGTGAGCCTGCTTATTGCGGTGGTGCTGTTTGCAGGCTATGGGGGAGAGGGCCTGGCCTATGCCAGCCAGATCCCCTTCCTGCCGGAGGCTGGGGTTTACTACGCAGTAGGACTGGACGGGGCAGGCTTGTTGCTCTGGCTTGCGGTAAGCCTGGTGGTTTTGCTGGGGGTCTGGGTGGCCGATGTGCCGGTGCGCTTTCTGGCCCTGGCCCTGATGATGCAGACCGGTTTGCTGGGCATTTTTGCGGCCCAAGACCTGGTTTTGTTCTACGCCTTCTTCGAGGCCACCCTGATTCCCGCCCTCCTGATGCTGTGGTTCTACGGAGGGCCCGACCGGCTGCGGGCCATCTACACCTTTGCGCTGTTTACCCTGGTGGGTTCGCTACCCATGCTGGCCGCAATCTTTGCGGTGCGCTTTTTGGGAGGGGCCGATAGCTTCCTCTACACCGACCTGGTGGCCCGTCCCCTTAGCGGACAAACCGCAGTGCTGGCTTTTCTGGGCTTTTTGATAGCGCTGGCGGTCAAAACCCCGCTTTTCCCGCTGCATGCCTGGCTGCCTAGCTTCCACCAGCAAAACCACCCCTCGGGCCTGGCCGACGCCATGGGTACGCTCTACAAGGTGGGCATTTTTGCTTTTTTCAAGTGGGCCATCCCGCTGATGCCCGAGGGCTTCGAGCAGTGGCAGGGGCTGATGTTGTTCCTGGCGGCTTTTGGTGCGCTCTATGCGGCCTGGGTGGCGTTCAGTGCACCTGACTGGAAAACCCTGCTGGCCTATGCAGGGGTCTCGCACATGGGCATCGGGGCGTTGGGTTTATTTAGTGGAAACATGGAAGGCACGGTAGGAGCGCTGTATTTGTTGGGTGCTTCGATGGTTTATGGCTCGGCTATGTTCCTGTTTGTGGGCCTGGTATATAAGCGAACCGGGAGCCTCGAGGTGGCCCCGGTACGCGGTCTTGCCAAGCACACCCCGGCGCTTTACGTGTTGGGTATGTTCATCCTGATGGCCATGATTGGGCTACCGGGGTTATCGGGCTTCCCTGGCGAGCTGATGGTTTTGCTGGGGGCTTACCAGGTTTCACCCTGGCTTACCTTTTTGGCCTTCCTGGCGGTTATTGCAGCAGCGGCTTATGCCCTCACGGCGTACCAGAAGCTTTTCCAGGAAACCCCCCAGGCCCAGGCTGTGCCTGATATGGACACCCGCGAGTGGGGTTTTGCTGCTGTAACGGTAGGGGTGCTGCTTTTGATGGGACTGTATCCAAAACTCTTCACGGCGTATTTGGAGCCCTTGGGCAGGGCTATTGCCGCGCTGTTCGGGGGTGCATCATGAGGTGCGGGTGTGTTGCCTATCGAGAGGGTTGGTCGAGAACCGAAAGCCGAAAGCTGAGGGGCACCAAGAACGGTTACCTTCGAGGCCTGAGCTTTGACCGTATGCAAGGAGGTGGCGCATGCTAACCCTATACATCCTGGCTGGCTTCGCCACGGTGCTCTCGCTGCTGGCCTTTGTGATCTCGAGGGAGGCCAACCGCTGGATTACGGTGGCGGGCCTGGGGTTGGCGGGCCTGTTCTGTGTGGTGGGATGGGGAGAGACCCTGGAAGCCTTTGGCGGGCTGTACCGCTCTGACACCCTGGCGCGAGGCCTTACCCTGGTGGCTATTCTGGGGGGCTTGTGGACCTTGCTGCTAGGGCCTGCCAAAAAGTTTGAGTTTCCGCTGCTGGTGCTCTACGCCGTAGCCGGGATGCACATCATGGCCAGCAGCCCCAACCTGGTGGTCTTGGTAATTGCGCTGGAGGTGTTTTCGCTGCCCCTGTATGTCCTGGCGACCTGGCAGCGCGACGAGAAAGGCTTCGAGGCGGGCCTGAAATATTTCTTGCTGGGGGCGCTGGGCGCGGCCATGTTCCTCTATGGGATTGCGCTTTACTTTGGCGCTACCGGCAGCTTTATGGCAGGGGCAACGGGCTCTGGGCCGCTGTACCTGGCAGGCCTGTTCTTGATTATGGCGGCTTTTGCCTTCAAGACCGCCATGGTGCCCTTCCAGTGGTGGTCGCCCGATGTGTACCAGGGTAGCCCCACGGTGGTTACGCTGTTCATGGCTACGGCGGTAAAAGCAGCGGTCTTTGCAGCCATGCTACGCATCTTCACCCCGGAAGGCCTGGAAGCCTGGGGCATCGGGATGGCCGCGCTGATTGCCCTCACCACCCTCTTTGGCAACCTGGGGGCCTTGTCGCAGACCGAAGCCAAGCGGCTTTTTGCCTACTCTTCCATTGCCAATGCCGGCTACATCGGGCTGGGGCTCTTTGGCCCTACCGGGCAGGCCACCATTCCCTTCTACCTGCTGACCTACGGGCTGGCCACGGGCCTCATCTTTGCGGTGCTCTCGATGCTTTCCAACCAGGAGGTGCCGCTGGAACGCCTGCGGGGTCTGTGGTACCGCAAGCCCCTGCTGGGCGGGGCGATGGGCCTTGGCATCCTCTCGGTGCTGGGGCTGCCCCCGCTGGCTGGGTTTTGGGCCAAGTACCTGGTTTTTCAGGAGGCGGCCAGGGCAGGGTTCTATGGGCTGGTGGTGCTGGCGCTCATCACCTCGGCCATTGGGGCTTACTACTACCTAAAAACCTTCTTCCTGGTTTTTAGCAAGCCCACCCCAACCCAGGAAGCCGAAGACCGCGAGGCCGAGGCGGCCCTGGCCCAGTTTGGTAGCTCGGAAGCCCCGGGCATTCCGGTGGCGGCGGCCCCATTGGGCATTACCCAGGCTCTGATGGCCCCGGCAGCGCGGACAGGCCTGCCTGCGCTGGGGATGCTGGTGGGGGCGATGGCCCTGCTTGGCCTGCTATCGGTTTTGCCTGGACTGGGCTTGCGGGCCTTTAGCACCGGTTTGGCCCCAGCGGTAGCGGCCGTTACCATCACGGCACCTACGGCTGGCGCGACCCTGGTCGCTGGAAGCTATACCCTCCAGGGCGCTGGTAAACCTGGGGAGACCCTCGAGCTCTTCGACAACGGCAACCCCCTCGGTACTGTTACGGTAGGCCCCGATGGGCGCTGGAGCTTCCCGCTCCCGGCCTCGGCCCTAACTGCTGGTGCACATACCTACGAGGCCCGCCGCCCCGGGCAGATGACCGGAGCCAGCATCCGCGTGAGCACCACACTTCCGAGGGAACCTGCTTTTGCTGCGCTTACCGACGGAGCCTTGGTATCAGCCGCTGGTTTTGTCCTCCAGGGTGTGGCCCAGCCCAACCAGACGGTGGAAATCTTCGAGGACGGGGCCAGCCTGGGCCGAGTCACTGCCGATGCCAACGGACAGTGGCGCCTGAATGTCCCGCCTCCCCCAAGCGGAACCCGGGTGTATGAGGTGCGGGCCGAAGGGGCCGCTTCGGGCACCCGCATCTCCTTGCAGGTACCCGAGGCCCAGGCCGGGACTGCCTGCAATCTGGACTTTGCCCTCTCCAACCTACAGGCCGGCGGAACCGTCTCGAGGCCCTTCCGCTTTGGTGGGGTGGGTTCGGCCAGCAGCTACACCATTGTGATAAAGCGAGGCGAGCGGACTGTTGGCCGCAAAGAGATCGCCCTGAGCGCGGCCTGCGGCTGGAGCTACCTCTCTGACCCCGGCCCTGGCGAAGTCACCTACGAGGTGCGCGAGACGGGCCGGCCCGAGAGCGAACCTCCGCTCACCACCATCACCCTGAAGGTGCAGTAGCGCTCCAGGTACAAAAGGCCAGCGTTGTCGTAGGGGCGTATGGTGCGCCCCTACGGATGCTTTTGGCGGCGCCATCGACTGTTGCTGAGGGCCACTATCAAAAAGGCAGCTCGGCCCTTACGGTGGTGCCTTTATCCTCCGCCGACTCGACCTCGAAGCGCCCGCCCCGCGCTTCCACCCGCTCGCGCATCTGGGTCAGGCCAAACCCGCCCATTCCACCGGCTCTGGCGTTGGCCTTGAAGCCCTTTCCGTTATCGCTGATCTCCAGCACACCGCCCCGTTCGCCCAGCGGTGTGAGCCTGACCTGCACCAGCCCCGGCCTGCCGTGCTTGGCGGCGTTGGTCAGGGCTTCCTGCAAAACCCTGAAAAAGACCAGCTCGGAAGCCTGGGACAGCTCGATTTTTTCTGGCAGACTCAGGCGCACCCGGAAGCCGGCTTGCTCGGCAAAAGCGCTGGCATAGCGCCGTACCGACTCCAGAAAGCCGTAGCGTTCTAAGTCGATGGGCCTTAGGGCAAAGATACTGCGCCGAACCTCACGAATCTGGCTTCGCAGGGTCTCTTTGACCTGCTGCAGCTCTTCTTTGGCCCGTTCTGGGTCGGTTGCCAGGAGTCGCTCGGAAAGGTCGAGTTTGAGGGCCATAAACGCCAGGGCCTGGGCGATGCCGTCGTGGATCTCGCGGGCTATGCGGTTGCGTTCCTCGGTGAGGGCCAGCTCCTCGGCCCGCAGGTAGGCCTGGGCGTTGCGCACGGCCAGGGTGACCTGGGCGGCCAGAAAGCGCAGAAAGGGCAGCCGCTGGCGCAGGTTTTCGGCCTCGCCCTGTACCAACAGCAGCCCGATGGCCGACTGCTCGCGCAGGGGCACTGCCAGCAGGTTGTCCCGTACAAAAACCGGCGTTTGTAGGGCTTCTTTCCAGCGCTGTTCGGGCATGAAGGCGTAAAGGGGCAGCTCGAGGTTGCGCAGCACCTGCGGCTGCAAAAAGTTCTCTTCGTCCAGCAACAAGACCCCGCCCCCGCTGGCCCCGGCCCAGGCCAGGATACGGTCCATTAGGCGCTCCAGCAGTCGGCCCAGATTGGCCTCGGCCCTGAGGGCCTGGTCTACCTCGTAGAGGGTGAGCAGATCGCGGCTGCGGGCGCGTACCGAGTCCAGCGCCCCGGCCACTTCGGCCACCAGCACTTCCAGGAAACCCTGCTCCTCGCTCGAAAGAGGCCGGGGCAGGATCACCTCGAGCCTCCCTTCCAGGCCCGGTAGCGGCACCTCGTACAAAGGCCCCGACCCCGCCTTGAAGCCGGGCGAGGTGGCCCGCACCCCCTCGAGGGTCAGCGAGGCCTCCATGCCCAGGGCCTGGGCCACCTCCTGCACCACCGAGGCCAGGGCTTGCTCGAGGTTATCGGCAGCCGAGGCCCGCTTGAGGATGCTGCCGATGGCTTTTAACCGCTGGTTGGCTACCTCCAGCGCAAGCTGAACCCGCTCGCGGTCTTGCACCTGCTGGGCGATCCATTCCAGGGTCATCCAGGTAACCAGCGGCCCCACCAGGCCATAAAAGCCCATCCGTAGCCAGAAAGCCACCGGCTGGCCCTGGTAGGGCTCGAGGGAAAGCTCAAAAAGCACCACCACCAGCGCAATCGCCAGCGGCAGAATTAGCCGGTATAGCTTGATCAGACGATATAAGCTGGGGGTGGGTTCCATGACAAAAGATTATAGAGCGCTCTTCACAGTCCTTGAGCCTCTTACCAACTTTACTGCTGTGTCCTGTGAAGAGTGCGATAGGGGCTGCATCAAAGCCTTATGCGCCTTTCTTGCTGGGGCCGATGGTGGTCAGCTCTGGCACTACTCCACGGGGTCTTTTTTGCGCTTGCCGTGCTGGGCATACCAGCGGCTTTGATGCAGGAATCCCCGCAGGAGCTGAACCTCACCGGGGGTCAGACGGGCTTTGTGAAGCAGCCGACGAAACCGCCTGACCGCGTAGGGTAGGCGCTTTTCATCGGTAAATCCGATGCGCAAAATGTACTCGCTCAGATCGTCGAAGAGCTGTTGCAGGGCTTCTTGCGTGGCGAGCGGGGTCTGGCTGGGCGTGGGTGGTGTGGTGGCAGCGCCAAAAATTTCATAGCACAGCAATAAAACCGCCTGGGCCAGGTTCAGGCTGGGTTGCTTGGGTGAGGTGGGGATACGCACGATGAGCTGGGAAAGGTCTATCTCGGCGGTGGTCAGGCCCGAGGCCTCGCGCCCGAACACCACGGCCACCCTGCCCTGTGGCGCAACCTCGGCTATGCGCTTTGCCATTGGCTTGGGTTCTACCACCGGCCCGGTATAAATCTCCCTTTCGCGCACCGTGGTGCCCACCACCAGCCAGGTATCGGCCACCGCTTCAGGCAGGCTATCCACAATCTTCATATTGTCCAGCACTTCCTCGGCATGCACCGCCAGGCGGTAGGCCATCGATCCCTCGGGGTGTTGGGCCAGATCCTCACGCACCCGCGGCTCTGGCGCTACCAGCCACAGGTCCGATATGCCAAAGTTTTGCATCGCACGGGCCGCCGCCCCCACGTTCATAGGTTCCTGACTGCCTACCAGCACAATGCGAACGTTGTCGAGCCAATCCATCGGCTCTAGCCTAAGGGCTTTTGCCGATTGCGTATAGGCGACTCCATGACCCGGCCACTGGCTCACGCTTCGTTGCGCAGGCGCTCGAGCCCATCCAGCACCAGCTCGAGGCCGATTTCAAACTCCTCACCGTAGTCGTAGCCCGGCCTCAGCACATGTTCGGTGGCCATCTCGACCAGGTAGGGGTAATCGCCCGCCGCCACCTCTGCCATGATGCTGTCCGCGGCGGAACCGGCCTCCTCGAAGCGGTTGAAGGGCAGATTGAGCTGCTGCAAGACAAAACCATACACGTAGCTATCCAAGAGCGAATAGGCGTGGGCGGCTGCTGCGACCGAAAAGCCATTGGTGCGCAAGCACCCCAGCACCGCGTTGTGGTGGTGCAGGGTGGCGGGGCCGGGCGAGGTGCGCGACTCCATCAGCCCCAGCGCCCAGCGGTGGCGCAGCAGGGCAGCCCTGGCAGAGGCGGCTCGAGCCCGCAGCCGGCTTTTCCAACTGCCCTGGGGGGGCAGCTCGATCTCGGCGAATACCCGGTCAATCATCCCGTCCAAGAGCCTATCTTTGCTGGCGAAATGGTAATAAAGCGACATCGCTTCCACGCCCAGCTCCCGGGCCAGGCGGCGCATGGTAAGGGCCTCGATACCTTCCTGGTCGGCGACCTCGAGGGCTTTCTGCAGCACCGCCTCACGGCTCAACCTGGCCCTGGGCGGGGGCTTAGCGCTTTGCACTTTGGGGCTTTTTTTGGACATCGGGCAGCTCCTCTATTGACAATCTTACAATGTAAGGCTAATCTTGTTCCATTACCTTACAACGTAAGGTGGGAGCCCAAAAATGAAAACAGCCGCCCAACAAACCCCCATCAAAGTGGACCGCTCGGCACAACAAAGCACCATGAAGGCCGTCGTGCGCGAGATATACGGCCCGCCCGAGGTTCTGAAACTAACCGAACTGCCCAAGCCGACCCCCAAGGATCATGAAGTAAGGGTCAAGATTCATGCCACCACCGTCACTTCTGGCGACTGCCGGGTACGCAGCCTGAAGGTGCCGGCGGGTTTCGGCCTGATGATCCGCCTGGCCATGGGGGTGGTACGTCCGAGGCAGACCGTGCTGGGCAGCGAGTTTGCCGGCGAGGTTGAGGCGGTGGGCAAAAACGTCACGCAGTTCAGGGTGGGCGACCGGGTATTCGGGATGGATGGCTTCGGAATGGGCGCACACGCAGAGTACAAGTGTCTTCCGGAGAACGGGGCGCTGGCCCTGATTCCACCCAACCTGAGCTACGAGGAGGCCGCTGCCCTTCCGTTTGGCGGTACCACCGCGCTGGACTTCTTGCGGCGGGGTGGCCTTAAGGCCGGGGACAAGGTGCTGGTCAATGGCGCCTCGGGGGCGGTGGGGGTGGCCGCCATGCAGCTCGCGCGACACATGGGGGCCGAAGTGAGCGCCGTGTGCAGCGGGCGAACGCCGAGTTGGTGCGCTCGCTGGGCGCGGTGCGGGTGATTGACTACACCAAAGAAGACTTTAGCGCCAGCGGCCATACCTACGACGTAATCGTGGACACCGTGGGCACGGCGCCTTTCAAGCGTAGCCGGGGCTCGCTGGGCAGGGGCGGACGGTTGCTCTTGGTGCTGGCTACGTTGTGGCAGATGCTCCTGGCCCCCTGGGAATCGGCAGTAAGCGGCAAAAAGGTGGTCGCCGGCCCAGCTTCTGAGCGGGTTGAGGACCTGCGTTTTCTGGCAAAACTGGCCCAGGAAGGCAGCTTGAAGCCGGTGATAGACCGCCGCTACACGCTCGAGCAGATCGCCGAAGCCCACCGCTACGTGGAGACCGGGCGCAAACGGGGAAGCGTGGTGGTCATGGTGAGCCACGGTTGAATGGAAACAAAGTGGTGGTGTACCTGCATGCGCGGGTTCGCTTGCATGGCGCGGTGGACTGGGTTGACGGACGCTTTGCAGATGGCCTCGAGCGGGTGTACCGGGCGGAAAGCCGGACAGAGGCGTTGAGGGCTTTAGAAGGGCTCAAGGTCAATGAGGACAGACGACCAAGTAATTCAAAACCGAGAGCAATACTGGGAGAGAGTGCTGCAAACAAATGCTTTTGGCTACAATAAAAACTAAAAACCCAACTGGGCAGTGCACACGGACGCTGCGCGGATTTATCGCGCAGCGCCGGTGGCTTCTACATTAGGCGGTAAAGACCTCGAGCCTACTCTTCATCGCTTAGCTCATCCTCGAGCTCGAGGCTCGACTCGAGAATTTCAGCATGGCTCTTGAGAATGGAAGCTGCCACCTCGAGCTTGGCGCGGAGTTCGACCGTAGGATTTGCTTTCCACTCCCGCAAAATCTGCAAATACGCCTCAGCATGCTCGCCGAGTTCTTCGAGCAAGGTTATATTGCTGGCCCTGATTTGCTCGAGGCTGTGGACAATGGTCATTTCTTGCCTCCTGGAAGGCGCTTCTGCAATCGAACAACCATTTTCATGGCGGCTCTTATCTCCGACTCCCAGTGTACTACAAGCCCCATGTTGGGCTCTGGCTTGGCCAGCTCTTCGGTGATTTTGCGTTCATGGATGGCAATATGCTCGAGCCAGCCCTCGAGTTTGATGCGGGTCTTTTTGTTATCGCCCCTCGCACTACGGCAGCTCGAGCACCGCCCCTTCCCGCGCACTGCTCACCAGTGCGGCGTAGCGGGCAAACAGGCCGCTCTTGTAGTGGGGCTTGGGGGGTTTCCAGGCTTTGGCCCGTTTGGCGAGCTCCTTTTCCGAGACCTCCAGGTTCAAAATCCCCCGGTCGCAGTCAATCGAGATGATGTCGCCTTCCTTAACCAGCGCAATAGGGCCGCCCACCTGGGCCTCGGGGGCCACGTGGCCGATCATCAGGCCCTTGGTGCCGCCGCTAAAGCGCCCATCGGTGACCAGGGCCACATAAGGCCCCAGCCCCTCGCCCACCAACGCCGAGGTGACCGAGAGCATCTCCGGCATGCCAGGTGCGCCTTTGGGGCCTTCGTAGCGGATCACCACCACGTCGCCGGGTTTGATCTGCTTCTTGAGCACGGCCTTCATGGCCCCCTGCTCCCCATCGAAGACCCGGGCCGGCCCCCGGTGTACTTTGGTCTCGGTTCCGGCCAGCTTGAGCACTGCCCCGTCTGGGGCCAGTGAGCCCTTCAGCACCCGCAGGCCACCCTCTGGTTTGAAGGCTTTTTCGACCTTCACCACCACCTTCTGGCCTTTGGTTTCTCTGGCGTTTTTGGTTTCCTGCCACAGGGTCTTGCCGGTAATGGTCATCTGGTCGCCGTCAATCAGCCCGCCCTCAATCAGGCGGCGGATCACCAGTGGAATGCCCCCGGCCTCCCACAGCTCCCAGGCGGTGTACTGCCCCCAGGGGCGCATATCGGCAATTACTGGGGTTTTGCGCGAGATTTTGTCGAACTCCTCCAGGGTGAGCTTAATGCCCGCCTCGCGGGCGATGGCCAGCAGGTGCAGCACCGCATTGGTGGAGCCGCCGGTGGCCGCCACCGCGGCGATGGCGTTGGTGAAGCTCTTTTTGGTCAGGAAGCTCTTGGGGGTGCGGCCAGCTTTGATGGCCTCGGCCAGGATGTGCATGGCCCGCCGCCCGGCCTCCTTCTTCTCCGGCACGATGGCCGGTATGGCGTTGTAGCCGACGGGCGAGAAGCCCATCACCTCCAGGATCATGGCCATGGTGTTGGCGGTGTACTGCCCTCCGCAGGCCCCGGGGCCGGGGATGGCGGTGCGCTCGACCTCGGCCAGCTCTTCTTCACTGATCTGGCCGGCAGCATACTGCCCCACCGCCTCGAAGACCGAGACCACGGTCTGCTTTTTGCCGTGCAGAATTCCCGGCGCGATGGAGCCGCCATACAGCACCAGGCTGGGCACGTCGGCCCGGATGACCCCCATCATGGCCCCCGGGTTGGTCTTGTCGCAGGCCACCAGCGCTATCATGCCGTCGTAGAGGTAGCCCTGGGCGATCAGCTCAATCGAATCGGCGATCACTTCGCGGCTTACCAGCGAGGCCCGCATGCCCACCGTACCCATGCTGATGCCGTCGGAGATGGCCGGGGCGCCAAACTCGAAGGTCTGGAAGCCGGCCTCTTTGGCCCCAATCTTGAGGTCAGCGGCCAGGTCGCGCAGGTGAAAGTTGCAGGGCATCCCTTCGGTCCAGGTGTTTACGATGCCCACCCAGGGAATCTTGAACTCTTCGTCGCCGATGCCCACCGCACGCAGCATGGCCCGGGCGGGGGCTTGTTGAGGGCCTTTTTTGATGATGTCCGAACGCATAGGTGCCTCTGTGGGTTTAGGAACTTGGGGTTTGTGTCTAAGAATCGTGTACCGAAGCTATCTTACCGTGGTAGCGCCGGGGGTCGCCCTCGAGGAGGCGCACCAGGGCCCTGGCCGACTGCTCGGGGGTGAGGACGCGCCCCTGGCTCTGGTATCCGCGGAACAGGGGCCGCAGGGTCTCGCTGGCGCTACCCTGGGCCTCGCGAAGCTGCCGCTGCATCTCGGTCTCGACGATGCCGGGCCGGAAGGTGAAACAGGTGACCTCGGGGGCTTCTATTGCCAGTTGCCGGGCCAGGTGTTCCTCGGCAGCTTTGGCGATGGCATAGATGCCCATGCCGGGTATGTTGTGCTCGGCCACACCGGAACCCAGAAAGACCGCAACGCTGCCCGGCTGCTTTATCAGGTGGGGGTAGGCAAAGCGGGCCAGTTGGTAGCCGACCTTGACGTTGGACTCCATGATTTCGTCGTACTGGGCCTCGATGAGCTCGTAGGCCAGTGGGCCTGCATTCAGCACGCCGGCGTTGTGGATAAAGCCCACAAAGTTGCCCAGCCGCAGGGCCTCCTGCACCAGGGCCTCGGCCACGACGCTATCGGCGGCGCTTCCCGCCACCGACTCGCAGCGCACACCCAGGCCGCGCACCTCGTCGCGCACGAACTCGAGGGCCTTCGGGTTGCGGGCCCCAATAACCAGGTTGGCCCCGGCTTTGGCAAGCTCGAGGGCCAGGGCTTCGCCAATGCCCCGGCTGGCTCCGGTAATGATGAAGGTCTGTCCTTTTAGCTTCATATTCCTTGTATACGCTTTATTGCTTCAAATCGCCAGGGCCATGCGGACTGAGACAGGGCGGCTTTCCCCACAGACTTTCAGGCCGCGACCCTTTGCAAAGCCTCGACGACCTGCTGGGTGAAGGCCTGGGTGCTGGCCGTACCGCCCAGGTCGGGCGTGGGGTTGGCGGAGAGGGCCAGCGTAACGGCTTCCTCGACCTGCCGGGCCACCTCGGGGCGGCCCAGCGCATGGGTCAGCAACATGGCCGCCGACAGAATGGCCGCGGTGGGGTTGGCGATGCCCTTGCCGGCGATATCGGGGGCGGAGCCGTGGACAGGTTCGAACAGGGGGGTTTTTTCGCCCAGGCTGGCCGAGGGCAAGAGGCCCAGCGAGCCGGGCAGCACGCTGGCCAGGTCGGAGAGGATGTCGCCAAAGATGTTGCCCGTTACCACCACATCAAACCGGCTGGGCCGGGTGACCAGGTGCATGGCCATGGCGTCCACGTACTGGTGCTCCAGGGCCACCTCGGGGTAGTGCCGGTGCACCTCGTCTACGGTCTTGCGCCAGAACTCGCCGACCTCGAGCACGTTGGCTTTGTCCACGCTGCACACCTGGCCCCGCCGCTTGCGGGCGGCCTCGAAGGCCACCCGGGCGATGCGCTCGACCTCGAGCTTGCTGTAGCGCTCGGTGTTCCAGCCCTCGGCCTCGCTCATGCCGCGCGGCTCGCCAAAGTAAATCCCGCCGGTCAGCTCGCGGATCACCAGCACATCCACCCCCCGGGCAATCTCGGGCTTGAGGGGGGAAAGATGCTCGAGGCCAGGCAGCACCTTGGCGGGCCGCAGGTTGGCAAACAGGCCGTGGGCTTTACGCAGGGCCAGCAGGCCGGTCTCGGCCCGCAGGTGGCGGGCCACATTGTCCCACTTAGGCCCGCCGATGGCCCCCAGCAGGATGGCGTCGGCAGCCAGGCAGCCCTGCTGGGTTACCTCGGGAAAAGGCTCGCCATAGGCGTCAATGGCGTTGCCGCCAAAGGCAAAAGCCTCGAACTCGAGGTTCAAACCATAGACCTGGTCGGCGGCCTTCAAAACATCTACGGCGGCATAGGTTACTTCGGGGCCGATACCGTCACCGGGAAGTAGTGCAATTTTGGGCATGGTTCTCCTTATTAGCTCCTTCTCCTCTTGGGGGAGAGGGAACCTATTGGCGGGTGGCCTTGGGCAGCCGGGCCGAGGCTTGCTCGAGCAGCTCCCCGGCTTCCAGCAGGTCGGCGATGGGGTCCCAGCGGCCTTCCACCAGGGCTTTTTGTGCGGTGGCGGGCAGGTTTACCTTGAAAGAGGCGTTGCCGTAGCGCACCTCGAGCCGCTCCACATCCACCGTGACCTCGAGGCTGGGGTCTTGCTCGATGGCCTCTGCCAGCCTCTCGATATCGCCCCTTGGGGCAGTAACACAAGGCATCGAGAGGGCGGTGGCGTTGCCGAAGAAAATCTCCGCGAAGCTCTCCCCAACCAGAGCGCGGAAGCCCGCCCGGTAAATGGCCTGGGGCGAGTGCTCGCGGCTGCTGCCACAGCCAAAGTTGGCCCCCACCAGCATGATGGTAGCCCCTTTGAAGCGGGGGTCGTTCAAGGGGTGGGGCTTCTCCGAGCCGTCGGGGTTGAAGCGCTCGTCGTAGAACAAAGCCTCGCCCAGCCCGTCAAAGGTCACCACCTTCAGGTAGCGCGCCGGGGTGATGCGATCGGTATCGATGTCGTTGCCGGGGATATACACGGCCCTTCCCTGTACCTGTTTGATTGGTTCTAAAGCCATTTACTTGCCCTCCTTGTCTCTGAAAAAGCCCAGGATGCTCCAGACCCCGATGATGGCCGCCGCAGCGCACAGGGCAAACCCCAGCACAAAAACCACCCAACTTATGAGCGGGTTGGTTTGCAGGTTGCCGAGCCAGAGCCCCAGCGTAGCGATGGACAGCAGCACCGAGGCTGCCACCAGTGCCACCCCGCGAATTAACTCCATCGTGGACAAACAAACCTCCCCTTTAGGCCTACGCCCCCACCCGCTCGCCCACGCCGAACACTTCCCGGGCGTCGCTTACCTGGCCCGTAACCGCTGCCGCCACCACCATCACCGGCGACATCAACACAGTGCGGCCAGTGGCGCTACCCTGACGGCCTTTAAAGTTGCGGTTGGAGCTCGAGGCGCACAGCTCATCCCCCACCAGCTTGTCGGGGTTCATAGCCAGGCACATCGAACAGCCCGCACCCCGCCATTCAAACCCGGCCTGGCGGAAGATTTCGGCAATGCCCTCCTCCTCGCACTGCCGGGCCACCTGTTGCGAGCCCGGAACTGCAATGGCCCGCACCCCTGGGGCCACTTTGCGGCCTTTGAGGTACTTGGCGGCCTCGCGGAAGTCGGAGATGCGCCCGTTGGTGCAGCTTCCCAAAAAGGCCACATCCACCTTTACCCCCTTGATGGGCTGGCCGGGCTTCAGTTTCATGTGTTTGAGGGCCTCTTCCAATGCGGAGCGTTCGGCTTCGGGGTAAAGGGCCGGGTCGGGCACCCGCTCGGTGATGGCGCAGCCCTGGCCGGGGTTGATGCCCCAGGTTACGGTGGGGGCGATGTCCTCGGCCCGGATGTTGACCACGTCGTCGTAGTGGGCGTCGGGGTCGGAGGCCAGGGCCCTCCAGCGCTGTACCGCTTCGTCCCAGGCCGCACCCTTAGGGGCATAGGGGCGGCCTTTGAGGTAGTCGAAGGTGGTCTGGTCGGGGTTCACATAGCCGATGCGGGCCCCGCCCTCGATGCTCATGTTGCAGACCGTCATGCGCTCTTCCATGCTGAAGTTATCGAATACGCTACCGCCGTACTCGTAGGCATAGCCGATGCCCCCGTTTACGCCCAGCGCTTTGATGATGTGCAGAATCACGTCCTTGGCGTAGACCCCTGGGCGAAGCTGGCCGTTTACGTTGATGCGCCGCACCTTGAGCTTGCTGACGGCCATGGTCTGGGTGGCCAGCACATCGCGCACCTGGGTGGTGCCAATGCCGAAGGCAATCGCCCCAAAAGCCCCGTGGGTCGAGGTGTGGGAGTCGCCGCAGGCGATGGTCATGCCGGGCTGGGTGATGCCGTTTTCGGGGCCAATCACGTGCACGATGCCTTGCTGCCCCGAGTTCACGTCGAAGAAGGTAATGCCAAAGTCCTGCACGTTTTTGCGAAGCTGCCGGATCATCTCGTCGGCTTGGGGGTCTTCGAAGGGCTCGAGCAGGGAGTGGGTGGGCACGATGTGGTCTACGGTGGCAAAGGTGCGGTCGGGGAAGCGCACCTTGAGGCCCAGGTCGCGCAGCATACCGAAGGCCTGGGGGCTGGTGACCTCGTGGATCAGGTGGGTGTCAATGAAAAGCTGGGTCTGCCCGTTGGGCAGGGTGCGAATGGCGTGGCTCTCCCAAACTTTCTCGTACAGACTTTTGCCCATGGAAGCTCTCTCCTTTTTTGTGCGCCTCAAAAAAACCCCCAGCGGCTTTAGCCCTGGGGTCGTGCGGTACAGCAACTAGACCCCTGAAGCGGGGCTTAGTAGGGGCTGCTTTACCCGAGTCGGCATCGCCCAAAGTATAAAGTTTGGTATACCAAACGTCAAGCGATTGGGCCTGGGTTTAGATGCCAGCTACCAAAATATGGCCACTGCCTGGTTTTGCTGTTTGGAGGCGCGCGGGCAAATGGGTATGCTGTGAATTGATGTTGCTGATGCGGCTGGGACAGGGGCGCGAGGCTGAGGTGTTTGCCTGGGCCGACGGCTATGTGCTCAAACTGTTCTGGCCAGAGTTTTCGCAAGAGGATGCCGAGCTAGAAGCCCGCCTTACCCAGCAGGTCTGGCTTCTGGGTGCCCCATTGCCCAGGGTAGAGGATGTGCTCGAGTTTGAGGGGCGGTGGGGGCTGGTGCTCGAGTGGATTCGGGGGGTTCCCCTGACCGAATACATCCAGGCCAACCCCGACCGACTGCGCTTTGCTGCCCAGATGCTGGGGACCTTGCACCGCCAGCTGCACAGCAAGGCTGCCGGACACCTGCCTTCCCAGCGGCTGCACCTTATTCAACGAATCCAGGCCTGTCGGCTGCCAGAGGCCCAGCGGGAGGCTTTGCTGCAACACCTGCAGCAGTTGCCCGACGGAAGCGCGCTCTGCCATGGCGACTTTCACCCCGAAAACGTACTGGTGGGGGAGAAGGGCGTGTTTGTGGTGGACTGGCCCAATGCGACGCGGGGCAACCCTATGGCCGACATCGCCCGAACCACCCTGCTGATGCTACACAGCGAGCTTCCGCCCGATCTGCCGGGACGAGAAGATATCCTGCGGCAGCGAGAGCTGTTTTATCAGACCTACCTCGAGCACTACCAAAACTTTTCCGGGCTCGATATGGCCCAGCTTCGCGCCTGGATGCCGATTGTGGCCGCCGCGCGCCTGCGGGAGAACATCCCCCACGAGGAGCCCCGGCTGATGCGGCTAATTCAGGAAGGTTTGCAGGCATAGCCCCTGCCATTTGCTACACTGATACCTTGCGGAGCCCCGGAATCCCTCCGGTCGGCCCAGAGGTTTACATGAAGACAAACATCATCACCTATGGCTGCCAGATGAACGAATACGACACCCATCTCGTGCGAAGCGAGCTAGTGTCGCTGGGTGCGGAGTTTGTGGATACCTGGCGGGAAGCCGATTTTGTGCTGATTAACACCTGTGCGGTGCGGGGCAAGCCCGTCGAAAAGGTGCGCTCGCTCTTGGGCGAACTGCGCAAAGAGAAAGAAAAGCGTCCCCTGATGGTGGGCATGATGGGCTGCCTGGCCCAGCTCGAGGAGGGCCAGCAGATGGCCCGCAAGTTCGAGGTGGACGTGCTCTTGGGCCCTGGCGCCCTGACCGAGATCGGCAAAGCCCTGGAAGCCAAAAGCCGCTTCTGGGACCTTAGCTTCCGCGAAGAGCTGACCCATCACCTGCCCCCTGCCCCCCAAGGGGCCCTATCGGCCTTTGTGAGCATCATCAGGGGCTGCAACCACCACTGCACCTACTGCATCGTGCCCACCACCCGCGGCCCCGAGGTGAGCCGCCACCCCGACCTGATTCTGCGCGAGGTGGAGCAGCTCAAGGCCAGCGGGGTGCTCGAGGTCACCCTGCTGGGCCAGAACGTCAACTCCTACGGCAAAGACCAGCCGGGCTTCCCCAGCTTCGCCGAGCTGTTGCGCTTGGTGGCCCAGGTAGGCATTCCCCGCATCAAGTTCACCACCAGCCACCCGGTCAACTTCACCGACGACGTGATCGCCGCCATGGCCGAAACCCCCGAAGTATGCCGCTACATCCACCTGCCGGTGCAGTCCGGCTCGAATCGGGTGCTGCGCCGCATGGGGCGGGAGTACCGGCGGGAGTGGTACCTCGACCGCATCCGGGCCATCCGCGAGGCCATGCCGGATGTTGTGCTCTCCACCGACATTATCGTGGGCTTTCCCGGCGAGACCGAGGAAGACTTCCAGGAGACCCTTTCACTCTACGACGAGGTGCGCTACGACAGCGCCTACATGTTCATCTACTCCCCCCGCCCCGGCACCCCCAGCTACAAACACTTCCAGGATCTGCCCCGCGAGGTCAAGGTCGAGCGGCTTCAGCGCCTGATTGAGAAGCAAAAGGACTGGAGCTACCGGCAGAACCAGCGCTGGGTGGGCCAGACCGTTGAGGTGCTGGTGCGCGGGGTCGCCAAGGACGATAGCTTCGCCGAAGGCCACACCCGCGGCAACCACCCCACCCTGGTGCCCGCGGCCCAGGCGCCCCGACCGGGCCTGTACCAGGTTCGGGTGCAGCAGGTTACCCCGCACATGCTCTTGGGTGAGGTGGTGGGGGCCCAGGCGCCCGCTACCATCCCGCTCTTGATGGCTTAAGCGTTCGGCGTGTTGGTAGCGATCTGCAATCAAGAAATCGGTGCACACGTGAGACTTCTAAAGCACTCTTCATAATCATTGAGCTCTTTACCAACTTGATGGCTGTGTCCTGCACAGCACAGTGGCCTCCCGGAGGGGAGGCCACGTCTGTGAAGAGTGCGATAAACAAGCCGCTCCACAGTAAATCCCGCTACTCAACAAACTTACTTTGAAAGCCTCGGGGCTGCAACAAACAAGTTTGAGAAAATCCGCCGAATCATTTTTCTAAAAATTGCACAACCTGACTCACAAAGACCTCCGGTGCCGTGTGCATGGCGACATGCTGCTGCCCGGGCAGAATTACCACCTGTGCGTTCGGCAGTGTGTCGGCTATACCATTAGCGTGCTCAAGCTCGCGGTGCGGGCTGTTGCTGCCTACCATCAGAAGAGTTGGCGTCCGCATACTCCTGAATCGTTCGGGCTCGAAGGTATAGCCCTGCTCCGTCCTAATCTCACGAGGTATGGTGGGCGCATTCCCTAGCCGTACAGCCCATGCGTCTCGCTGGGAACGCAAGAGCTCGATTTCCTCGGGCGGCATCTTGACCACATCGTGATACATGGCCACCAACATACCCTCCACGTCTCCGGCCTTGAGCAATTCTTCGAGCCGCTCGACGATGCCAGGTGTGTAAAGCTCCGCTCCGCGGAGAGGTACCCCCTCGTAGAGAACCAGCCGGCGGAGATTTGCTGTAAGCAAGGCGGCTTCAATCGCGCAGAGGCCGCCGTAGGAGTGTCCGATTACATTGACGGGCTCGGCAATGGAATCAACGACTGTGGCTATGTCTTCGGCTTCACGCTGAAGCTCATATGGGGGTATATCCCCACTGCCCCCGCGGCCACGCCGATCCATAACGTAAACTGTGAAGCGCCGCTCGAGCTCTAGTAGAACGAATCTCCAAGTAGTCGTATGATCCGCGGCTGCGCCGTGGATCCGCAGGAGTGGCGGCCCGTTGCCACCTCGCCAGAACGCGATCAGGGTACCGTCTCTGGAGGTGATCGTTTGCACAGATGCCTCCTTTCCGCATCAGCTCACCTCCCTGGTGAGGTGGGGAGGAAGCCAACCTGCCCAGCTACCGATTAAACTGCAAAGGTATTCAATACAACCGTCTACCTGTATAAAAAAGTTCACAAACCGAGTGGATGGTTTACATGAGTAGTAAGACAATAGCTTCCACTACATTCTAGAGCTCATCAAGTTCCACGGCAAGGGCATCCTGGATGACTAGGCGGTGCTCCATGCGTCAAAATTGAGGGTGTGAGGGGAGCCCAGATTGTCATCGTCGGGGCCGGCATCGCCGGTCTGTGTACCGCCCGGATGCTGTGCGAATCGGGAAAAGAGGTGCTGGTGGTGACCCGCACGCTGGGCGAGGCCAGCCAAGTGCCGGATGCGCTGTTGAACCCGGTGCGGGGCAAGCGCGGGACGGTGGCCCCGGAGGCGGAGGAGGCCCTGGCCGCCCTCTGGGACTTTTATCCGTCTTTTGTACCGGTGCGCCAGGGCATTTTGCGGCCTGTGCCCGAAAGCGATAGACCGGTTTGGCAGGAGAAGTTACAGGGCCGCCGGGTTCCCCACCAGTGGCTGGAGGAGGGGCTTTACCTGGAAACGGCGGGCTGGCTCGAGACCACCCCCTTGCTGCACCGCTTGGCCGAGGGGCTCAACATCGTTTATGCCGAGGTAGAGCGGCTCGAGGCGGGCGTGGTGTGGCTCGAGGATGGACGCAGGCTAGCCAGTAAGGTGCTGGTCTACGCCGGTGGTGCGAGCGGGGCGCACCTGGTCGGGCTGGGCGGGCGCTTCACGCCGGGGTCGGTGCTGGTGACCCAGGAACACTTCAAGCAGGCCCGCTCGTATGGCGTGTATGTGGCCGGGCACAGCCTGGGGGGCAGCTACCTGCCGCATCAAGACCGGTATTCGCCCCACCAGACCCTACCCCATGAAATTGACTGGCTGCTTGGGGAGGCGCAAAAGCTGCTGGGCTACCGGCCTGCCTTTACGTCCACCTGGGCAGGGGTGCGCTACCGGCTGGACCGAGACTATCTCAAGGAAATTCCCGGCGGCTTTGCCCTGACTGGCTTTGGCTCGGCGGCGTATTTTTATGCACCCCTATATGCCCGGCGCCTCCTCAAACGTCTTAACGGCAAATCCTGATAAACTATCCGCCATGCAGCAGTACCACGACCTGATGCGCCATGTGCTCGAGCACGGGGTAGACAAATCCGACCGCACCGGCGTGGGAACCCGCTCGGTTTTCGGCTACCAGATGCGCTTTAACTTGGGCGAGGGTTTTCCGCTGGTTACCACCAAAAAGGTGCACTGGAAAAGCGTGGTCTACGAGCTTCTGTGGTTCTTGCGGGGCGAGACCAACATCCGTTTTTTGCGTGAGAACGGGGTGACCATCTGGGACGAGTGGGCCGACCCGGAAGGCGAGCTGGGGCCGGTTTACGGCAAGCAGTGGCGGAGCTGGGAAGGTGCAGACGGCCAGACCATAGACCAGTTGTCCTGGGTGGTAGAGGAGATTAAGCGCAACCCCGATTCCCGCCGCCTGGTGGTGAGTGCCTGGAACGTGGCCGACCTGCCCAAAATGGCCCTGGCCCCCTGCCACATCTTGTTTCAGTTTTATGTGGCCCAGGGGCGGCTTTCCTGTCAGCTTTATCAGCGCAGCGCCGACATTTTTCTGGGGGTGCCCTTCAACATCGCCTCCTATGCCCTGCTGACCCTGATGGTGGCCCAGGTCACGGGGTTGCAGCCGGGCGAGTTCATCCACACCCTGGGCGACGCCCACCTGTACCGGAACCACTTCGAACAGGCCCGTTTGCAGCTTTCCCGTGAGCCTAGGCCCCTGCCCACGGTACGGCTCAACCCCGCCGTGCAGGAATTATTCGCCTTTACCTACAACGACATCGAGCTTGTGGGTTACAACCCGCACCCGCGCATTCCCGCCCCGGTGGCGGTTTAGTATGGCCCAGAAAATTGCTCTGGTGGTTGCCATGGACAAAAACCGGGCCATTGGCCGGGCCGGTGCGTTGCCCTGGCATCTGCCCGACGACCTCAAGCGTTTTCGTGCGCTTACCCTGGGCAAAACCGTGCTGATGGGGCGCAAGACCTACCAGAGCATCGGGCGGCCCCTGCCCAAGCGGCGCAACGTGGTGCTTACCCGCGAGGCCACCTTTGCTGCCGAGGGCCTCGAGGTGGTGCACACGCTCGAGGAGGCCCTAGGGCTAGCCAACGAACTGATGGTGATTGGTGGGGGAGAGGTCTACGCCCTATTCCTGCCCCTGGCCACCCACCTGCACCTGACCCTGGTGGACACCGCCATCCCCGATGCCGATACTTTTTTTCCAGAGTGGAACCCGGCCGAGTGGCGCGAAACCCATCGGGAGTTCCACCCCGCCGACGAACGCCACCTTTTTGCCTTCAGCTTTGTGGACCTCGAGCGCGCCCTAGGGTGAGCTACTCCCCGCCCCCACCGCCATCCGACCCCCCGTCTCCTGCATCGGCGAGGGCCACATCGATTTGGTGGAAGGCCTGTTCGAGGGTATTAGCTTCTTTTGAAGAATCGCCGGCAGAGTAGAGGAGGGGTATATAACCACCATCATCACTGTATTTCTTCATGAGGTCGTTTATTTGTTGGAACTGCGACGCGATTCCCGGAAGCAGCAGAGCAGCAGAACCCAGGCTTAGCAGCAGCGGAACCACCTGAGCACTATCCGCAGAGAGCGATGGAAGCAGCCGACGGGCCTCGTCCATGTGATGCTCGAGCCTGGTTTTCATGTCTGCCCCGTCTGGGGTGGGCTGGTAGCGGGTCTGAGGGAATAGTCCCAGCGCCTTGTGGGTTTGTTTTTGCAGCAGTCCGCGCTGCAACAAACTGGGTAGAATGACTTTGTGCTTGAATAAGCCATAATCTGGGCCGTATTCTTTTTGCAGTCGCTGCAAGACCTGATTGATCAATGAACCATGCCTGCATGCACTGTGCAGGTCGCCCCACAATCTACGCAGAACCGGGTTGAGCAGATGTGAGCCTGGCTCGAGCAGTAACCGCACCTGAGCAGGCTGAAATCTGCTCTTTGACGGTTTTTGCTCAATACGCAATATGCCCCTGGCGATGAGTTCTTTGAGCCCGATCTTCAGGGCCTCTTGTGCTTCTATGTCTGGATCGAGCAGCACGAGAAACTCAGGCGCACTCAGATGATCTTCAAGTTCTTTCGTGTTCAGCATAGCCGATTTAAGTATCGAAATTGAGTGTCAGGAAACTTCAAAAAACCTCCCCGCTGTGGGGGAGGCGCGAAGCTGGGGGTTTTCTCACACCAGGCCCAGGCTCAGCTCCTCTTCCTCGAAGGCGATGGCGCCGTCTTTGAGGGTGACGAAGAGGGTCCGGCCGGGACGCGAGAGGAGCTCGAGCGAAAGGGGATCTTCGACTTTCTCCCGTATCAGGTTGCGCAGGATGCGGGTGCTGCCCTGTTTGGGGGCCTGCCCGACCAGCCAGGCGGCCACCGAGGGGTCGAAGCGAACCACTTTTTCGCGGGACTCGAGCTCTTTGGCGATGTCCTCGAGCATAATCTGCGCCACCTGTACTAGCTCGGGTTCGCTCAGGTTGCGGAAACGAATCACTTCATCCAGACGGTCTAGGAACTCCGGCGTAAAGATGGCCTTGAGGGGGCTTTCGGTGTCCACCTCGCGGCTGGTGAAGCCAATGGCTGGCCCCACGTTGAAGCCGGTGTTGGAGGTCATGATCAGGATGACCCGGCGGAAGTCCACGGTGCGGCCCAGGCCGTCGGTGAGGCGGCCCTCGTCGAGCACCTGCAAGAAGGTGTTGTAGATGTCGGGGTGGGCTTTCTCGATCTCGTCCAGGAGCACCACACTGAAGGGCTGGCGGCGAACTGCTTCGGTCAACCGCCCGCCTTGCTCATAGCCCACATAACCCGGCGGGGCCCCAATCAGCTTGGAGATGGAGTGGGGCTCCTGGAACTCGCTCATATCGAAGCGAATCAAGGCCCGCTCCGAGCCGAAGAGCACCTCGGCCAGGGCCTTGGCCAGGTGGGTTTTGCCCACGCCCGAGGAACCCACAAACAGGAAGCTGGCCGCAACGCGGGTGCGCCCACCCAGGCCCACCCGGCTGCGCCGGAGGGCGGCAGCAAGCGCCTCGACAGCTTCTTTCTGGCCGATGACCCGCTTGTTGAGCTCCTCTTCCAGACCAAACAGCTTGCTGTCGTCCTTGTCGTCTACATACACGCCGCCCCAGGAGTCCACCACGCTCTCGATGTCTTCGCGGGCTACCAGGGGTGTGCCGTCTTCGTCCACCGCGACCGGCAGACCCAGGGAGTCGTTGAGGCGCACGCGGCTGGCGGCCTCGTCAATCAGGTCAATGGCCTTGTCGGGGAAGTTGCGCCCCGGCAGGCTGCGAATCCCAATCTTGACCGACAGGCCCAGGATTTCGTCGGGGATGACCACCCCGTGGTGGGCCTCGTAGCGCGGACGCAGGCCCTTCAGGATCTCCAGGGTTTCCTCGGGGGTGGGCTCGAGCACAATCACCGGCTGGAAGCGGCGTTCCAGGGCCGCGTCTTTTTCGATGTAGCGGTGGTACTCGCCGGTGGTGGTTGCGCCGATGACCTGAACCTCACCCCGGCTCAGCGGGGGCTTGAGGATGTTGGCGGCGTCCAGGGTGCCCTCGGCTCCGCCCGCCCCAATCAGGGTGTGCAGCTCGTCAATAAAGGCCACCACTTTGGCGTTTTTGAGCTCCTCGATAATCTGCCGCAGGCGCTCCTCAAACTCGCCCCGGTACTTGGTGCCGGCCACCACCCCGGCCAGGTCTACCGAAACGATGCGGGCTCCCCGCAGTACCGGCGGTACCCGGCCTTCCACAATGGCCTGGGCCAGCCCCTCCACAATGGCCGTCTTGCCCACGCCGGGGTCGCCCACCAGCACGGGGTTGTTCTTGGTGCGGCGGGCCAGAATCTGGATGACCCGGTTAATCTCCTCGGCCCGGCCAATAACGGGGTCGAGCTTGCCTTCCCGGGCTTCGCGGGTCAGGTCGCGACCATACTCATCCAGGAATGGGGTAGCGACCGCTTTCTCCTTGGTTTGCTCGCCGGCCTGCGATAACACCCGCCAACGGATGGTGTCCACATCCTTGGCGTAGTGGGTCATGATGCGGTAGGCGATGCCGTCGCCTTCGCGGATGATGCCCAGCAAAATGTGCTCGGTGCCGATGACCTGGCTCGACATGTTGCGGGCCTCGGCCCCGGCCAGCTCCATCACCCGTCGGGCGCGGGGCGTAATGGCGGGTGGCTCACCCGTGCGGCTGCCCTCACCCCGCCCGACCAGCTCTTCAACCATGCGCCGCATGGCCTCCAAACTGGCCCCGTACTCCATCAGGATGCGCGCGGCTGTACCTCCTTCGCGCATCAGGCCCAGTAGCAGGTGCTCGGGCCCGATCATGCTGTGGCCCAGTCGGCTACCTTCCTCCCTGGCGTAGTGAAACACCAACCTGGCGCGGTCGTCGTACCTGTTCAAGCGCGAACCTCCTGGTGTGTCGTGCAAGTATTCATAGCGCCGCTTTCTTCCTACCTCAATATTACAGTATGACGGACTTGCCCTGGGTGTTTGCGCCACACGTTACTAAGCGTTGCCGAGGCTTGGCCTGAGTCTAAAGAAAAGATTAGGCCATCGGTAAATCATGCGTCAGGGGCATTGAACCTTTGGGCGTCAAGCCCGCTGGCGAGTTGTTGCGGCCTTGCGCTGCTGGGAACAGGAAGGGGCTGAAAAGCCCCTGTGGGGGCTACCCCAGGCGGGTGTAGATGTCCTCGAGCGCAATCTCCAGGTCTACACAGGGCAGCTTTAATGTACCGCTCTCGATTCTCTCGTAGAACCAGCCCCCCTCCACCCGCCGGAACACCTCGGCCCGGATGGTGTCTTGCTCGAGCAAAACGTACATTTGCAGACTTGCAATGGTCTGGTAGTTGAGCCACTTTTCGCCCCGATCGATGTCGAGGGTACTCTCGGACAGGACTTCTACAATCAAACAGGGGGAGCGCTTGATGTATGGATGGTCGTCGGATGCATCACAGACCACCATGATGTCGGGATAGTAGAAAGCGCTCGTGGGTGTCTGGACCTTGACATCGCTGATCAAAACCCGACAGCCACTGTCTCTGCTGTTTTGCGCAATAGCCATGGCTAGTTCAAAGGCCAGCCGATTGTGGCGTTCGCTGCCACCGGCCATGGCAAAAACCTGGCCGTGGGCATACTCGTGCCGCTCGGAAGCCCTGGCCTCCATGGCAAGGTACTCCTCTACCGAAACCCCGCTTTTGACGGGGGGCTGCGACCTGGGCATCCCCTACAGAATAGCAAAATCCTTGATGGGAAGGGGCCTCTGTGTTACCTTATAGCTTGCGTTGAACCGCAGGAGTAACCCGGCGTTCCGCTACAGCGAGCCTGGGAGGGTGTGAGCCAGGCAGCCAAGAACCGGGTGAAGGGCGGCGGAGCAAGCCTCAACGCAGCTCAAAGGGCCTCGAGCAACCTCGAGGAACTGGGGTGGAACCGCGGAAGCCTCAACTTTCGTCCCCAGGCATGCGTGCCGGGGGTTTTTTGTTGTACGGCACGGGTCAATACACATGGAGGGAAACGTATGCCTGCCGAAACGATGGAAGAACTGGTGAGCCTGTGCAAGCGCCGGGGGTTTATCTTCCCTGGGTCGGATATTTACGGGGGTCTTCAGGGAACCTACGACTATGGCCCCCTGGGGGTCGAGCTCAAGAACAACCTCAAAGCTGCCTGGTGGCGCGCCAACGTCTACGAGCGCGATGATATGGAAGGCCTGGATGCCAGCATCCTGACCCACCGGCTGGTGCTGTTCTACTCCGGCCACGAGGCCACTTTTTCGGACCCTCTGGTGGATAACCGCATCTCCAAGAAACGCTACCGCCTGGATCACCTGCTCAAAGAACAAAAACCAGGCGTACTGGCAGCCCTGTTTCAGGCGATGGGCCTGCACGATAGCGACAACCTGGCGGCCCTGGTCGCGCGGCTGCTGGCCGAGCCCGAGAAGGCCGCCCTGGCCATGCACACTGCCCGGGTGGTTGACCCCGCCGATGGTGCGCCGGGCGACTGGACACCCCCCCGGCCCTTCAACATGATGTTCAAGACCCAGATTGGCCCGGTGGCCGACGAAGATTCCTACGGCTACCTGCGCCCCGAGACGGCCCAGGGCATCTTCATCAATTTCAAGAACGTGCTCGACGCCACCAGCCGCCGGCTGCCCTTTGGGGTGGCCCAGATTGGCAAGGCTTTCCGCAACGAGATTACCCCGCGCAACTTCATCTTCCGGGTGCGCGAGTTCGAGCAGATGGAGATCGAGTATTTCGTCAAGCCCGGCACCGACGAAGAATGGCACCAGCGCTGGCTCGAGGCTCGTCTGGCCTGGTGGGAGGCCCAGGGCATACCCCGCGCGCAAATCCAGGTGCTGGACGTGCCTAAGGAAGACCTCTCGCACTACTCCAAGCGCACCTTCGACCTGATGTACAACTTCCCCACCCTGGGCTTCGAGGAAATTGAGGGCATTGCCAACCGCTCCGACTACGACCTGGGCAGCCACACCAAGGGCCAGGCCGAGCTGAACATCCAGGCCCGGGTGCTGGAAAACCACGATTCCACCGCCAAGCTGGCGGTGCAGGATCCCGACACCAAAGAGTGGTTCGTGCCCTTCGTAATCGAGCCTTCGGCGGGGGTGGACCGGGGGGTACTGGCGGTTTTGTCGGAGGCCTATACCCGGGAGAAGCTGGACAATGGTGAAGAACGCATTGTGCTCAAGCTAAAGCCGCACCTATCCCCCATCAAGGTGGCGGTCATCCCGCTGGCCAAAAACAAAGAGGAAATCACCCGCTATGCCCGCCGCCTCAAGGCCGATTTGCAGGCCCTGGGCTTTGGCCGGGTGCTCTACGAGGACACCGGCAACATTGGCAAGGCCTACCGCCGCCACGACGAGGTGGGCACGCCTTTCTGTGTAACCGTTGACTACGACACCATCGGCAAAAGCCAGGACGGCAGCACCACCCTGCAAGACACCGTGACAGTGCGCGACCGCGACACCATGCAGCAGGAGCGGGTGGCGGTGAAGGAGCTGCCGCAGTACCTGCTCGAGCGCCTGAAAGGCTAATGCGCCTGGCCATCTGTACCGGCTGCCACGCCCGGGAGGGCGAAAAGCATTTTGCGGGCTGGCTCGAGCACCTACAGTCCTGCCTGGGGGTGGGTTATTTTGGTGGGGTGGGCCAGGGGGTCGAAGTGGAGTTCGTCCCATGTCTTTCTTCTTGCGAGAAAGGCTTTGCAGTGGCAGTAGAGGACGAGGTGCTGCTGCTGGAAAATACAGAAGATTTTGCGACTTTTTTAGAGCGGCTTAAGCGGGTGGCCTCGCTTGGCGGATTGAACCCGGCAACCCAGCGCAAGCTAACCTGAAGGGTTGCATTTGTCACTGGTTTGGAATTTGTATAACCCTAACTCAAGTTGCCACCTAGACATTCCGAGCTAGAAAGCAAAAACTAAGGCCACTATGAACTGGACTGTTCTAGTGGCCTTCTGCA
>NZ_JBEVAL010000016.1:0-47102 GCF_051297115.1 Meiothermus cerbereus
TTCATCTTTGCCCACAACTTCAAGCGTCTGGCCAGCGTTTTGTAGGTAGCAACTTGGGTTTATGTTAATCGTCCGGGAACCCAGAACGTGGAGGCCAATGCCTATGCGGCCCTGAAGGAACTCGACTACTTTATGAGCCGCGAGGATAGCTACCGCTACAGCTTTGGGGGGCGAGCGATTGAGCTGCGGAAGAAGCCCTTCGATATGGTTTTTTTGGTAAATCGGCAAAACCGCGCGGGCAAAACCTTCAACGAGGTAGAGGACCTGATGGAGTTGTTGGGCCTTGGCCTTTACCTGTTGGGGGGGCCGCTGGGAAAGGAACAGGCCGATACCTTCGACAATATCGTGCATCAGCTCAACGAGCAAAAAGGGAAATACTACGGCAAGACCGCTCACTACGCGAGCTTTGGGGCCGCCGAACTCCGCTTCCGGCCACAGGCACTCCAGCAAGAAGTAAAGCGACAGCAGACCCTCGAGGCGCTGGAACAGCTTTTGTATGGTGGCTTCGACTGGGAGCCTGTAGAAGCACGTAGGCGCCTGGATGCACTCCGGACTTTCAACAAAGAAGTGGCTCCCCCTCAGCTAAGAGCCGCCAACAGCCGCTCGGAGGATGCAAGCCGATGGCAGGAAGCACAAACCACCCTGCACACCTGGCAAAACCAGATTGAGGAAGCCCTTTGGGAAGAGTGGCAGGCAAGCGATTTTCGGGCATTCATTCGCACAGAGGCCCAGCAAAACTTCGCTGGGCGTAGCCTGGGTAATCTTCAGGAGGCCTTAAAGCGGCTTTTGCAAGAGGCCCGGCAACTGCACAGCGAGCTGGAGCAAAAAGCCAAGGAGAGCGTGGAAAAATACAACCAGCTAGTTGGAGGTATAGATCAGAGGGCGAACAAAGCCGATCAGAAAGGTGGTTTTTTGGGGTTTGGTCGCAGGGATGACACAGAACCTGTTTTTACGAGAAGTACACTACCTGGCTTGCAAAACACTGCGAAAGAAGCAGCCCTTACGAAGGGTCGGGCTAAGCTGGCCGAGGATGCTGTTCGAGCGCTGGAGGAACTGCTCAGGGAGCTTGGAACAGCCCGTGAACGCATCGAAAAATACAAGGATGGGCTAAGCCGGGGTAATGACGAAGACTTGCTTCAGAAGCGGGATAAGGACCAGAACCCCTTCACCCTCACCTTACCCCCGGCCTACCTCAAAACAGAAGGTCAGGTACAGGCCCAGCAGCCCGACTTACACTGGAACCTCGAGGCCCTCCTCAAAAACCCTGAAGACGAGGTGAAGCAGAAGCTGGATAGCCCCAGCATCGCCTTTGCCCAGTGGCTTCAGGAAAGCCTGCAACGCAAGGAGACCGATAGCGAACTCTGGGAGAGCGTGGAGCGCACCTTCCGCGAGGCAGATGATATTTCCTCTCCCGCCTGGGACTACGAGGACGCCTGGGTCTCTAATCCGGGCCTGGGCTACCGCGAGCAGGTGCATATTCTGGGTATCGAGGACTCCAGCAACCGTGAACATCCGCTGATAGCCAGCGAAGATTTCAAAAACCTCCTGGCTTCTAACCTTCACGACCGCATGCGCCTGCAAGCGGTTTCTACCGGCGACAACGCCCGCATTCTCTTCTACAAAATAGAGGCCTCCATTCCAGCTTTTACGCTGCGGGGCATTGGTATTTATCGGGAGAAGTACCGGGCGCTTTCGGAAGACAGGAGCTTTCACATCCACCGCCACTGGGAAAACAACCTGCCCGATCTCTTCCCCGCGCCTTCTGAAGAGCAGGTGGCCCAGGTTTGGACCAAGGCGCGCGCGCTGGAGCTTCTGAGCAAGAGCGAAGAAGGGTACGGCTTTGTCGACCGTCGCCAGGGGACTTCCAGGCGCCATCTTTTGGGGATAAGTCCGAGCCAGGCCTTCGAGGCCCTGGGCAAAGACTTCTTTGCTTTTAAAGAACTCGAGGCCCAAGTGAAAGCGGAGGAAGCAAAAAGGCTACGCGACCCCGATAAGCTCCAGAACATGAAGAACCGGCTGCCAAATGTGATACAAGAGCGGCGCGGACTCACCGAGGAGCCTACCTGGGACGAGGCGGAGCGGGCGATATTTGGCAAAGAACTTAAGGTGCTCGAGCAGTGGCTCGAGTACCTTAAGACCATCAGGCCCGAAGCGGGCAATGATGACTTCCCAGCCCTTTGATTCTATGATTCATCCAACGCTGGTTGTGGCCTTTCCAGGGCTTGGGCAGGACCTGGTGCAGGAGGCCTTGAGTGCATGGGGACAGCGCTTGGGGAATAGGCAGCTTGCGCTCGAGGTGGTGCTGGAGCCTAGAGCGACAGAAGCTGCCCTCAAAAAACTACTGAGCCAGGAGCGCTTCCTGAAGCTTCAGGGTCTGGGGTATGCCCTGGATCCAGCGCTGAACCTGGTGGTTTTTGCTGAGGCCAGCCATGCAGAGCTGGACAATTTTTTGCAAGAAACAAGCAGAAACCTACGCAGCGGGCCCCGGAAGGGGTTGGAGGTTCGCCTGCACTTGGTGCTTTTTGTGGGAAGCGCCGACGACCTCGAGGCCCTCAAGCACCTTCCCCCCGACCCCAGCCACGAGCCGGCAACCCGGCTCTGGCCCGTTTCCCGCTGGTCCAGGAGTGGCCTTCGGCTGGCCCAGGAGCGCCACCTGACCCCCTGGGTGCAGCATTTTGTGGAGGCCCTGCTTCTTTCACAGGTACCCTTGCATCCCGAAAACGGGCGCGACTGGGTCGGTCTGGGTATTGCGCGCCTGGAAAAGGAAAAGCCCAGCCCTGCTGCCCTGGCTGCCATCATCTTCCAGTGGGTGCAGAAGGTGCGGCTGAACGCCCCTTCCGCTATTCCTCCTGCGCCTTCGTGTGTCTGGACACCCCCATCACCCCCGCAGAGTTCCCCGCGGACTTCCTGCGACCAACACCCGCAATGGAGCGGATCGGTGTGGGAAGAGCAGCGAAAAAAGTCTGGGGAAAAAGCCGAAGAAGCCCTGGATCAACAGCTTATTTCCCTCGAGGGCCCCTACCCCTACGAAATAGGCCGTCAGGCGCTCCTTCATGGGCTGCCGGCGCTCAAAGGAGCCATAGCGGACATGGGGCGAGCCCTGGAAGAGCTCGAGGATCGAGAGAAAGAGCTTCTGGAAAAGTTAGACCAGGCCGCAGGCATGCCAGGAAAGCGCGGCCGACTCCAGCGGCTTTTAACCCGGCAAAAGCGCGGCCTGGATTTGCAAGATGAAATTGTCCGCCTGAAGCAAGTGCTGGAACCGGTAAACCAGGCGCTTGAAGAGGGTGATCTGGAGTTTTTTTTGAAAACAGACGCGGAGGCTAAAGCCCTTCGGGAAAAGCTGGACGAGATATACCAGAAGTTCGAGGAAAACCGCCACCGCTGGGAAAATGACCTTATTCCATCCCCTCAACCCCAGGATGCCTGGTGGAAAAGGCTGCTAGGGCGCAAGAAGCAAGCCCCACAGGGCCAGACCTTGCTGCGCAAGCGCCTTTGCGACGCTGCCTGGGATTTGCTCAAGCAGGCCGAGGAGATACAGCAAAGCTATACCCAGCGCCATCACACCCTGCTGGGCCTCTGGCAGGAGCTGGTGTTGCTGCGGACACACCGGGAAGCTTTGGCACGGGAGAGGGAGCGGGCGCTAAAGGTCCAGAAGGCTATTCTGGCCTACAAGCCGCCCGCTGTCGGCCAGGAGGACAACCCCCTGATAATCCGAATGCCCTACCACCTGCGAACCGATCACCCCGTTTTGCAACGGGAAGCCGAGTTGCTGGTAAAGGAAGGGGCGCTGGAGGCTTTTTGGGATCAGGATCAGGAAGCTTTCGGCCAGGCCCTGTGGGCTCGAGCACAGAAGGCAGCCAGGGCTTTGCAAGGACAGGTGCAGTGGAAAGCGGGAGAGGAGGTCTGGTTTATGGTGGTGGCTGCTGCTGCCCCTCGAGTACTGGTGGGCAACTGGCCGGAGCACCGTCAGTACGCCTACGTGCTGGGCAAAGCCCTGCAAGACCGCTGGGGAGAAGCCTACGACCAGGAGGAGTGGTTCCCAAATGAAACGGTCCTTCTAAGGCTGCTCTACCCCCTGGCCTACCCGCACTTTCTGGAGGAGGAGGCCGAAGAGGGCTTGCCTGAACAGGAGAACGAAAAACCTACAGGGCCGGGTGCAGAACCCCCCATAAGCAACGAGGTGGTGCGGGACAATCCCCTTTTGGACGAGCTGTTAGGCTTATAGGGAGAAATTATGTTTCAGGAAATAGCCCAGAGGGTTTTTAAGGGGCACGTGGTGGAGAAGCGGCTTGCGCAGGAGACGGTGTTTCACCGCGTGCCCCGGTTCGTGGTGGAGCACCTGCTAGCCAAGGCAGGGGGAAGCCCGGAGGCGATAGACAAGGTGCGCAAGCTGCTGGAGGAGCGCTACCTGGGCTCCGAGCACCAGGAGTGGATTAAGGATCGTTTGCTGCGGGAAGGCCGGATGGTGCTTATTGACCGCCTCGAAGTTCGGGTAGACCTCAACTCGGGCCAGCACCGTGCCTTCATCCCCAGCCTGGGCGAGTATCCCGCCGAGGTGGAGTACACCCTGCCCGAGAAGCATCCGGGGGTTCTGTACGGGATGTGGGGCACGCTGGAACTGATGTACGAAGGGGGAAAGGGCCGGGTGAAGGTGAAGCAGTTTGTGCCCTTCCAGGCCAGCCTCACCTCCCTCGAGCCCTACCGCCAGGCCCGCCTGGCTTTCAGCGAAGAACAGTGGGCAGACTTCCTTTTAGGCAGCGTGGGCCTCAACCCCGCCGTGCTGACCGAGCGGCAGAAGCTGCTCTACCTGGCCCGCCTGGCCCCGCTGGTGGAACCAAACCTTCACATAATGGAGCTGGGACCGCGACAGACCGGCAAGACCTATCTGCTACGGAACCTTTCGCCCGAAGCATTTGTAATTTCTGGGGGCAAGGTAAGCCCGGCGGTGCTTTTCTACAACCAGCTCACGCGCAAGCCGGGCCTGGTGCCCACCTACCAGGTTCTTATCTTTGACGAAATTGCCCATACCGCCTGGGAAGACCCTTCTATTCTCTCCATCCTGAAGGACTATATGGAGTCGGGGCAGTTTAGCCGGGGCGGGCGTACCCTCACTTCCGAAGCCTCTCTGGTCTTCCTGGGCAACACCGACCACCCCGCGCCCCCCCTGACCCGGGTTCTGCCCCAGGGGCTCAAGGCAGACACAGCCTTTCTGGATCGCATCCACGGGCTACTCCCCGGGCACGAGTTTGCCAAAATCACGCCCGAGCTTCTTTACCAGGGGCCGGGGTTGGTGGTGGACTACCTGAGTGCCACCCTGCGCAAGCTGCGCCCCCTGGCTTTTACCCCCGAGCTTTCCCTACCCAAAGGGCTCACCCAGCGGGACATCCGGGCCGTGAAGAAGTGGGTCTCGGCCTTGCTCAAGCTGCTCTATCCGCACCAGGGCTGGCCCCAGGAGCGGGTGGAAGCCTTGGCCCAGTTTGGCCTCGAGCTACGCGAACGGGTGTACCAGGAGATGAGCCACTACAACCCCGAAGAGTTCCCGCCGCGGAAGCCAGCTCAAGAACCCGGCCTGCACTGGGAAGCGCTTTTTCCTCTGCTGGATGAGGCTTATCATCCTCTCTTCCGCGCCCTTCAGCAACGCGGAGCGCCCCCACCCACAGAAGGCCCCGAGGATCTGCCCGGCGCCAATGGCGAGATGGGCCAGAGCCTGGCCCGCTGGGGGGACAAGCGCCTTTTGCCCCAGGGCATTTCGGGTGAAGGCTTTCCGGTGGCGCCCCACACCTCGCCCGAGGAGGTGTTGCGCTTTTTGGGCCTAGAATGACGCTTATGGACGTGGTTGAACTTCTAAAACCGGGGGCCTTGTTTCGGGCTCGAGGCCGGGATTACCGCTTAGAGCGCAAAGAGGGGGAGCTGGTTTTTGCCCGCACGGTGGACAGCGAGGAAGAAGCCATCTTCTACCTGCCATTGGAAGGGTCTACCCTGAAGCTCACCACCCTGGGCTATCCACCCGAATCCCCCGGCGACCCAGCCCTGCACGACCTGCTCCTGCGGGCCCTGGCGCTCAGCGCCCTACACGCCGATGCGCCATTTTTGGCCCTGCAGCGTTCCCGGGTGGTGCCGGCCAACTACCAGCTGGTGCCCCTGCTGATGGCCTTGCGGCAGCCCCGGGTGCGGCTGCTCATCGCCGACGATGTGGGTCTGGGCAAGACCATCGAGGCCGGCCTCATCACCAAGGAGCTGCTGGTGCGGGGCAAGGCCCGCCGGGTGCTGGTGCTGGCCCCGGCCCACCTGCTGGCCCAGTGGCAGGAGGCTTTGCGCCGCTTCTTCCACCTGGATTTTGTGGTGCTTTCCGGGAGCAGCCTCAAGCGCCTGGCCCGCACCCTGCCGCCGGGGGCCAACCCCTGGAGCATGCACGATCTGGTAATCGCCAGCCTGGACTACGCCAAACAGGATGGGGTTCGCCCCCAGGTGCTCTTTCAGGACTGGGATCTGGTGCTGGTAGACGAGGCGCATATGGCGGCCCGCCCCCCTAGCGAGAAAGGCAGCCAGATGGAGCGCTTTCGCCTGGTGCGGGAGCTGGCGAAACGGGTTCCTCATCTCCTCCTTACCACCGCCACCCCCCACAACGGCTACCGCGAAAGCTTTTACAGCCTGCTCGAGCACCTCGACTTGGCCGGTCTGGGCCTTTTCAAAAACGGGAACCTGGACCGGGAAGCCGCCAAAAAACACGTGGTGCAGCGGCGCAGGCGCGATGTGGAAGACTGGTTCCGCCGCGAAGGAAAAAGAAGCCCCTTCCCCGAACGGGAAGCCAAAGAGGTGGCCGTTGAGCCGAGCCGAACCGAGGTGGAGCTTTTTGAGGCGGTGCGCCGTTACCAGGCCGAGGTGTTCGACCCCGACCCTGCCAAGGTGCCCCAGCTCGGGCGGTGGCTGGCCCTGCACCTCATGCGGCGGGCCACCAGCTCGGCCAAAGCCCTCGAGATAAGCCTTATGCGGCGCAAAACCGCCCTGGAAACGCTGCTGGCCGGGCCTTCCCAGCCCACCCAGGAAGAAGCAGCGGCCCTCTTCGATACCGCTCCCGAGCGCCTCCTGCCCGAGGAAGCGGAGGTGAGCCTCGAGCTCTCCTTAGCCGACCAGGCCCGGGTCCAGGCGGAGAAAGCCTACCTCGAGGTTTTGCTACAGCACCTCAAGCGAAGCCGCCGGGACAGCAAGCTGGAGGCCCTGCTCGAGCTGCTCAAAGACCCCCTGCGCCTGGGTCAGGGGCGGGTGCTGGTGTTTACCCGCTACAAGGACACCCTGGCCTATTTGCTGGAGCGCCTGAGCCAAGCCCTTCCGCAGCCGGTTTTTGGGGTACACGGCGAGATGAGCGAGCGGGAGCGGGAAGAGGTGCTCCTGGCTTTTGCCCAAAAGAAGCAGGCCGTGCTGGTGGCTACCGATGTCTTTTCCGAAGGGCTCAACCTCCAGCACTACGCGGCCCGGCTGGTGCACTACGACCTGCCCTGGAACCCCAACCGCTTAGAGCAGCGAAACGGGCGCATAGACCGCTTCGGCCAGCCCGAACCCAAGGTGCATATCCGCACCCTGTACTACCAGCGCTCCTTTGATGTGGCGGTGTTTAGGCTCCTTTTGCAAAAGGCCGAGCGCATCCGGCAGGAGATGGGGGTGGTGCCGGCTTTCTTTGGGGACGAGGGCTACTTGAGGCGGAGCCTCGAGGCCCTCTGGGCGCAGGACTGGCGGGGGGAACGGCTGGGCCAGACCGGTCTTTTTCAGGCCGAGGCCGAGGAAACCCAGATGGCCCAGCGGGTGGTGCAGGAAGGCTTCTATGGGCACAGCGAGTTCAGCCTGCCCGATGTGGAGCGGCGCTTGCAGGAGGCCCTAGACCGGATGGGGGGAAGCCAGTCGCTGGAGCGCTTTGTGCTGGATGGGCTGCGCTACCTGGGGTGGCAGGTACAGGGCGAGGGCCCCTACACCGCCCAGCAGGGGGTTGGCGAGGCCATACCGGGCCTCGAGCGCACCTTTGGCCCCTTCAGCTTCGACCCCGAGGCCCCCCTGGGGGTGGAGGTGCTGGACCTGGCCCATCCGGTGGTCGAGCACCTGGTGGCCCACCTCCGTTACCGGGCCTACCGCGACCTGGACGGGGCCCGCACCACCTTCCTGAGCGCCGCTGCGGCCACTCCCCCGGTGGCCTTCTACCACTACCGGGCCAGGTTCCTGGGCCCCCAGGGGGAGGCCCTGGAGCACCAGTTCCGCAAAGCCCTGCGCCTGCTGGATGGGCAGGAGCTTTTGCCAGAGGAAGCCCAAGACCTGTGGGGCAAGCGACAAAAAGCCGCCCCGCTTCTCACCACAGACCAGATGCGCGCCCTGGCCCGCACCGCCCTCCTGGCCCCGCTGGAAGAGATGGGCCAAAAAGGTGCGCTACAGGCCCTAGAAAAGCTCCGACAAGAGCGCGAGGCCCTACGCCGCGACCTGCTGCGGGCCTACGGAACCCTGCCGGAGGCCTTCCAGGAACTGGAAAAGCTGGAGCTTTTGGGGCAAGAATTGCTGGCCGTAACGGTGTTGGTGCCGAAAAGGGGAGCCGCTTGAAAAAGGCGTTCTCATTCCCTAGGCTATTGGTAAATCGCGCTCCTGGCCGTGCGCATTCGCCTTCATCCGAGAATGCCCACCCCAGGGGTATTTTTATTTTCAACCCCATAAAGCCCGATGCACACGGGCACATAGACGGACTTAAGTCCACCAGTCCAAAGCCTGGCTACGATAAGGAATAGGTCATGTTCTACAGCGTCCGCATCTCCGGTGGCCTTCTAACCGAGGAATTTTTGAACAACCTGGCCCGCCCCGAGGCCCTGAAGGAAGCGGGCCTTTCGCTGGCGGAGCTGGAGGAGAAGTTTCTGGCCCTCTTCAGCCTGTACGAGCGGGTGCGCCCCCTCGAGTTCCCCGAGGTTTCCCAGGCCCGGGAGGCCTGGTTGATACCCTTTTTCCGGGTTTTGGGCTTCGATCCGGTGTACAACCGGGCTCACCTTCAGGTAGAGGAGCAGACCTTTGCCATCAGCCACCGGGGCTGGAACCAGGAGGAGGCCCCGCCTTTGCACCTGGTACTGCAAGACCTGGACGAGAAACTCGCCTACCGCAGCAAAAGCCCCCACGGGCTGCTTCAGGCCTACCTGAACCTCCACCCCGAGCAGGCCTGGGGCCTGGCGGCCAACCCCCGCGAGGTGCGCCTGCTGGGCAGGTACTACCATGTCTCCACCCCCGGCTACGTGGCCTTCTACCTGGCCGAACTCTTCGAGGCCCCCCGCGAAGCCGCCCTGCGGGAGTTTCAGGTGCTCTACCTGTTGCTTTCCAAAAGCCGCTTCCAGCAGGCCCAGGGCGAAACCCCCCTGGACCGCTACCGCCGCCTGGCCCGCGAGGTGGGGGTGCGGGCTAAAGAGGCCCTGAAGAAGGGCGTGGTGCGGGCCCTCGAGGCTTTGGGCAATGCTTTTTTGAGCGAGGGCTTGCGGGAAGAAATCCAGCACCCCGAGCGCCTGCAGGCCTATCACCAGGAGCTTTTGCGTCTGGTCTACCGCCTGCTCTTTTTGTTCTACGCCGAGCAGCGCAAGCTGATTCCGCACCAGGGGCGCTTGTCGTGGGTCTACGAGCGGGAGTACAGCCTGCTGGCCCTGCGGGAAAAGGCGGCCCGGCTGCGCTTTTTGCGCGACGAGCAGACCGATCTGTGGGCCAAACTGCTGCTCACCTTCCGGCTGGTGCACCAGGGGGACGAGGTTCTGGGCGTGCCCGCCCTGAACGGCGAGCTATTCGCGCCCGAGTCCATCGCCACCCTCACCCAGCGGGGCCGCCCACCCAAAAACAGCGAGCTTTTGGAGGCCATACGCCACCTGGCCTTTGTGGAGCGGGAAGGGGCTTTGGAGCGGGTCAACTACCGCGACCTCGAGGTCGAAGAGATCGGCCACGTCTACGAGGAAATTCTGGCCCTTTCGCCCCGCCTGCTGGAGGGCCGCTACAACCTGGAAAGCCATCTGCTGGAGCGCAAGTCCTCGGGTAGCTACTACACCCCCCGCGAGCTGGTGCAGCTGGTGGTGCGGGAGGCCCTCTCGCCGGTGCTGGAGGAGCGCCTGAAGGCTGCCGGTGAGGACCCAGAGGCCCAGGCCCAGGCCCTGCTTTCCCTGCGGGTGATTGACCCCGCCATGGGCTCGGGGGCTTTCCTGATCTCGGCTTTGGAGTACCTGGCCCAGCGCCTGGCCGAGCTGCGCCAAAAAGCCAACCCCCAGTCTGAGTTTGCCCGGCTCTACGAGGAAGCCCGGCACGAGGTGGCTGCCCGCTGCCTCTTTGGGGTAGACCTCAACCCCATGGCGGTGGAGCTGGCCAAGCTTTCTTTGTGGATTGCCGCTGCCGCTCGGGGCCGCCCCCTTTCCTTCCTGGACCACCACCTGAAGGTGGGCAACTCCCTGGTGGGGGCCCCCAGGGACTTCTTGGAAAAAGGCATCCCCAAGGAGGCCTACAAGCGCGAGGGCCTGAGCGCCGAGGTGGTAAAAAGCCTGAGCTTTACCAAGAAGCCCGGCAAAACCCCCCTGGCCCTGGACAACCCGCCCCCACCCCCACCCCTCGACTACGAAGAAAAAACCGTGCAGGACGTAGAGAAAAAGCGCCGCCTGTACACCCAGTGGCGCCAGAGCGAGGCCGTGCAAAAGTGGGAGCGCCTGGCCGACTACTGGACCGCCGCCTTCTACCTGCGCCCAGCCCCCGCCGTGCGCCTCCCCGACGCCCAGGGCCTCAACTGGCTGGCCCAGCAAGCCGGACACGCCAGCCTGGCCCAGTGGGAAAACTCCACCTACCTCTCGCCCCCCACCCTGGCCGCCATCCAGAGCGCCAAAGCCCGCCACCGCTTTTTTCACTGGTGGCTCGAGTTCCCCGAGGTGTTGGCGCAGGGCGGGTTTGATGTGCTGCTGGGTAACCCACCGTGGGAAAAGGTAAAGCTGGAAGACAAGCAATTTTTCGCCGAAAAAGCTTCCGAGTTAGCCGAGGCCCCAAACGCTGCCGAGCGGAAGAAGCTGATAGAAGCCCTGAAGGAGAAGAACCCCGCCCTCTACCAGGAATACCAGGCAGCCCTGCTGGACGCCGAGGCCACCTCTGGCTTCCTGCGCCACGCAGGGCGCTACCCCCTCACCGCCCGAGGGGACATCAACACCTACCCCCTCTTCGCCGAGCTGGGGCGGAGCCTCCTCCACCCCAGGGGGCGGATGGGCATGATTGTGCCCACCGGCATCGCCACCGACGACTCCAACAAAGAGTTTTTTGGCGACGTGGTGGACAAGGGGCAGCTTGCGGCCCTGCTGGACTTTGAGAACCGCGAGGGCATATTTCCAGGCGTTCACCGCTCGTACAAATTCTGCGTTCTTATCTTGCAGGGAAGCGGAACCGGCCAACCCGCCCGGCTGGCCTTCTTCGCCACCCGCACCACGCACGCAGAAGACCCCCTGCGCCTGTTTGCCCTAAGCCCCCAGGACTTTGCCCTGCTCAACCCCAACACCCGCACCTGCCCCGTCTTCCGCACCCGGCAGGACGCCGAGCTCACCAAGGCCATTTACCGCCGGGTTCCTGTGCTATGGCGGGAGGCAAGAGAGGTGCCCAACGTACCCGAGGGCGGCCTGCTGCCCGCCAGCGCTCCGCTTGCGCCGGGCACAAAAGTGCTGCCCGAGCAGAACCCCTGGGGGGTGGTGTTCTCTACTCTCTTTCACATGTCCAACGACTCCCACCTCTTCCGCACCCGGAGGGACCTCGAGGGCCAGGGCTTCCGGCTGGTGGGCAACCGCTTCGTGAGGGGGGAGGAGGTCTACCTGCCCCTCTACGAGGCCAAGATGTTCTGGCACTACGACCACCGCTTCGCCGGGTTCCCTGGAGTAGGGGAAGAGCGAACCGAGGAGCTTCCCCCCGAGAGGAAGGCCGACCCCGCCGCCCTGCCCCTGCCCCGGTACTGGGTAAAACAGCATGAGGTGGAGGCACGATGCGAAGAGAAAGGGTGGTATAAACCTTGGTTTTTTGGCTTTCGGCGGATTGCCCGGAGTACGGACGAACGAACCTATATTTCCGCTAGCTTTTGCAAAACTGGAGCAGGAGATAACGTCTTCCTGCTCTTGCCTAAGGGTGCTTTATCTGTAGCATCTACAGCTTTACTTGCTAACCTAGATTCCTTGCCCTTTGACTACGTTGTTAGGCAAAAAGCGGGTGGCACCAACCTTAACTTCCACTACGTCAAGCAGTTCCCCGTCCTCCCCCCCTCGGCCTACCAACCGAAAGACCTCCGCTTCATCGTCCCCCGCGTTCTGGAGCTCACCTACACCGCCTGGGACCTGGCCCCCCTGGCCCAGGACGTGTGGCGGGAGGCGGACGAGGGGCTAAGGGAGGCCATCCGGGCCTTTTTGGCGGGGGCCAGGCTCCACCCGGACACCCCTCCCGATTGGGTGGAAGCTCCCTACCCCTTCCCCCCCTTCGTCTGGGACGAGGAGCGAAGGGCCCTCCTCCGGGCCGAGCTGGACGCCTACTACGCCCGGCTCTACGGCCTAAACCGCAAGCAGCTCCGCTACATCCTGGACCCCAAAGACCTCACGCCTAAGGAGCTAGAGGACATTCTCTCGGACAAGGAAGAGGTGGAAGACCCCCTGGACGAGAAGGCCTACCGGAAGAGGGTGGAAAAGAGCGCCTTCCCCGGCGAAACCTTCCGGGTGCTCAAGGACAAGGAGATGAAGCGCTTCGGGGAGTACCGCACGCGGAGGCTGGTCCTCGAGGCGTGGGAGGAAATTCTAAAAAATACTAGGCATAAGGGAAGGTGAGAATATGTGGACTGGATGGCCTTTGGGAACTCGATTTCGCCTTTTGCTGAAGGGAGCTAACGAAGTGGTATTAACCCTTATGGAAAATCCCGATCCACCTACGGTAGGTTTTACACCTGGATCAGATTTAGCGAAGGCTCTCGAGGGTTGGGTGGATAATCCGAGCTCGGAGATTCATTTAGCTACAAAAAAGGGTAAGGTGCGGCATGTGCTTCTCGAGTATCAGCTTCCAGGAGGCCAATGGGTTAATAATAGCCCGGATCTTTGGGATGCCATTCGTTATTTTGGACCCAAAATAGTTGTGGAGAATCCCCAGAAAGTTAATGCTCTTCGAGAAAAACTCCAATCTTTGGGTATAAATGTGCGAGGAATAATAGACCTTGACGTGGCCGAGTGGCTGATAGCCTTCAAGGAGTCTCCAGAAACTGCCCCCGAGCCTCACTCTCGTATACCTCCTGAATACCAAGTGGAGTACTTCATGTATAAGCTTCGCCAAGGTGAAGATTACTTGGCCGCCAGAATCGCGAGGATTCAAAGAAAAGACATAGAAGATCCCTTGCGTGCTCTTCTATTTGTTCGTGAATGGAAAGATAAGATTAATGAAAGAAATCGCCCGGCCCTTCTCAACGTTGGAATAGCGGCCATTACCGATATTTGGAATATGTTCTCTGACAGCGACCCAGAATTACTTCAAGAGGCCTTGCAATTTGGCAAAGAGGCACTTGAAATAGAAAAAAGCTCTTATACCTACTGTGCTCTTCAGGCAATTTACAGGGCTCTAGACCAGCACGGCGAGGCCGATGACTGTATTCAACAGGCCGAACTTCTTGGAAAGCCTTGTCAGGACACTGGCCGCAGAATCCGGCGCATTTCCGCTACAAGCGATGTGGAAGCACGGGGCGAGCATTTTCTGGACAAGAAGGATGACCTAGATTTTTGAAACTCCGCCAGAACGTTGTTTCACCTGCGTCTTTATTTACCTCGTATAGGGGGACATGCTGGGAGCCTAGGAGGGGTTGTTGCACGGGTGCTAAAGGAAATGGTTCAAAAATCTGGGGCTATATTCAGGTGTTTGGCTAGTATAGACTTATGCCTGTTCACTTGAAGGAAGTACCCCGCTGGTACGAGCCGCAGGTTTGGTTTGCTCAGGTTCTTCCTCGAGTGGCGGGGGGCGAAAGCCTGGACTGGAGCCAGACCGAGGCCGACCCCAGGAGCCTCGAGGTGCTGCTGGGGCCCATCAAAGCCCTGGGCCTGGGCCCCGAGGCGCTACAGGAGCGCCTGGGTTTTGCCACTATGTCGGGGGCGCTGCGACACACGGTGGCAGCGCTGATGGGGCTCAATATCCCCAGCCTGACCAAAGGGCCACCGGTGCGCGACCCCTTCCGCCAGCTCCAAAGCATACAGGAGAACTTCCGCGGCTATGCCGAAAGCTTTGTAACCCCGCGCAACCCCGCCATTGCCGAATACCTGCGAAAAGGCATCGAGGAAGCCGACCTTTTGTGGCGCGAGCCCTTTATTGCACAAAAGCGCCGCTACCGCGCTGGGCCAGGGCTGGAAACGCTCATCCGCGAGGGCCTTCTGCCGCCGGGCATCCGCCCTTTGCTGCGGCAAAAGCCCGAAGACTTCTACGACCACACCCCCATCCACCCCTATCTGCACCAGTATCAGGCCCTGGAAGCGGCCCTGAAGGGCGAAAGCTTTGTGGTGGCTACCGGCACGGGCTCGGGCAAGAGCCTGGCCTTTGGTCTGCCCATTCTGGCCTATGCCCTAGAGCAGCAGCGCCCTGGGGTCAAGGCCCTGATCATCTACCCCATGAACGCCCTGGCCAACTCCCAGTACCGCGACTTTGCCCTCAGGCTCAACGGCTCGGGGTTGCGGATCGCCCTGTACAACGGCGAGACCCCCAGCACCCAGCAAGAGGGCCAGGCCCTCAAAGAGCGCATCGCCCTCGAGCGCCCCGTAAGCGATGCGGAGGTGTTTAGCCGGCAGGAAATCCGCGCCAACCCCCCGGACATCCTCATGACCAACTACGTGCAGCTCGAGCTGCTGCTCACCCGGGGCGAGGACCGCTACCTCTTCCCCCCCGAGCACCAGGGGGTGCTGCGCTACTTGGTGCTGGACGAGGTGCACACCTACGCGGGCCTTAGGGGGGCCGATGTGGCCCTGCTCATCCGCCGCCTGCGCCAGCACACCGGCACCACCCAAAGCCTCCAGGTTATAGGCACCTCGGCCACCGTGGACCGGGGCGAGGAGGCCATCCGCCGCTTTGCAGAAAACCTCTTTGGTGCGCCGGTGGCCCGGGTGATTGGGGAGACCTACGAGCCCCCGCCCCCCCTCGACCTAAGCGGCCTGCCCCCAGAGCTGGCCCAGGAGGTGGAACCCGAGCGGTCCAGGGTGGAACAGACCCTGTGGTTTCTGGAGGAGACCCTGCGCGAACCCCGTACCCTGAGCGAGCTGGCCCAGGCCCAGGCCCAGCGGGAAGGGGTGGCCCTCGAGCAGGCCCAGCAAACGCTCAACCTGGCCCTGCGGGTGGGGGCGGCCACGGGGTGGCTGATTCCGCGCATCCACGCCTTTTATGCCCAGGCCCCCGAACTAACCGCCACCCTCGACCTAAAGGGCCTCTCGCTCAAAGGGGAGCGCCTTCTGGAGGGCAAACCCGCCTACCCGCTGGTCTTCTGCCGCAACTGCGGGCAGGAATACCTGGTGGCCCGCCTGGACAAAGATAAAACCACCTACCGGCCCGGCCCGCCGCTCCTGAGCCCCTTCGACGCCGAGGTGCGCTACCTGCGCCCCGGCATCTGGGATGCGGAGCGAGAACCCCCGCCCGAGGACTGGCAGGAAAACGGCCAGGTCAGGCGGGATAAGCAGCCCCTGTTGCCCCAGAACCAGGCCCTGAACCCCTTTACCGGAAAACGGGAAGAGGGCGGGGAGGTGCGGGTGGCGGTGCTGCCCTACCCGTTTAGTTTTTGCCCCACCTGCCAGGTGGCCCACTCCCGCCGGGGCGGGGAGATCCGCAAGCTGTCGGCTTTTGGGCTGGTGGGCCGCTCTACCGCTACCGACATCCTCACCCTTTCCACCCTGGCCCACCTTCCAGAGCAGGAGCGCAAGGTGATCGTCTTCACCGACAACCGCCAGGACGCCGAGTTCCAGGCCAGCCACTTCCAGGACCTCTTCCGCAAGGTGCTCTTCCGCCAGACCGCGCTGGAGATTCTGCAGGGGGGGCCCGTTCACCTGAGCGTGCTGGGGGAGCGGGTGTTTGAGGTCTGGAAAAAGAGCGACCCCCGCCAGGAGTTCTGCGAGCTGTACGACCTTGGCGCGCCCGAGGGCCAGGCTTTCCGCCGCCTGCTCGCCCTGGCGGCCATCCTCGAGGCCGCCCGCAACACCCAGCCCAACCTGAAGAACCTCGAGGCCGCGGGCTTGGTGCACTACACCTACCGCCATCTGGACGAGGTGGCCCAGGACGCCAGGGTGTGGGAGGGGCTCGAGTTGGCCCCGGAGGTGCGCCGGGACTACCTGCAGGGCCTTTTGGACCTGATGCGCCGCCGGGGGGCCATGGCCCACGAGTTCTTCAACCCCTGGCGCTTCCGCTTTGAGATTGAGGAAAAACTGGCGGCCTACCCCCAGGAGGTCTTCGTGGAGCCGGTGGGCGCGGCGGTGGTGCTGGAAACCCGCCCCCCCCAGCCCCCGCGCTTCGGCCACACCTTCCGCCTGCTGGGGGAGAAGCGCCCCAGCCTGTTTGAGGGCTGGACCATGGGGGCCCTCGGCCTGCCCCGCGAGGAGGCCCAGGCCCTGCTTAGGCGGGTGGTGCAGGCCCTCAAGGCACACCGGGTGCTTCAGACGGCTGGCCTGCCTGCCTGGGGGAGGGGAGAGGTGGCGGGCCTGGTGCTGAACCCGAACGCCATTCTGCTCAAAAAAACCGAGGGCCGCTACCTGTTCTGCCCCCGCAGCACCTACACCGGCTTTCTATATAGCCTTTACCGCTCGCCCGAGTACCCCGCCCAGCCTCTGGAGGAGCGGGAGGCGCACCCTTTCTACCAGGCTCTCTACCAGGAAAGGGTTTTTCCGGTTCCTCTGGAGGCTCGAGCCCATTCGGGCCAGGTGCCGGGGGAGGAGCGCCGCAAGCTGGAGGAGCGCTTCCGCGACCCCAACGACCCCCTGAGCGCCCTGGTGGCTACCCCCACCCTCGAGATGGGCATCGACATTGGGGCCCTTTCCTCGGTTTTCCTGCGCAACATCCCCCCTTCGCCGGCTAGCTACGCCCAGCGCTCGGGTCGGGCCGGGCGCAAGGGTCAGCCCGCCCTGATACAGGCTTTTGCCGGGGCCTTTGGGCACGACCAGTACTTCTACCGCTACCCGGAGAAGATGGTGCGGGGCAGCATCCAGGCCCCCCGCTTCCTGCTGGACAACCCCAGGCTCATCAAGGCCCACATCCGGGCCCTGGTGCTGGAGGTGCTGGCCCAGAGGAGCGGTTTCTCCCTGCCCACCCAGATCTCCCAGGCGGTAGACTACGAGGATCAGACCCGCTTTTATCCGCTCAAGGCGGCCTTCCGCCAGAGCCTGGAAGTGGACCTCAGGGCCTACCGAGCCGAGATCGAGGCGGCGGTGCAGGAAGCCTTCCACCAGGAGATGCAAAGCTACCCCTGGCTGACCCCAGCCACCATTGCCCAAACCATCCAGGGCTTCCTGGAAGAGCTCGATGGGGAGCTTTCCCCCTGGCGGGAGGAGTACCACGACGCACAGGCCCGCTTCGAGGAGTACACCACCCGCCTGAAAGGCATGCCGCCCAAGCACCCCCAACTGGACGAGATCCAGAGGGAAGTGCAAAGGGCCGATGAGCAGCGAAAACACCTGATTGACCTGGACCTCAGGGGTTACCTGGGAAGCCGGGGCTTTCTGCCCAACTACGCCTTTGCGCGGGCAGGCACTTGGGCCGAGCTGCTGACGCCCAACGAGGTGCGGCGGATAGACCGCCCGCCCTTCATCGCGCTCACCGAGCTGGCCCCCGGCAACACCCTTTATTACGGCGCGCGGCGCTATAGCCTCGAGCGGGCCGGTTTTTTGCCCAAGGAAGCTTCCCTGGAAAAGGGCAAGCGCTGCACCTGCGGCCATATCGAGACCCAGGGCCTGCGTTGCCGTGCTTGCGGCAAAGACCTGAGCGCAGTGGTCGCCGAGGTGCGGCTGATGCCCCCGCCGGTGGTGCTGGGGCTCTCCAAAAGGCGCATCTCCAGCGAGGAGGAGGAGCGCACCCGGCTTGGCTACGAGGTGGAATGGGACTGGCGGCCCAAAGACCTCCGGAGGCTCCAGGCCGATTCCCTGCGGCTCCTCTACGAGCACAACGCCGAGGTGGTGGCCCTCAACAAAGGGCCGCGGGCCTGGTTCCTGGACGAGGAGGAAGACCACCCCTTGCGCGGGGGGTTTGTCCTTTGTAAGCGCTGCCGCCGCTTCCTGCTTACCGAAAAAGAGCTAGAGGAGCACCCCTGGCGCGATTCCAAGCAGGGACGCTGCACCATGGGGGGAAGCGAGAGCGACCTTCTGCACAACCTGCTCATCCAGGCCCGGGCCGAAAGCGATGTACTGGCCCTCGAGGTGCCCCGGCCTTCCGAGCTGGACGAGTCCGCTGTGGAGGCTTTCTACAAAAGCCTGCTGGCGGCCTTCCGCAAGGCGGCCCTGATTACCCTGGAACTGGCCGACGACGAACTGTATGGCTTCCTTCAGCCTACCCCGGAGCCCAGGCTTCCCTACCGGGTGGTGCTGGTGGAAGGGCAAGAAGGGGGGCTGGGGGCCCTGGCCGCCCTGGCCGACTGGCCTGGGCAAGAGGAAAAACACCCCTTCCACGAGCTGGTGGGGGTGGCTTTGCGCCTGATGCACGCCGAAGAGGAAGGCTGCGAAAAAGCCTGCTACGACTGCCTTATGGACTATGGCAACCAGTGGGACCACCCTTTTTTGGATCGCACCCTGGTGTTGCCCTTTTTCCAAAAGCTAGAGGGGGTGGACTTCAAGCCAGCACAGCAGGATCAGACCCATCTGGAGGGGCTCCTGGCGCTGTGCGAGAGCGACCTCGAGCGGCGCTGGCTTTTAGAAGCCCACCACCGGGGCGTTCCCCTGCCGCAAAGGGCGCAGCACACCTTTCCCTTAGGGGAGTCCTTTACCCGCTTCGATTTTTATTACGACCAGGGCCTGGGCATCTATGTGGATGGGCCGCCCCACCTGGAGGAAGAACGCCGCCAAAAAGACCAGCAGCTTCGTACCCGGCTGACCCTTATGGGGGTGCCCTTCCTGGTCTTCTGCGAAGGGGAAGACTGGGCGGCAGGCTTCCGGGAGCTGGCGGCCTGGTTATCGGGTGGGCCTGCTGCGGGAGAGGCTTGGGAAGAGGCCTTACAACTGGCAGACCCCGCCTACCGGGCTCTGCTCGAGGGCCTGCGAGACGCAGGGATTAGCCCTCCCGATGCCGTAGGCGAGGATCTGCTGCAAAGGGGGAGTGTGGCGGGCCAGAGCATCGCCCGCTGGGGGTCTAAATGCCTTGTGCTGGCAGGGATGGGTGAGTTTGGCCTCGAGGTCAAACCCGATACACCCTTAGAGCTTGTCCTCGAGTATTTGCAGGGGGAGAAGTAGGCAGTATGACAAACCTCGATACGACGACACCGACTGGTATTTCGGAACACTTCTACAAGAGCCTGTCCAAACTGAACCAAAACGAGCAGACCCAGGTGCAGCGAACGGTCTTCGACTTTTTGCAAAACCCCCAGCACCCGAGCCTCAAACTTCACCGCCTGGAAAGGCTTGGGAACGGGAACTTTTGGTCCGCATACGTGAACATGGACCTACGCATCATCCTGTATAAGCATCAAAAGCTTGGCTGGGTTTTCGCCTACGTAGGCCACCACGACGATGCCTACCTCTGGGCTAAGAATCATCGGATGGAGATTCATCCGACGACAGGGATGCTTCAGATGTACCGCACAATTGAGGAGGAGAAGATCGTCACAAGGCCGATTAGACCCCTGATCGGTCACTACGAGGACGACTACCTACTGGATTTGGGTGTACCCCCCTCCTACCTCAAACCCCTGCGCTACGTGGAAACCCCAGAACAGCTTGTAGAACTTATAGACGGCCTGCCGCAGGATGTCCAGGAGCGTCTGATGGACCTGGCTTCGGGTAAGCCGGTGCTGCCGCCACCCAAGCTGTCCACGCTGGAGGAGCTGGCCCACCATCCCCTGAGCCGGCAGCAGATCCAGTTCATCCAGAACATGGAGGAACTGCGCCAGGCCCTCAACTACCCCTGGGAGCGTTGGATGGTTTTTCTGCATCCTGCCCAGCGGGAGGCTGTAGAACGCACCTTCCAGGGCCCTGCCCGGGTTACAGGGCCGGCTGGCACAGGCAAAACTGTGGTGGCCCTGCACCGCACCGCTGCTCTGGTCAAAAAATACCCCCAAAGCCCCATCCTCCTGACCACCTTCAACAAGGCCCTGGCCTCCCGGCTCAAGCGTTCCCTGGGCCAGCTTTTGGGAGAGCTGCCCCAGGTGGTCACGGTAGACAACCTGCACGCCCTGGCCCACCGCTGGTATGCAGATACGTTGGGACCCGTCAAGGTTTTTACCGAAGAGGACTACCGCGCCTGGGTTCTGGAGGCGGGCAGCGGCCTGGGGTTCGATGCCGCTTTCCTGTTATCCGAGTTTGCCCTTTTGGACTCCTGGGGTCTGTACACCTGGGAGAGCTACCGGGGCTTTGCCAGAACCGGACGAAGCGTGCCACTCAGCGCCCGCCAGCGCCAGGCTCTTTTTGAGGCCTTTGAACAGGTCTGGCGGCAAATAGAAGTCCATGGAGGCCAGACCTTCAACGGCCTTGTGCACCGGGTTCGACAAGCAGCAGAGGAAAAACGCCTACCCCGTTTCCGCGCGGTGGTTGTAGACGAGGCGCAGGACTTTGGCCCAGCAGAGCTGATGCTGGTCAGGGCGCTGGCTGAAGAAGAACCCGACAGTTTGTTTTTTGCCCTGGACCCAGCACAGCGCATTTACAAGGGGCCTCTTTCCTGGCAGGCGCTGGGCCTGGAGGTGCGGGGCCGCTCGTTCCGGCTAAAGGTCAACTACCGCACCACCCGAGAAATCGCCCGCTTTGCCGAGCGCATTCTTCCCGCCCAGCTCGAGGAAGAGCTGCGAGAGATTCTGTCTCTTCTAAAAGGCCCCGTGCCTCAAATCCAAGTCTGCAAAGACCAAAAGGGCGGCCTGCAGGAACTGGTGCGGTGGGTGCGCTGGCTTTTAGACCAGGGGCTAAAGCCTCAGGAAGTTGCCGTGCTCTCCCGTACGAAATACCTGGCCGATGAGACAGCCAGAGCGCTCGAGCTGGCGGGTCTTCGAGCGGTTCGCCTGAACGAGACCGGGGATGAGGGTGAAGGCCTGCGGTACGGCCCGGTGCATGGTGCCAAGGGTATGGAATTTCGGGCGGTAGCCGTATTTGGCGCTAATAAGGGCCTTTTCCCTCTGGAGAGCCTGCTGCGCGGAGCCAGCGCCGAGCGGGACCGCGAGGTATTAATGGATCAGGAGCGCAACCTGCTGTATGTGGCCTTCTCCCGCGCCCGTGAACACCTGTGGGTGGGCTACTGGGGTGAGCCCAGCCCTTTCCTGCTGTCCTCAACAACTCAAGACTTATGAATAAAAACATTAAGCCTATTTTCGTCAACCTTTTTCGCCTGCACACAATACCGAACGTCTTACGAATCTGGCGATACAAGCACAGCCAACCAAAAAAACTTATGTCTTTTTTGCGAAGCGGCGGCTGGTATGCAGAGATTCGTGACAATGAGGTCTGGGCCTATGGGGTAGAAGCGCCAGATGCCAGAGCAACGTTTTTGGGAGCGACTACTCCCAAAGGTACTTTGGAAGCCACCAAAGCCTTTAACGGCTATCTAAACCACTATCTTGCAAAGAAGGGTTTTTACCGGATAGATGCTGCGTGGTTTGATCCAGAAGACTACGTTGAGATTGAAGGCCAGATAGCGATTCTCGGTACTTACTTCCCTCTTACCGTGCGCATGAACCAAGGCTATCTAGTGGAAACTATGCGCTACGGAGCGGACTTCTTTGCGCAGGTGGACTTACAAAAGCAGGTTTTTACCCAAAAGCCGCTGGCTTCCCTGGATGGAGCAATAGTTACCTGGCTAGAAACCCAGAGTGCTAAGCACAAACAACCCCTTCGGGCCATAGATCTGCGCCATAAACGAATCTTTCTTCTTGATAAAGCGCCACCGGAAGCCCATCTTTTGCTTCACCCCTCCCACCTGGAGACAGTACATGCAAATACCCCTCAAAACACACGCCGGGCTTCTCAGGATGTTTTCAAAAAGAGTCAGTTCTCCTTCGAAGAGCTTATCCGAAAGATTGGCGTCTTTGAAGGCATTTTAGACCCTAATCCCCTTCCTCTTCCCCAAGGAGCTTTGGCTCAGGTGGGTTACGGTGGACTCCGTATGTCCAACGGAATGGGGAAGGAAGCCAAAGATGTGTTCAAATTAGGCTTTTTCAAGCCCCTTCGTAAAACACGATTTCAGCTTGCATTCCCCGCTTTGCGCATTCCGCTGAAGCAAAGCCAAAACTCAGCGTTCTACTCCAACCATATTCTGGTCAAAGAGCGGAACCAGGCGTCCCACCGAGAGTCCGTTGCTACTTATCAAAAAAACACACTTTCGGTAGAAGCTCGCCAACTCATGCTCTATCACTTCGTTGACAGGCTGCGTCTAAAAGCAAACCAGGAAGGACGGCAGATCCTCGAGCTCTTCAACTCTAAAAGCTCCTTCACTGACGCCTGGAGGCGCCTGGGGTTTGACCTGGAACTTGTTACGCCACCCATCTTGTACGATCCCAAAACGGGCAAGCTACTTTCCGGATCGGCCCAGCGGACCGATGTCTTATTGCTCTTAGCTCCTGAGGAGGTAGCCCAAAAGCAACTTAGAAATATTTATGGGCAGACCAAAGGATTTTTTGAGAAAGTGCAGATAGTGCAGCCGTCAACCTTGATGGACAGTCCGGCCTCTGTGAATACCCTGGCCTATGACATAGCGCTAAAACTTGGGGCGGTTCCTTTCAAACTCGAGGGCTTCGATACTCCTGTACTTGGGATACGAAGGACTAAAGAAGGTTTTTCCTGGAGACTGCTAAGCGCAGAGGGGGTTCTGGAAAAATCGGGCAAAGACTTACCTGAAGAGGGAGAGCTTCCGGACAACCTCCTGGTCCATTTCATGGGCGCAGGTGATGCTCTGGAGGAGATCATGGCTTGGACCTCGAGGCCACTCGTTTGGATTTCCAGATCAAACCTGCGCTTCTCAGAAAAGCAGCTACCCCTGGGTACTTACTTTCGTCTTTTGCCGGAGGTGGCCTATCTTCTCACCCACCCCGGCACCCCCGGTTGGCCCTCACCGGTTCGGGTTGAGGTTGTGCAGGGCGAGGTAACCCTCGAGGAGGCCCTAGCCTTGGTTTACTGGCTTACTAAGGCCGCTGGGGGCCTTTACTTACCCGGGCATTTGCCCTTGAGCATCAAAGAATAGCGGAAGCCACTCCGTAGACCTCAGGCGAGCCAGGGAATGCCTCCAAATGCCCTGGAACTGGATTCTTTTCTGCCGTACTTATTCGGGCATGGTCAGGCTCCGGGTATATGCCCAGCGATTAAGATGAAGCGGTGGAACCGCTGGCCTATGCTGTTCTGCTGCTCACCTACCTGGGCCTAGGCCTGGGCTACTGGCCGGGCTACCGCATGAACCGGGCGGCCATTGCGCTTACCGGCGCGGCCTTCCTGATTGTGCTGGGGGTGCTCGACTTCGAGGAGGCCTGGCGGGCTTTGGAGCCCCATACCCTGGGTTTCTTGTTCGGGGTGATGGTGCTCAATGCCCACCTGGCCTATGCGGGCTTCTTTCAACTGGTGCTGAACGGGCTGGTGCACCTGGCCCGCTCGCCGCTGGGCCTTTTGGTCTGGCTGACCTTTGGCACGGGCATTCTGTCGGCTTTGTTCCTCAACGACACCATTGCCATCCTCTTTACCCCGCTGGTGCTGGCCCTCACCCGCAGCCTGGGGCTGCCGCCGGTGCCCTACCTGCTGGCCCTGGCCGGGGCCACCAACCTGGGCAGCGTAGCCACCCTGACCGGCAACCCCCAGAATATTGTGGTGGGGAGCCTTTCGAAGATTACCTACCTCGAGTTTGCCGCGGCCCTGACCCCGGTGGCCCTGCTGGGCTTGCTGGTGCAGGTGGGGCTGTTGTATGCGCTGTATCCGGCGGTGCGCTCGCGGGCCCCCCTGCCGCCCCTGCCCCCCTTCCGTTTTCGCTTCAACCGGGCGCTGTTGTTCAAGGGCCTCTGGATTACCCTGGCCCTGCTGGCGGCTTTTGTGCTGGGTTACCCCCTGGCCCAGGCCGCCCTGATTGCCGCCGGGCTGCTGCTTTTTAGCCGCCGGATTCGCTCCGAACGCTTTTTTATGCGGGTAGACTGGGAGCTGTTGGTGCTGTTCTCGGGGCTGTTTATGGTAACGGCCTCGGTGCGGGAGCTGGGCCTCCTGTCCCTGATGGAGCCCCTGACCACCACCGCCCCCGGCCTGGCGGGCGTGACGGTGCTGCTTTCCAACCTGATTTCCAATGTTCCAGCGGTGCTGCTCCTGTACCCTTTGATACCGGCGGGCGACATCCAGGGCTGGCTTTTGCTGGCGGCGGCTTCTACCCTGGCGGGCAACCTGACCCTGCTGGGCTCTGTAGCCAACCTGATTGTGGCCGAGGCTGCCCGGCGCGAGGGCCACCACCTGGGCTTTTTGGAGCACCTGCGCTTTGGCCTGCCGCTTACGTTCTTGACCTTGCTTTTAGCCTATGCCTGGATCTACCGCTAAACTCGAGCCCCGTCTGGCAGCGGTGGCCCAGGAAATCTGCGCCCCCACCCACGCCGACATTGGCTCCGACCACGCCCTGCTGCCCCGCTACCTGCTTGTGAGCGGGCGGGTGCAGCGGGTGATTGTGGTGGAGAAGCACAAAGGGCCCTGGGAAAACTCCAGGCGGGCTTTGGAGGGCCTCTGTGCCCAGGTGCGCCTGGGCGACGGGTTGGGGGCTTTGGAAGCGGGCGAGGCCGACTCGCTCAGCCTGTGCGGGATGGGGGCCCGCCTGATGGTTCGGATTCTCTCGGCCCACCCAGCCCGGCTACCGCCCCGCCTGGTGCTCCAGCCCAACGACAGCGCCCTGCCGCTGCGCCAGTGGGCGCTACAGGCTGGCTATGCCCTGGTCAACGAGCAGATGGTGGAGGGCTTCTGGCGCTATAGCATCCTCACCCTGGAGCGGGGCGCTTGCGCGGCCTACAGCGGGCTGCCGCTCGAGCTGGCCCTGCGCTTTGGGCCTTTGCTGCTCAAAAGCAAGCACCCCCTGCTCAGCGCCGAGCTGCTGGCACGACGGCAGCAGCTCGCCAGACTGCCGCAGGTGGAACCGGTGCGGCTCGAGCTCGAGCACATAGAGCAGGCCCTGGCGCTTTTGCAAGGGTTCTAACAAACTTAGTGCGGGAGCCGCTGCTGCACCCGCCCGTACACATACGTGCCCAGCAGCGCCCCCAGCAAAATCACCACCGCCCCGGCGTAGCCGCTGCCCAAAAGCGCGTAGATGGGGCCGGGGCAAGCCCCCACCAGCCCCCAGCCCAGCCCAAACACCACCCCACCCAGCGCATAGCGGTAGCGCCCCGGGTCGGCGGGGCGAACGTGCAGGGGCTCGCCGTCGCGCGACTTTACCCCCAGCCGCCGCAAGAGCCACAGCGAGAGCAGGGCGGTCAGCACCGCACTGCCAATCACCCCGTACATGTGAAACGACTCGAAGCGGAACATCTCGTAGATGCGGTACCACGAGGCAATTTCGCTTCGGATGGCCACCAGGCCAAAAAAAGCCCCCGCCAGCAGGTACGGTACGTAGGTCAGTAGGCCTGAGCTGCTACCGGAGCCCGCCGGTGTCTGTACTTCGAACTCATCCCGGAGGGGAAGCGCCATTGTTCACCTCAGCCAGAAAAGCGCCCAGGGCAGGACGAGGTGGGCCGCTATCAGTCCGCCCGCAAAGAAGCCCAGCGTTGCCAGCAGCGAGGGCAGTTGCAGCGCCGCCAGACCGGTAATGGAGTGGCCCGAGGTGCAGCCCGCCGCCCAGCGGGCCCCAAAGCCAATCAAGAAGCCGCCCAGCAGCAAAAATAAGAAGCCTGCCGGATTCAACACCGCCTGCCAGGAAAAAAGTTCCCTGGGCACAAAGCCCGAATCCGCCGAGACCCCCATCTGCTCTAGCGCCCCCACGGTCTGGGGATTGAGCTGCACCGGGTTGGGGTTGACCAGGAGCACCCCCGCCACAAACCCCCCCAGCACGATGCCCAGCACAAAGGCCAGGTTCCAGCTTTCGGCCCGCCAGTTGTACCGGAAGAAGGGCAGCCGGCTGCCCAGCGCCGCGCACACGTGCCGCAGCGAGGAGGAGATGCCAAAACGCCGGTTGCCCATCAGCAACAACAGGGGTACGCTCAGGCCAATCAGAGGCCCGGCCACGTACCAGGGCCAGGGCTGGGTGAGCCATTCCATAGTCCTCTATCATCCAACAAAAACTGACAAAGATTGTAAACTAGAGCGCTCTTCAAAAAATACTGTGCTGCACACAGCTTGATTGCTTTGTCCTGCACAGCACAGTTGCCTCCCGGATGGGAGGCAACGTCTGTGAAGAGTGCGATGACCGGCAAAAAGAGAACCTCGAGCCGCTGGGGTGGCTCGAGGTCAACAAGGCTAGATGCGGCAGTTCGACAGCACCACCTGGCCCCGCACGATCAGGCGGCCCACCTGCCCAATTTCCCAGGTGTAGGTGTTGTTGGAGTAAACCAGCTCGGCCCCGCTGCGTACCAGCGGCAGGGTCTGGAAGGCCCCGTCGTAGAACAGGCGCACCTGGTTGCTGCTGATGTAGTTCACCACCAGGGTGCCGCCCTGGCAGGTGTAGGTAAAGGAGCCCGAGGGTGGGCGCACCGGCTGGACGGGTTGCACGGGTTGTACAGGCTGGACGGGTTGCACCGGCTGCGGGGGCGGCGCGATGCTGACCAGGCTAATGTTCAGGCGCGTGGTGCGACCGGCCTGGATGGTGACCAGGGTGCGGAAGGGGCTAAACCCGCTGCGCCGCAGCTCCACCGTGTAGGTGCCGGGGTTCAGGCTCAGGTTGAGCGGGGTTACCCCCACCACCCGGCCATTCAGCAGCACTTCGGCCCCCCGGGGGGTGCTGTCCACCGCCAGCACGCCGGTGGGTGGGGGCGTGGCGATGAGCGGCAGGTTGAGCTGGGTGACCTGCCCGGCCTGGATGGTAAAGGAGGTGCGCAGGGGGTTGTAGCCGCTGCGCCGGAGCTCGAGGTTGTAGGTACCCGGTAGCAACTCAACTGTCAGGGGGGTGTTGCCCATCAGCCGCCCGTTAATCAGCACCTGGGCCCCGCTGGGGATGCTGTTCACCGACAGGGTGCCGGTACTGGGGGGAGGCGGAGGGAGCTGCCCGGCAATGTAGTAGGCCTCGTCCGAGACCCAGTCGTTGGTGGGGATGGGCGTAACCACAATCGAGAGGGCCCGGGCCAGGTTGCTCTCGCCCTGGAGGCGGGCCTCGCCGGTCTGGATGTTGATGATTTCGGAGACATCCAGCGGGCGGCGGCTGGCCACCGCCAGCACCCGGTCCTGCCCCGCCGGGCCTTCCACGGTAAAGGTGTAGCGGGCCCCAGGGCCGGGGAAGGTACGCACCTCTCCGGCCCGGAGGAAGTTTTGCTGCTCGAAGGCGTTGGGCAGAATCCCGCTAATTTCGCCGGTGGCCCGCACGCTAAAGAGGTAGACATAGGCGGGCTGGGTGACCTGCACCGAGATCTGGATGGGCTCGCCAAACTGGTACACCGGGTTGCCGGTCTTGCTGGGGTCTTTGTCCACCCATACCCGCACCTGAAGGTCGGGGGGTGGGGCGGGGTTGACGATGATGCTCTTGGGTGTGAGGGCCTGGCCCAGCGCCAGCCCCAATAAAGTTAGAATTCCAAGCAAGTAGCGCATATTGTGACCTCCTACAGGGCGCAGTTGCTCAGCACCACCTGGCCCCGCACGCTAAGCGTGCCACGGCTGCCCGTCCACTCCCAGGTATAGGCCCCACCCGCCCCGCCGCTAAACAGCAGGGTGGGGCTACGCCGCACCAGGCTCAGGCTCTGAAAAGCCCCGTCGTAGAAGAGCCGCAGGTTGTTGCTGTCCAGGTAGTTCACCACCAGCGTACCGCCGCTACAACGGTAGGTAAAGCTGCCGGGGCCGGGCGTGACGATGCCAGGCTGCACCGGGGTAGCGGGGGTTACCGGCTGCACAGGACGCTGGGGTTCCTCTTCTATCAGCAAAATGCACGATGAGAGGGCAAAAGCCAGCAAGAGAAGCAAGAGAGGGCGAAACATAGGATTCAAGCGTCCTTTCTACGGGCAGTTGGAGTAGACGTCGTAGACATAAGCGCCGGAGTATGAAAAGCCGCTGGTGGTTGTAACCGTGACCGTGACGGTGGTAATGCCAGTATTGGAGGGTGGGGGCGTGATAGGAGTAACCACGATGGCCTGCTGGCTGACGCCTGCAGGCAGGCTTTGCGGTATGCCATTTTGACCAAAGGTGAGTATGCCCTCGAAGGTATATCTTCCGCCCGAATAGGTCAGTTGATTTACACTGCGCTGCTCCTGGTGCACTCTTCCGGATATGATGCCTGTATAAGTCTCGATAACGTTCTGAATCTGACTGGGGGCGGGTCCCCTGAAGCTGTAAAAAATGCGGGATTCCTTGTTGGTGCAGAAAACGTAGGCTCCATCGGAGGTGCGACGCCAGTTGCTCTCGAACTCAAAGGTTTCGTCTGCAACAATCACACAGCTCGACAAAGCGAGCGCCAGGATGCCAAACAAGAGAATCCAGAGGGGTTTTCTCATGCCTCGAGCCTAGCACAAGCCCCCCCCTGTGCCTAGTTGTGGACGTACTTTCTTAAGCGAAGTTAATCAAACTTGCTGTCAGACGACTTTATTACAAGTTTTGCACAACTGCCGGGCTATACTAAAGGGTTAGGCCAGCAGGATGGGGCGCTCGAGGTAGTAGGCCACCCGTTCCAGCAGCTTTGCGGCCAGTTCGGAGCTTATATCGCCGCTAAGTGTGAGCAGGGCGTGGCCTGCGTTGGCCCGGCCCAGGGTAAGGGTAGAGCGGCCAGGGAAGATGACCTGGTCGAAGGCGCTATCCACCAGCGAGAGCACCACCAGCCCTTCGGCGGGGTCGGAGGCCATGCGCAGGGAGTCCAGGGCGCCGCGTAGCGACTGAGAGGGGGCTACCCGCAGGCTTTTGAGTTCGCTGCCCTCGAGGCTGCCTTTGGTGGGGCGCAGGGGGGTCTGGGTATCGGCCAGGGCTTTGTCGGCTGCGCGGTAGAGCAGGGCCTCGAGCCCTACTTCCATATTCCAGGCCTCGCTCAGGGTCTGGGCGGCCTCCTGGGCCGGGCCAATTGCCACCAGGCGCTGCCAGGCCTGTATCCGCAACATGGTCGGGGAGGGGGCAGGCGCACCCATCTCCTCTGCTGGGGCAGGGGATGGGGCGGGCTCTTCTGCGGGAGCGCTGGCTTCCTCGGGGGCCACGGGGGGTGCTTCTTCCGGAAGCTCGGCGGCGGGGAAGGGGGTCGGGGTGTTGGTGAAGCTCATGCCGGCCTGCAAAGGGCTGGGTGCAGGCGCGGGTGTTTCCAGATTGGTCAGAACCTCCTGGGTTTCCCAGATGAGCTTGGGAGAGGTGCTGGAGGGCTCGAGGTCGGCCTCGGGGGGCAGCGGGGGCAGATCGGCCAGCGCGGGGTTGACCTCCGCTACCGGGTTGATGGGGGGAGGGAAGGGCTCGGGTTCTTCCCACTGGAGCGGGGGAAGGGGCTCGCTGGGTGTAAGCGGCTCGGGCTCGTCGAAGCTGGGCACAATTTCGGGCTCGGGGGCCAGGGTGGGGGCTTCCTCGAAGGCGGTCGCAGCCGGAGGCGCCGGGGGAGGGGTTGTGTCCAGGTCGAGGTCGAGGTCAAACTCGATGTCTTCCAGGGTGGGCAGGGCCGATTCTACCGGCGGGGCTGGGGAAGCGGGCGCCGAAGGCACCAGATCGCCAAGCTGTACCCCCTCCTTTTGCAAAAGGGCCTGGGCCTGGGTCATATCGGGAATGGCGCCGGGGGGAGGGGCGGCTTCTTCGGGGGCTGGGGGCAGATTAACCTCACCGGCCATTACCTTTGCCAGAAAAGCCAGAATATCCCGTTCGACCACCGTGCCATCGGGGCCGGTGCCCTTAATTCGACGCCAGTCTATGCCGTTTTCTTCCGCCAGACGACGGGCCAGCGGGGTGATTTTGACTTCGCTCATGCTTTCTACATCATAGCGCAGATGCCACGATATTCACGTGCATATGCGCTAGAGGGCCCTCCAGGGCCTAAAAACAGAGCTGGGTGCTCAGTTTTTGCGGTTGCGCTTCAGGGATGGAAGTTTTTCTCGATGGGTATAACCTGGGGGTATGGAAAGCCGTTTTGCCTCTCTGTTGGCCCGCTACTGCCTGGACTTACAGCCGGGCCAGACCGTCCTGATTGAAGCCGAAGCCGCTGCGCTACCTTTGCTCGAGGCCTTGCAGGAGGTGGTTTTGCAGTGCGGCGCTTACCCTGTGGTGCAGCTTTTCCCGGCGGCGGTCTCGAGGCCTTTTTTCCTGTATGGCGAGGCCTGGCTGAACCAGACCCCGGCGCCCCAGATGGCGCTGATGGAACACGTAGACGCCAGCCTGCGCATCGAGAGCGCCCTGAACCCGCTCGAGCTCAGCGAGGTGCCCCCGGCCCGCATCGCGCAGTTTCGCACCGGGTGGCGGCCTTACATCCAAAAGCGAGCCCGCAAGCGTTGGTGCCTGACCCTGTACCCCACCGCGGGCTACGCCCAGCAGGCGGGCATGTCCACCGCCGCTTTTCGGGCCTTGGTGGAGCGGGCCCTATACCTCGACCGCCCCGACCCCATCGCGGCCTGGAACCAACTATCGGCCTTCCAGGCCGCCCTCATCGAGCGGCTGCAAAAGGTAAAGGAGATCCGTATCCAGGCCGACGGAACCGACCTGCGGCTTGTGGTGGAAGGGCGCACCTGGATTAACTCCGATGGCAAGCGCAACATGCCCAGCGGCGAGGTGTTTACCGGCCCCCTCGAGGCCTCTGCCGAGGGTGAGGTGCGCTTTAACCTGCCGACAGTGGTTTCGGGGCAGCGGGTGGAGGGGGTGCGGCTGCGCTTCCGGGAAGGCCGGGTGGTGGAGGCCAGCGCTCAAACCGGGGGGGAATACCTGCAAAGGATGCTCGAGGCCGACCCTGGGGCCCGCTACCTGGGAGAGCTTGGCATCGGCACCAACTTTGGCATCAACCGCCCCACCGGCCTGATTCTCTACGACGAAAAAATCGGCGGCACAGTGCACCTGGCGCTGGGCCAGAGCTACCCCGAGACCGGCGGAAGCAACACCTCCTCGATTCACTGGGACCTGATTCTGGATCTGCGCCAGGGCGGGCGGCTTTTGGCCGATGGCGAGGTGTTGCAGGAAAACGGGCAGTTTGTGGGGCTATAGGGTGCTCTTCACAAACCGGATGGGAGGCCACGCCTGTAAAGCGTGCGGTAATGACGGGGCCAGGCCAGGTAGGCCGAACTTTTTTGTGCGGCTATACCCAGTGCCCATAAGGAAAAGCCGCCCCAAGAGGGCGGCTTTTTATTGCTGTAAAGGTCAGGCCTTTTCTTTGTCCTTGTCCTCTTCCAGGGTGAGCTGGCTCAGGAGGTCGCCGAACACGTCGCCCAGCTTGACGTTGGTGTTGGAGGCGGTTGCCACGCTGGGGTCGTAGTTGGTGTAGGCTGCTGCCCCACCGCCCAGGCCGTAGTCGTAGTCGCGGTCGCGGCCACGGCCTTCGCGGGAACCACCCTTGCCCTTTCCACGCTTGGGGCGCTCGCCTTCCTTGCCCTCGCGGCGGCCTTTGCGGCCCTCGCCTTCTTCGCCGCTGGGGGCGCCGACTGCCTGAGGGGGTGGGGTCAGCAGGCGCTTGCGTGAGAGGCTGATGCGCTGTTCCACCGGGTCAATCTGGAGGATGGCGGCCTCGATCTCGTCACCCTTCTTGAACATGTCGGAGGGCTTCTCGATGCGCTCGTAGGCCAGCTCGGAGACGTGGATCAGGCCTTCGATGCCAGGCTCGATCTCCACGAACACACCAAAGTCGGTGAGGCCGGTAACCTTGCCCTTGACCGGGGTGCCGGGGGGGTAACGGTCGGGCAGGCTCTTCCAGGGATCGGGCTGGGTCTGCTTCAGGCCCAGCGAGAGCCGACGCTCGACGGGGTCGATACGCAGCACCTGGGCCTCCACTTCCTGGCCCTCCTTCAGGATCTCACCGGGGTGCTTGGGGCGCTTGATCCAGGACAGCTCGGAGATGTGAATCAGACCCTCGAGGCCGGGTTCCACTTCCACGAAAGCCCCGAACTGGGTCAGACCTACCACCTTGCCGGTGAGCCTGGAGCCCACGGGGTGCTTTTCCGAAACGGTCAGCCAGGGGTCTTCGCTGAGGGCCTTCATCGAGAGGTTGACCCGCTCGCGCTCGGTGTCCACCGAGAGCACCTTGGCCTTGACGGTCTGGCCCTTTTGCACCACGTCCTTGGGGTGGTTGAAGCGGCCCCAGGTAATCTCGCTGCGGTGTACCAGGCCGTCCACGCCGCCCAGGGCCACAAACACGCCAAACTCGGTCACCTCGACGACCTGCCCTTCGACGATGTCGCCTTCCTTCAGGCTGGCGAGTATCTGGCTGCGGGCCGCTTTTTGCTCAGCTTCCAGAACCGTGCGCCGCGACAGGATAATCCGGCCCTTTTTGCGGTTAAGCTCGATGATTTTGACCAGGAATTTCTGGCCCACATATTCGTCGAGGTCTGGGGTGCGCTTCAGATCCACTTGGCTGGCAGGCAGGAAGGCACGAATTCCTTCGATGGTAGCAACCAGTCCCCCCTTAACCTTTTCCTTCACCTCCACCATCACCGGCTGGCCCTGCTCGTGGAGGGCTTGAATCTTGACCCAGCTCTGGTCGGCCTCGGCCCGTTTTTTGGAGAGCACCACCTGGCCGTTCTCGAGGTCGGCCCGCACCACGTAGGCGGTTACGGTGTCGCCTGGCTTGAGGAGGTTCTTGAGTTCCTCTTCGGGCAGGTTCTCCTCGGTGAGCTGGTTGAACGGAATGATGGCTTCGGTGCGCGCCCCGATGTCTACCATTACGCCATCGTTGGTGACGAGCACCACTTTGCCGCTGACAATCTGGCCGCGCTGGACGGTCTTCTCGAGCCTTGCCTCTGCATCTTGCAGGGCTTGCTCCATGCTAAAAACTTGGGGTTCTTTTCCAGTTTCCACTGGAGTCTGGGTAGCTTGGTCTTCCATTCGCCTGTTTCCTCTCTGCCTTTGCCGTTTATCGCGCCAAAACTCCGCCCAGATTGCTCTGGGGCCAGGTTTTGGTGGTCTGCGCGACGGATTGTCTCCCCAGGGGTACTAAACCCTACGCTGAGACATACCTGTCATTTATAGCACAGGTGTTCGCATTTGTCCAACGCGACAAGCCCAATTGACTATGAGTGGATAGCCAGTCTGGGGCGGGTTTTCTCATACTTTGGGGCCATGCCCGGCTGCGGGTTGGCGGAATGGCGCGCAGGGCTAAAGCCGGTGCCCTTCGGGTGCGTGCCCTTCTACCCAATAGGAGCCATCGGGCAGAAATTCTTTTTTCCACACCGGCAGAATCTGCTTGACCCGCTCAATGGCATAGCGGCAGGCCTCGAAGGCCTCGGGGCGGTGGGGCGCCGAGACCACAATCAGGATGGAGCCTTCGCTGGGCAGAACCCGGCCCAGGCGGTGCCAGAGCGCCACCCGGCCCAGCACCCAGCGCGCGCGCATCTCGGCGATGATTTGCTGCATGACCTTTTCGGCCATGCCGGGGTAGGCTTCGTATTCCAGGTGGGTGACGGCCAGGCCTTTGTTGGGGCTGCGGGTGGTACCCAGAAAGCTGATGACTGCGCCATAGGGGTCGTCGGAGGCCCAGTCTATCCAGGGTTGCACGGCCAAAGCCTGATAGGTTAGGCCAAAGTTGTCGTTGGCGGTGGCCTGGCTTTGTGTGGAGCCACCCGATACCGGGGGTAAGAAAGCCAACTCGTCGCCGTCCTTCAGGGGGTCGCCGGGTTGAGCGAGCTGCTCGTTGATGGCAGCCAGCCCACCGGTGAGCTGTAGGGGGTACTGGGCTTCCAGCAGGGCTTTGGCGTCGGCTACGCTGGAACCTTCGGGCAGCTCGAGCTGCAGCCGGGCCTGCCCTGCTTGCTCACGGTAAAGGGCAAATAACAATACCTGTACACGCATAGTTAAAGATTGTCCGGATTAATGGGCCGGGTGTCCAGAACCGGGCGCTCACTTTCCCATGTAGACCTGGCTCATGGTAAAAGCCACCGATAAGGCCCTTTCGTAGCGCATACGCACCGGCCCCAAAAGCGTAAGCTCGCCCACCTGGTCGTTAACTTTGATGCCGGCCTGCACCAGCGAAAGCCCTTCCTCCTCACCCACCCGAACGTTCATGCCGCCTGGGGGGGTAAAGGTGGGGTCGCTGGGGGCCTCGAATACCGCAATGGCCTGGCGTAAGAACAGGGGGTTCTGGGCTTCCGGCTCGCTCAGCAAGAGGCCCATTCCCTCGCGGTACTCCTCCTGGCTACCCTGGGCGAAGGCCCTTCCGATGGATTCGAATAGCTCCATCATGGCCGGGGTGCTGGCCCTGATTGGCTCGGCGGCTTTGTGCAGGCGCTGCTCTGCTTCGCTGAGCTGGGCTTCGGTAGGCGTGAAGGACAGCTCGATGCGGGCCTCGCGCACCCGCCCGCCTTCCAGAACCGCAACCGCCAGTACCTTACCGGGTGTCAGGTTGGAAAGGTGCACCTGCAACAGTTTGGGTGCACGCTGGGGCCGCAGCCGCAGCATGGCCGGGTAGCCGGCGAGCTTGGAAGCCACCTGCACCAGCAGTGCTTCCCGCCTCGAGCCAGCGCCATCCAGCACCTGGGCCAGCTTGTCCAGCGTGACCTGGGGCAGGGGGCTGGGTGGCAGTTTGGAGAGCGCATAGTGGCGGAAGCCGGCGCGGGTAGGGACGCGCCCTGCTGAGGTGTGGGGTTTGCCGATTAGACCTTGCTGCTCGAGCTCAATCAGTTCGTACCGCACCGTGGCTGGCGACAGCGACAACTGCTGGGCCAGTACCCCCGAGGCTACGGGGGCCTGGGTCTGGATATAGCTATCCACCAGAAGGTGCAGTATGCGCCGTTGCCGTTCGGTCATGTTCAACTTCTAGTTTAGAACCAAACCGGCCTTTGGGGGTATGTCGGGTTGCATTTGTGGGGGTGAGGGCCACGGGGATTTCGAGTCGGCTCTGTGTGCGTATACATATTGCACAAAATAATCAAACAATCAACAAATATATCGAACTAATCTGCAATATGTAATCAAAAATATGAACATTTGTTACAAAACATATTGACAATTTGCACAACATGCCGTTAGCCTTTTGCTCAGGAGGTGAAGGGTTGATGAAAAACCTTCGAATGCCGTTGTTTTTGCTGGCCCTGCTAGGAAGCCTGGCCTTTGCCGAGGACCTCGAGCTCAGCGCTGCCGATACCGCCTGGATGCTGGTGGCTACCGGCCTGGTGCTGCTGATGACCCCCGCGCTGGCTTTCTTTTATGGGGGGCTGGTGCGCTCCAAGAACGCGCTCAACACCATGATGATGAGCTTCGCGGCGCTGGGCTTCGTGGCGGTAGCCTGGGCTTTGCTGGGCTATACCCTGGCGCTCTCGGGTGAGGGCAACTTTATCGGCGACCTGCGCTACTTGTTCCTGAACAACGTCGGCCTGGAGAACAAAGGGGCCATCGCTGCCATCAGCATCCCCCACATGCTCTGGATGATCTTCCAGGGTACTTTTGCCATCATCACGGCTGCCCTTATTTCGGGCGCGGTGGTAGAACGGATGCGCTTCCCGGCCTTTTTGCTGTTCATCACCCTCTGGAGCCTCTTCGTTTATGCCCCCCTTGCCAAGTGGGTCTGGGGCGGCGGCTTCCTGGCCGACCTGGGGGCGTGGGACTTTGCCGGCGGTACGGTGGTGCACATCAACTCGGGGATTGCCGCCTTAGTAGCAGCCCTGGTACTGGGGGCCCGTAAAGACTTTGGGCGGCAGGCCATCCTGCCCCACAACGTGCCCTTTGTGCTTCTGGGGGCGGCCTTGCTGTGGTTCGGCTGGTTTGGCTTCAATGCGGGCAGCGCCTGGGCAGCCAGCGCAACCGCTGGCCTGGCCCTGACCAATACCATTCTGGCTCCGGCAGCTACCATTGTGGCCTGGTCGCTGATCGACCTTAAGCGCACAGGCCGCGTGACCGCTGTGGGTCTGGCTACCGCCATTGTGGTAGGCCTGGTGGTGATAACCCCTGCGGCTGCCTTTGTCTCACCCCTCTTTGCCCTGGCGATGGGTGCGATAGGGGCTTTCCCGAGCTACTACGTGCTGTTGTGGCGGGCCAGGAGCGGCCTGGACGACTCGCTCGATGTGTTTGCAGCTCACGGCGTGGGTGGCATTACCGGTGCCATCCTGACCGGGGTTTTTGCGCAGAAATCGGTCAACGGTCTGTTTGATGGCCTGATTGCTGGCAATCCTGCTCAGGTGCTGATTCAGGCTTTTGCTGTGCTGATTGCGGTGGTTTTCAGCGCCGCCATGACCTTTGTGTTGCTGAAGTTGGTGGGGGCCATTATTCCGCTCAAGGCCGCAGCCAAGGAAGAAGGGGTGGGTATGGATATCACCCAGCACGGCGAAGAGGCTTACACCAGTGGCGAGGGCGCAATTTTGCTTAAAAGCGAAACCCCTGTGCCAGCGGCCAGGCCCAAGCCTGTGGGTGGTACCGACTAAGGAGGGTATGGTGAAATTGATTGTTGCTATCGTCCGCAGCGAGAAGCTCAACGATGTTCTGGAAGCCCTCTTTAAAGCCGAGGTGCGGGGCCTGTCGATTAGCCGGGTACAAGGCCACGGTGGCGAGACTGAGCGGGTCGAGACCTACCGGGGTACTACCGTCAAGATGGAGCTTTCGGAGAAGGTGCGGCTGGAAATCGGCGTCTCGGATCACTTTGTGGAGCCAGCTGTGCGGGCCATTATGGAGGGGGCGCGTACTGGCGAAGTGGGTGACGGCAAAATTTTCGTGCTGCCAGTAGAAAAGGTCTACCGCATTCGCACTGGCGAGCAAGACACTGCTGCCGTCACGCCGGTTTCATAAAGCCCTTTGCTGTACCAGTTGTGCCAGGGTAGATTGGCAAAACCCCGCGGAATGAGTCTATGCGTACCTGGCGCAATTCCTAAAGCGATCTTTCGGAACAGCATCTTGCATTTCAAATCTGGAGAAACCACTTTGCCAGGTGGACACCACCTGGCTTTTTTTGTCGAACCGGCTCAGTTTAACCAGCGGTTTCGCTGATAGGGGCAGCGGGCCATTTCGGGGCATTTTCGCCTGCCCTGGCGCAAGGCGGCGGCTTCGGAGGGGTTGAGCACATCTTTGCAGACAGGGCACCTTTCGGGCCTGTGCAGCAGCCGCATACTGCGCGGGCCGAACCGGGCGCTAAAGCCTGCTGGCAGCACCCCCCGCAACACCCGGAAGAGAAAATAGAACACCAGGCCCAGAAGCAGCGCAGCTACAATCAAATCCATCGAGGTATAGTATGACCCCTGGGAGCGATTCCCTCGAGTATCCGGTACGACAGTTGCTGTATTGCGCCGCAGGCCAGGCAGCGTACATGTGGGTGTGGCAGTGAGAAACCCAAAGGCAGGGCACAGGGGCCTTGCGGCAGCCCACCGGGTGGTTTGCTGGGGAGTGGACACCTGCTGCCAAGGCAAGCCGAACAATTGCAGTTTTCACCCTTGTCTTCTTGTGAAGAAAAGAGCATATTGAGCAGGTTTTTGCTGATATGTTTGCCCGCCTTGCTCAACTGGTTACCCGCTACCCGCTCCAGGTCATTCTGGTATGGGTTGTGCTGGTGCTGCTGGCGGTACCTGCGGCCCGCCTGGCCCCGCAAGGTCTGGTGGCCAATGCCAGCGATGTGAAAAACAGCGAAGCCCAGAAGGTGATAAAGCTTCTGGCCGAGGACTTTGCCCTACCTTCGGTCGACCGCACGGTGCTGGTAAGCGAATCCAGCCTGCCCGAAAGCGATCCCCGTTTTCGCCAGGCGTACAACCAATTAATTGCCAGGATAGCGGGGCTCGAGGGTGTAATCCGCTTGAGCCGCTACGACGCACCCAGCCCTTTGCAGCAAAAAAGCGCCGACGGCAAAGTGACCGCAACCCTGCTGGATACCCGTCTGGAAGACGGAGAGGCCGTGATTGAGGCCCTGCGGCGCGAGGCCCGTGCAGCCCAGACCTCCGAAATTCGCTTTTATGTGACGGGGGCTACCGCCGTTACCAAAGACTTTTTGCATTTGCTGGAAGCCGATGTCAAGCGCAGCGAACTAATGGCCCTTCCCCTGACCGGGCTGGTCTTGCTGCTGGCTTTTGGGGCCCTGGTGGCCAGCGGGCTACCCCTGATGGTGGGGGTGGTGGCCATCACCACGGGTTTGGCCTGCTTGTATTTTCTGACGCAGTTCGGCGAGGTAAGCAGTTTCGCTCTTTCGGTGATTACCATGCTGGCCCTGGGGGCGGGAATTGACTACGCCCTTTTGATGGTCAACCGCTTTCGTGAGGAGCTGGCTTCTGGCCGTTCGGCGCAGGCTGCAGCGGCCATCACCGCCCGCACCGCCGGGCGGACGGTGGCCTCGAGCGGGCTGGTGGTGGCCATTGCCATGGGGGCCCTGCTGGTGCCCGATCTGACCTTTATTCGTTCGATGGGGGTGGGTGGGGTGATGTCCATTGCCCTGACGGTGCTGGCCTCGATTACCCTGCTCCCGGCCATCCTTTCACTGTTGGGCGAACGGGTTAACTCACCGCGCCGCTGGTCCTTCAGGGCCACCAGCAGCGGGCAGGCCAGCCCCTTCTGGGGCCGCTGGGCCGGGAGGGTGATGCGGCACCCCTGGATGTGGTCGTTTGGGGTGGCCGGGCTGCTTTTGGCTCTGGCCTGGCCGATGACCCAGATGAAGCTGGGCTATACAGGTGCTTTTGGGTTGGGGCCTAATGTGGAGTCGCGCAAGGGCCTCGAGCTCATCCGGCAGCTCGAGCTGGGCGGGGCCCTGGATGCTTTCGAGGTGCTGCTCGACCTGGGCCAGGAGGGTTTCACCCCGGAAAACCGGGCCCGCTGGCGCGACCTCGAGGCCCGTATCTCAGCCTGGCCCGAGGTGCGGCTGGTGATCTCACCCTTCCTGGCTGGGCGGCAAGAGGCCCAGGGCGGATTTGCCGAGCTGGTGGGCCTATCCAGCCAGTACATCAGCCAGAACCGCCGCTACCTGCGCCTGACTGTTATCCCCCGGGACGCTGTTCGTGCGCCCAGCATCCCCGACTGGTACGCAAGGCTCAAACAGGAAGCCAGAAGCGCCGGCTTCGAGCAAGTGCTGCTGGGGGGTGCGCCGGTGGGTTCGATGGAGTTTACCCAGGCCCTGGTGGGGGCCATGCCTGCGGCCATCGGGACGGTTTTTGTGGCGACCTTTGTCCTGCTGGCGGCTGCTTTCCGCAGCCTGGTGATTCCCCTCAAGTCCATCCTGATGAACACCCTCACGGTGGGGGCGGCCTACGGCCTGATCACCCTTGTCTTCCAGGAGGGCTGGGGGGCCGGTCTGGTGGGGGCCCCGACCGATGTGGGGGGCATAGATAGCTCGCTGCCCATTGTGCTTTTTGCAGTGATCTTCGGCCTCTCGATGGACTACGAAATCTTTCTGCTTTCCCGCGTGCAGGAGGCCCACCTGGCCGGAATGGAGACCCCTCAGGCTGTGCGCTATGCCCTGGAGCGCACCGCGGGGGTGATTACCAGCGCGGCCCTGATCATGGTTATTGTGTTCTCGGCTTTTGTTTTTGGGCAGGTGGTGGCCAACAAGACCATTGGCCTGGGCCTGGCTTTTGCGGTCTTGCTCGATGCCACCCTGGTACGTCTGGTGCTGGTGCCGGCGGTGCTGGTGCTGGCAGGGCGGTGGAACTGGTGGTTGCCCGAACCCCTGCAGCGGGTAATGCCAAAAGTGAGCCTCGAGCCCTGAAGAGAGCCCCGGCATCCGCTTGAGGGCTGCTTGCTTCAGGCCTGGGCTACGGTTTTGAAGGCCTCCAGGGCTTTGGGCAGTGCGGCCAGGGGCAGCACCCCCAGCTTGACCAGAGCCCCCCCGCCTCTGGCCCCCAGGGGTTTTAGGGCTTGCTCCCAGATGGCTTGCAGGTCCTCGTTGCGGGTGGGGTGTTTGAGCAGTACGTAGCGGGCTTTGTCCTCGGCCTGGGCAACCAGCAGGGCCAGTACCCCCGGCCACTCGGCCAGGCGCTTGCCCACCATGTCCAGCACCGTGTGGGGCACCTGGGCGGCCATGGTCAGGTTGGGGAACTCGGCCAGCAGCTCGCGCATGATGCGCTCGGCCAGCTCGTCTTTGAGGGCGGCGTTTTCGGCCCGTACCCTGTACCACTCCTCGCGCAGGTTGCCGATGGGCTTTTCCAGTTCCAGGGGGCTCGAGCTAAACTTCTCGCCCAGGCGGGCAAGCAGGCGGTGTTCCTGGTCGAAAAGCTCGAGGGCCTCCCAGCCCGCCACAAAGTAGATGCGGGTGCCGCCTTTGTAACGCTCGAAGCGGGTTATTTTGATGGGGCCGGCTTCGCCTGTGCGGGCCACGTGCAGGCCGCCGCAGGCTACCCTGTCCCAGTGTTCTATCTCCACCACCCGGATGGTTCCGGCCACTTTGGGAGCGCGGCGCAGGCCATGGGCTGGGGCCTCTGCCTCGTCTATGAAGTAGGCGCGCACCGCAGTATTGGCATACACCGCCCAGTTGGCTAAGGCCTCGGCCTGGCGAACCACGGCCTCGTCGGGCTCGCCATCAAAGTCCATGGTGCAGACCGGGCTGCTCATATTGACCGCCACCACGTTCCAGCCCGCGGCCCGCAAAAAAGCCTGGCCCAGCATGTGTTCGGCAGTGTGGCGCTGCATGTGCCGGTAACGCCGTGCCCAGTCGAGCTTGCCCACCACGCTCTGCCCTTCGGAAAGGGGGCTTTCCAGGCGGTGAATAACGTTGCCGCTGGCCTTGGCGCCCTCGAGCACCTCCAGCACCGCCACCCCCCCCAGGCTGCCGGTATCGCAGGCCTGGCCGCCCGAGGTGGGGTAAAAGAGGGTGTGATCGAGCACCGCGTAGTGCTGCCCGCCCTCGCTCCAGGCCCGCACCACCCGGGCCTCGAACTCACTGGCGTAAGGTTGTTCCCAGTAGCCTCGCACGCTGACAGCTTACCCAAAAAGCAGACCTTTGCCCGGCGGGAGCCCGGCTCTAGGGCATCAGGCCCCGCCCAGGTTGGGCTTGATTTTGGGCACAACCCGCGGGGGCTCTTTTTCTTCTTTGTCTTTGGGGGGTTCGCCGAAAGCCTCGAGGCTTTCCAGCTCCTGGCCTTCCACCACCCGCACAAACTCTTCGGCATTAAGGGTTTCGCGTTCGAGCAGCACCCGCGCCACCCGCTCGAGCACCTCTCTTTTCTCGGTGAGCAGGTGCAGTACCCGGTCGTGCTGCTCTTGCAGCAGTTTTTGCACGGCCTCGTCAATGCGCCGGGCGGTGTCTTCGGAGTACTGCCGGGTGTCGTAGCCGCCCAGGTAGGTGTCCTCGCGCACCTGGTAGGCCACCATGCCAAAGTCGGGGTGCATACCCCACTCGGTAATCATGCGCCGGGCCAGGTCGGTGGCCTGACGGAAGTCGTTCTCGGCACCGGTGGTTACGTCGTCGAAAATCAGCTCCTCGGCCACCCGGCCCGCCAGGGCCACGGCAATCTGGTCGGTCAGGCGCTTTTTGCTCCAGTGCAGGGTGTCCTGGCGGCTGGGCATCATGAAGCCCATGGCCCGACCCCGCGGCACAATGGTAACCTTGTGCACGTTGTCGGCATGCTCGAGGAAGTGCGCGGCCAGGGCGTGTCCAGCCTCGTGGTAGGCGGTTACCTCGCGGTCTTTTTGGGTAATCACCATGCTCTTTTTGGCCGGCCCCATCAGCACCCGGTCGGCGGCTTCTTCCAGGTCTTTCATGGTGATTTTCTTGCGGCCATCGCGGGCGGCCAGCAGGGCGGCTTCGTTGAGCAGGTTCTCCAGATCGGCCCCCACAAACCCAGGGGTGCGCTTGGCCAGCAGGGCCAGATCCACGTCTTCGGCCAAAGGCTTGCCCTTGGCGTGAATCTTGAGGATTTGCTCGCGGCCCCGCACATCGGGGGCGTCTATGGCCACCTGACGGTCGAAGCGGCCTGGCCGCAAGAGGGCGGGGTCGAGCACGTCAGGGCGGTTGGTGGCGGCCATAATGATGATGCTGGTATCTTTCTCGAAACCGTCGAGCTCAACCAGGAGCTGGTTGAGGGTCTGCTCACGCTCGTCGTTGCCGCCCCCCATTCCGCCCCCACGGCGGCGGCCCACGGCGTCAATCTCGTCAATGAAGATGATGCAGGGGGCGTGGCGTTTGGCGGTCTCGAACAGGTCACGTACCCGGGCCGCCCCCACCCCCACGAACATCTCTACAAAGTCCGAGCCCGAAGCGGCGATAAAGGGCACTTTGGCCTCACCCGCCACCGCCCGCGCAATGTGGGTTTTACCCGAGCCGGGTGGCCCTACCAGCAGCACCCCTTTGGGGATGCGGGCCCCCATCTCGTGAAAGCGGGCCGGGGCTTTGAGAAACTCCACGATTTCTTTGAGTTCCTCTTTGGCCTCCTCGCACCCGGCCACGTCCTTAAAGCTGGTTTTGGGTGCTTCGGTCAGCACCTTGGCCCGGCTCTTGGTGAAGCTAAAGGCGTTGTCGCCCGAAGGGCCACGGTTGCGGGAAAAGAAGATGAAAATTCCTATTAACAAACCGATGAGCAAAAGCGGAATAAGGAAGCCAAGCAAGGGATTTTCCCGTTTGGGTGCAGCAATCTCTACCTGGATTTTCTTTTCGCCCCATTCGCGAATGGTGCTGGTGTCTACCAGGCCCGGCGCAAAGGTGATGTACTGGTCGCCGTCTTCCCGGCGGGTTACGTTGAGCTGCCGCCCATCTACCGCAATTTTAGCTACCCGACCCTGGTCAATTTCGTTAAGAAAAGTGGTATAGGCCACCTGATTGGTGGGTTGCTGATTGGCGGTCAGGCTAAAGGCCCAGGCAATCACAATAGCAGCAAGTAAGATAAACCATAAGTTGAGCGGCAGGCGGTTCATTGTTTTTTTAGCGTACACTGAATCGCGGGTACAAAGGTAGTTAAAAGAACCGTGTTGACCAAGGTTCGGGTTTTCCCTCGAGGACAGCCCTGGGTTGCTTTTGTGGTCGAGTTATGGCAACCCTGGCCTGGGGGGATGGGTTCCACGGGCTGGCAAACTTGATAATGGTACACTCAACTCTATTGACTATAGCTCTAATAGGAGCTATCATATTCAGCAAGTGAGCCGTGCTTAGTGCGGCCATTGGAGGATATATGGCAAAAGCCGTAGGAATTGACTTAGGAACGACCAACAGCGTAATCGCCATCATGGAAGGCGGTAGTCCGGTGGTGCTGGAAAACGCCGAAGGCGAGCGCACCACCCCAAGTGTGGTGGCCTACAAGGGGAACGACCAGCTGGTGGGCCGGGTGGCCCGTCGCCAGGCCGTGCTTAACCCCGAGGGCACCGTGTTCGAGATCAAGCGCTTCATCGGGCGCCGGTGGGAGGAGGTGCAGGATGAAGCCAGGCGCGTGCCCTATAAGGTGGTTAAGGGCCCCGATGGCGGGGTTCGGGTAGACATTGCAGGTAAGCTGTACACCCCCGAAGAAATTTCGGCCATGATTCTGCGCAAGCTGGTAGACGACGCCTCTAAGAAGCTGGGTGAGAAGATTACCAAGGCGGTCATTACCGTACCGGCCTACTTCAACAACGCCCAGCGCGAGGCCACCGCCAACGCGGGCAAGATTGCCGGCCTCGAGGTCTTGCGCATCGTCAACGAGCCCACTGCCGCCGCACTGGCCTATGGCCTGGACAAGAAAGGCCACGAAACCGTGCTGGTCTTCGACCTGGGGGGTGGCACCTTCGACGTGACGGTGCTCGAGATCGGCGAGGGCGTCTTCGAGGTCAAGTCGACCGCGGGGGATACCCACCTGGGCGGCTCCGACTTTGACCATACAATCGTGAACTGGCTGGCTGAAGAGTTTAAGAAGGAGTCGGGCGGGGTGGACCTTAAGGCCGACCGGCAGGCCCTGCAACGTTTGATCGAAGCTGCCGAGAAGGCCAAAATTGAGCTCTCGGCGGTGACCGAGACCACCATCAGCCTGCCCTTCATCGGCCTCGACCCGGTCTCCAAGACCCCTTTGCACCTGGAGCGTAAGCTCACCCGGGCCAAGTTCGAGGAGCTGATTCAGCCCCTGCTGAAGAAAATTCGCGGTCCGGTGGAGCAAGCCTTGCGGGATGCGGGCCTCAGCGCCAGCCAGATTGACGAGGTGCTGCTGGTGGGTGGTTCTACCCGTGTGCCGGCGGTGCAGCAGATTGTGAAAGAGATGCTGGGCAAGGAGCCCAACCGCAGCGTTAACCCCGACGAGGTGGTGGCCCTGGGCGCTGCGGTGCAGGCTGGTGTGCTGACCGGGCACGTGGAAGACGTGGTGCTGCTGGACGTGACCCCGCTCTCGCTGGGTGTGGAAACCAAAGGTGGGGTCTGCACGGTGCTGATTCCACGCAACACCACTGTGCCGACCCGCAAGTCGGAAATCTTCACCACAGCCGAGCACAACCAGCCCTCGGTGGAGATCCACGTGCTCCAGGGCGAGCGTCCCATGGCCGCCGATAACAAGAGCCTGGGCCGCTTCCGCCTGGACGGCATCCCGCCCATGCCTGCTGGCATGCCCCAAATTGAAGTCACCTTCGATATTGACGCCAACGGCATCTTGCACGTAACTGCCAAAGAGAAGTCCAGCGGCAAGGAAGCTTCCATCACCATCCAGAACACCACCACCCTCTCCGAACAGGAGATCGAGCGGATGGTCAAGGAAGCCGAGGCCAACGCCGAAGCTGACCGCAAGCGCAAAGAGCACGCCGACCTCAAGAACAACCTCGATACCGCGCGCATCCAGGCCGAGCGGGTGATGAGCGAGAAGGAGAGCACCCCCGAGGCCAAGAGCCGCCTCGAGGCTGCCGTGAGCAAGGCCAAGTCCCTGGTGGATACCGACGGCTCCGACGCCGATCTGCGCCAGGCTACCGAGGAGTTGCTGGCGGCGTTGCAGGCCTACGAGCAGGGTGCGGCAGCGGGCACAGGCAGCCAGGCCCAGGGCAGCGCCCCCAAGTCCGACGACGTGATTGACGCCGACTACAAACCGGCTGACTAAGCCGCATAAGGTGGGGTGGGGGGAAGGCTGGCTCGAGCCGTACCCTGCGCCCCACCTTCGGCCCTTTACAGAGGTGCGATGTATGGAGAACAAAGAGACTGTGGTCGAATCCCCAGAGGTACAAAACGATATACCCGAATTGGAGCGCCTCAAGGGCGAGGTGGAGTTTTTGAAAGCGGAGCTCGAGGCCTCCAAGAACAAATTCCTGCGCCTGTACGCCGACTTCGAAAACTACAAGAAGCGCATGCTGCACGAGCTTGAAGCCGCCCAACGCAGCGGCAAGTTCGATGCCGTACGGGCACTTTTGGGAACCCTGGACGACCTCGAGCGGGCTTTGGGTTTTGCTGGCGTGAAGCCCGAGGATCTGATTCCGGGTGTCAGGAGCGTGCTGGAAAACTTTGCCCGCAACCTCAAAAGCCTCGGTGTCGAGCCGGTGCCGGGGGTGGGAGCCGAGTTTGACCCGCGCTACCACGAGGCCATCGGGGCTGTAGAGGGCGAAGAAGGCAAGGTGGTGCACGTCTACCAGCAGGGCTTCAAGTATGGCGACCTGCTGGTGCGGCCTGCCCGGGTGGTTGTTGGAAGCGGTGCTAAGCCCGAGGGGGTTGAAGACCAGAAACCGGATGCTGAAAGCAGTTAGGCCCTGGTTTTCGGCCCTCGAGCCCGAGCTTTACTCGCACAGGTGAGCCTATGGCCTACAAAGACTACTACAAAATCCTGGGGGTCTCTAAAAACGCTTCCGAAGACGAAATAAAGAAGGCGTTTAAGAAGCTGGCCCGCAAGTATCACCCGGATGTGAGCAAAGAGCCGGGGGCCGAAGAGAAGTTCAAAGAGATTAACGAAGCCTACACGGTTCTGTCCGACCCGGAAAAGCGCCGCTACTACGATGCCTATGGCACAGCTGCCGGTAGTGCAGGCTGGCAGGGCCCCCCACCGGGGCAGGGCGGCTTTGGTGGTTTTAGCGGAAATGTAGGGGATTTCTCCGACTTCTTCCAGCAGCTTTTTGGCAACCTGGGGGGTGGCCGGGGCGGCTTTACCGGCTTTGGCGACCTGTTTGAGCAGGCTCCGGGCCGGGGCCCGCGGGTGGCAGGCGACCTCGAGGCCGAACTACCCCTGGGCCTCGAGGAGGCCTACCGGGGCGGCGAAAAAACCATTTCCATTGGTTCTGAGCGCCTGACCGTACGCATTCCAGCGGGGGTGCGGGACGGCCAGAAGATTCGCCTGGCCGGAAAAGGGCGTGCTGGGGGCGATCTGTACCTGCACGTCAAGCTGCAATCCAGGCCCGATATGCGCCTGGAGGGCGACGACATCTACACCGTTGTGGAGGTACCGGCGCCCATTGCGGTGGTAGGGGGCAAGGTGCGGGTGCAGACCCTCGACGGCCCGGTAGAAATCACCATTCCCAGGCGAACCCAAACCGGGCGCAAGCTGCGCCTGACCGGCAAAGGTTGGCCGCGCAAAGACAAAAGCCGGGGTGACCAGTATGCCGAGGTTCGCGTGACCATTCCGACCCACCCCAGCCCCGAAGAAGAGCGCCTGTATGCCCAGCTGGCCGAGCTGAGCAAAGCCCACTAATATGAACCCCACCTGAAGCTTTCTGTTTAGGGCAGGTCAAAGCCGACCGGATGCAAGGGCAGCTACTGGCGCAGCTTCAGGTGGGGGCCCCAACAAAAAGAACAAATCAAAGACATTTAATACCTCCTGGGGTCTGGCGCTAGCGATATATCGCACTCTTCACAGGCTCAATGATTATGAAGATTGCCTAAGTACACGACAAAAGTTGAAAAACATGGACAGGGACACGGAGGGACCGATTTCTAAG
>NZ_JBEVAL010000017.1:0-46835 GCF_051297115.1 Meiothermus cerbereus
TGGTTTCCACCCCAAAATCCTAAAGTCAAGGTAGAGGGGTGCGGAATGTGGGATAAGTGTCTCCATAAGCGAAATGCAAGATGCCGTACCGAAAGTTCGCTTTAGGAATTGCGCCAAGTATGCATTGACTCATTCCGCTGGTTTTGCCAATCTGCCCTGGCGCAACTTAAATGCTCTTCATAGTCTTTGAGCCAGTCACCTAGGCTTTTATCACGATCCGGACAAAAAGCGATATAGGTCGTGCGTGTTTGCGGAGAAGTGTCGGGTGGAGCGGAGTGCGGGGCGGTGGTTGAGGTGAAGGAGGTTTAGGACAACATCCCTGAGATACATCATCCCGGCAGCCCCCTTGCGGGTTCGGCAGGCGTCCTCGCCGAACACGGTGTCGCGCTTGTGGTGGAGGCGGTTCTCGACCTCCCAGTGACCGCGCCAGAGGGCGTAGAAAGCGCTCCAGGAGATGGCGTAGTCGGTCTCCTCGCTGACCTCGCCGGTGGACTTGTGGGTGATGTGGCGGTGCATTCGGAGGGCGTGGGTAGAGGCCGCGAAGCCTGAGAGGCTCTGGGGCATGGGGGCCAGGCTCAGCGTCCAGATCCAAAGCTGGCCGCTCCTGACCTCGTGGTGCAGGTACTGGTCGGCGGGGCCGGGGGGGTATTCGGCGAAGGCCCACTCGATCAGGTGTTTGAGGTCTTTCTGGTTGTCCTTGACCGCGAAGAGGTAGCCCCCTTTTGCTCCACGGCCTTCTGGGCCAAGGCCTTGCTCGTCAGCCCGGCATCGCCGGTTATCAGCCAATCCACCCCCAACTCCTCCATCCGTGCCAGTCGCACCAGCAGCCCTTCTGCGGCCTGGGCCTCGGTGGTCGTGACCGTGGTGCCGCCCAGACTCAGCCCCAGCCCCTGCACCAGGGCCGACAGGAACACCAGGGCCTCCTCCCCCTTCCGCCCCCGCCTCGTCCCCCGCAGGTGCTTGCCGTCGGCAGCCACGGCCAGGGTCTCCTCCCGGCCCACCGCCCTCAGCACATCCCTCCCCCAAGCCAGCATCGCCGCGCTCATAGCCTCCAGCTCCGCCTCCAGGAACCAGAAGAAGCGGTACACCGTAGCCTGGGCGGGCAGTTTTCGCTCCCCGTAGCGATTGCGTATCTTCAAAGTGTTTAGCAAATACTTCTGCTCGTCCTCGATCCACTGCGCTATCGCCAGGATGTTCGTGCGCCCGCTCCCCAAGGCCATCAGGCTCATCAGCATCAAGTCCTCCCACTCGTGCTCCGTCTTCAGGTACTCCCTCGGGTCGGGTATCTCCGCCAGGTACGGCAGCGGGCTGGGTATCTGTACCGTGTTCATAGCCTCTTATGATAAAAGCCTACCAGTCACCAACATTACTACTGCGTCCTGTGCAGGGTGCGATAGTGTATGTGGCAGTCCTCTCTGCGCCGGCACAGCTCGAGGTGGAGCGGCTTTGGGGCCACCCCACCTCGCCATCGGATTGCCTACTCGGTACTAACTTCCTGCACCACTTGCTGGTTGATGGGCAGCACCATGCGGAAGTGGGACGCTGGGTCGGCCAGCAGCCGCAGCAGCCGCTCGGCCTTGTCCTCCCGCTCGGCAGCCCGCAGGGCATCAAGGTAGGCGCTCATCAGTTCGCGCACATCGGCAATGCCCCGCTCGTCCAGCTTTTGGATGGCCACTTTGGCCCCCTTGGCCAGCCGCCGGTGCATGGCTTCTTCGTTCAGGCCCATCTCGGGCCAGTAGCGCAGATAGACCCGCCCCCCGGTCATTCCAGAACAGATCCAGGGGCCCGGATCGCCCAGCACCACCGCACGCCCACGGGTCATGTACTCGAAGGCAAAGCCCTTGGCCTGGGCGCGGGCCGCGATGTTGCCGAGTTCGTCTTGTACAGGACGGTCGGGCTCCCCGGCCAGCACCACGTCGGCCCCCGAAAGGCGGATGCAGAAACGGCTGTCGGCCTGCCCTTCCACAATCAACAAGCCCCCAATGGCCCCATAAGCGAACGACTTTCCTACCGAACCGTCCACATACTGGCCAAAGGGGTTGCGGCCCTTGAGGATTGCCACCTTGCCGCCATAGGCGTTCTTGGCGATGCCATCCTGTGCACCACCCTCCACCACGATATCCAGCCCCTCAACATTGAAAGCAGCCACTCCGTTGCCGGCCACACTCCCCGCATCGAAGCGGATTTCTACCCTGGCATCCCAGCCCTTGCCGTACAGACGGCGGCGGGCAATTTCGCCGGCCAGGTGTGTTCCCAAAGCCCGGTCGGTCGAGCCTACCGGCCCCTCCTGGAACAACAGCTCCCGTCCGCCTTCGGCATAGGCCTGGGTAATCACCTCGGTAATCGAGCGGGTGAGCTGGTTCAGGGGTTTGCGCAGCACATGGGCCGAGCGTTCGCCCAGCCACTCCGGGGCCGAGACTGGTTCAAAGAAGTAGCCAAGATCCAGCTCGTCGGTGTGGCCTTCTTGCACCAGCAGATCGCTGCGGCCCACCAGCTCACGCAGGCTTCCAGCCCCCAGCGCGGCGACCAGGCGACGCAACTCCTGGCCCTTGGCCCCAAAAAAGGTGGTCAGCTGCTCCACCGCCCGCTCGAGCTCTTGGGGTACAAAGCGCTTGAGCCCGTGGGCCTGGGCTTGCTCGGTGGTCTCGATCTGGGTAGCGATGCCCACATGGCAGGTGTCCATCTGGCACTGGCGGCAGATGGTACAGCCAATCGCCACCATGGCCATGGTCGCCATGCCCACCCGGTCTGCGCCCAGGAGCACCATCCGCAGGGTGTCGTAGGCGGTTTTGAGACCCCCATCGGCCCATATTTCGACCTTGTCGCGCATGCCAGCCCGCACCAGGGCCCGGTGGGCTCGTCGCACGCCAATTTCCACCGGCAAACCGGCGTATTTGAGGGCATGCCAGCGGGCCGCCCCCGTACCCCCCTCGAAACCTGAGAGGGCAATCACGTCGGCACCGGCCTTGGCAATGCCCACCGCGATGGTGCCAATACCGGGGATCACCGGCACCTTGACCGAGACCTTGGCCTTGGGGTTGACGGTCTTGAGTTCCTCGATGAGCTGCGCCAGGTCTTCGATGGAGTAGAGGTCGTGGTTGTTGGAGGGGCTGATCAGGTCTACCCCCGGAACGGCGTTGCGGGCTGCCGCCACTTTGGCGGTAACTTTTTTGCCCGGCAGGTGGCCCCCTTCGCCCGGTTTGGCCCCCTGGCCGATTTTAATTTCGATGAAGCCCGCCGAGTTGAGCATGTAGGCATGCGCCCCAAAGCGGCCCGAGGCCACCTGCTGGCCGCGCCAGTGGGTATATTTACCCAGCATATCGGGGATTTCACCCCCCTCACCGTTAATGCAAACCATGTTGAGCTTCTTAGCCGCCTCGATGTAAGCCCGGAAGCTGGCCTCACCCTGGGAGCCAAAGCTCATGGCCGTAATCACAAAAGGCAGGGAGTGTCCCCCCACGCTCAGGTCTACTTCTTCGGGGTTGACCTCGGATTTGTTGGGGAACTTGACCCCCAGAAGCTGCCGGGCTGCCACCGGCGATTCGTGCTCGAGCCCCCTTACCTTCTCCTGGAAGTGTTCATAAGGGGACTGGCCCGAGGAAACATCCATAGCCGCCTTAAAAATGCGGGAGTTAAAGCGGAAGTCCTTGGCTGGAGGAACTTTCTCGGCGTTGAGCAGGTTGAGCCGCTCCAGAAGGGTTCGCTCGAGCTCCAGCAAGCCGTAGCCAGCCTTTTCGGAACCCAGGAAGTTGCGGATGCCAAAATGTTCAGCCAGCTCGGGTTTGAGGCCAATGGCACTGAAGATACGCCCATAGCCGCGCAGCTCGTGGATGCCCATGGTAGAGATAACCTTCTCCAGGCCCTTCTTGAGGCCCTCGAGCAGGTTCTGCAGGCCCAGGGTACCCTTGCTGGCCTGGGCCTTGTGTTGCATCAGCCAGGGGGCTATTGCATCGGCTCCCAGCCCCAGGCAGACCGCCAGGTCGTGCAGGTTGCGTACCCCGCCGGAGTGCACCAGCATCGAGGTGCGGCGGCGCAGGGAAATTCCTTCCTCGTCGCGGGCCTCTTCCAGGGCCTTGCCAATAGCCGCCAGGGCCAGGTAAACATCTAGCCAGACGCCCCCCTCGAATGCACCCCGATCCGAGAGCACCAGCAGTTCGGCGCCCCCCCGAACCGCCGCAACAGCCGCCTCTTGCAAGCGCCGCAGCCCCGCAGCAATACCCTCTTCAACCGAAAACTGCAATGGCAGCACAGCATGCTTGAAGCGGCGCAGGGCTTCCTCATAGGTCAGGGTGCCATGCCCCTGGACAATGGTCAGGGTGGCAGGCGAGGTTTCCTCGAGCAGAATCGGCACCACCAGCTCTTCCACGTGGCCTGCCCCTCGCCCATCCGGCAAAGGCCGTCGGCCCAGAATGCTGCGGGTGGAAAAATGCTCGATTTCACGTTCGCGGTCGATGGCCGGGTTGGTTACCACCGCCACGGTCTCTTTAAAAAACTCCGAGAGGTTGGGTTTTTCCGGGTTCAGGGCCGCAATCGGGCCATCGTAGCCCAGCGAGCCAATGGGCTCGTTGCCGCTTTCTGCAAGGGCCTCGAGGTAGCCCGCATCCCAGCGATCCCAACCGTAGGCCCGCTCGAGGTTCAAGGAAGGCGGCGCAGGCTTGTCTTCCACCTGGGCCTCGCTGCCTCCGGCCACCGGGGGAAGCCCGTGGTAGCGGGGCCCGGCCAGGTGAGCCGCATAGCCCTCGAGGTTGTGGGTCTTGGTCAGGATGCGCTCGAGCACCTGTCGCTGGTGGCGGTCGAAGGGGAAAAGGCGTGTCCCTTCGGGGGTCAGGCGAAGATACATCTTTTCGCCGGGCGCAAAGGGGCGCGGTTCAGAAACGAACTCCTCCACCGTAAAGACCCCACGCTCCGAGCTAAAAACGTATTCCGAGTCGGTCTCGACAAACCACAAAGGACGCAGCCCCATGGCATCGGTGCCGAATACAGCCTCTTCGCGGTGGCGCGTCACCAGGGCGGCAGGCCCCTGGGCCAGTGGACCGAAGCGCTGGCGCAGGTTCATGTAGAGGTCTTGCAGGGCCGGGGAATAATTTTTAATCTCGCCCAGAATAGGCGGAAAAGCCACGTCCATAGCCTCGGAGAGGGAAAGACCAAATCGGTACAGCAGTCCCTCCAAAATCCGGTTCAGGTCTTGCGAATCAGAGCCACCCGTGAGCGGTATGCCCAAAAAGCGGCCTTCACGCCGCAGGCGCTCAATAGTGTTGATTTCACCGTTATGTCCCAGCAAGCCAAAGGGCTGTACCGCCTCGAAGGTGGACATGGTGTTGGTGGAGTAGCGGTTGTGGCCCAGGGTAATGGTGGATTTGTACTCCGCCCGCGACAGCTCGGGAAAATAGCGCTTGAGAATTTCGGCGGAACCCCGCACCTTATAGACCACAGTGGCCGTCGAAAGCGAAACCACGTGTACCGGAAAGCGTTGCTCGAGCAGCAAGCCCAGCTCCCACAGGGGCCCATCACCATCGGTGGATAGGCCGGCCACCTGGTAGAACAGCGGCTCAGTGCGCTTTCCCACCGGCCCCAGCACGCGGCTGTTGGTCTCTCCTTTTCGCTCCAAAAGCAGCTTGATGCCCCGCCTGGAACCCTCTACCCTGAACAGGTCAAATAGCTCCTGAATGCGAGTGCCTTCGCTTTTAGGTATAAAAAGGTGCCCCACAAAGAAACGGGGGTTTTGTGCCAGGTTGCTATCGAGGCCAGCTTCGTACAGGTAGCCCGCCCAAAGCTCGCGCGGGAGGTCGGTCTGAATGCCTGTGCCATCGCCTTCCCCCCGAATCAAACCTGCCCGGTGCGCCATTCTGTAGAGGCTTTCGATGGTACGCTGCACATTGGCATGACTTGGGCGCGCACTCTTTTCGGCAATTGCGATAATTCCGCAAGCGTCGCGTCCATTTGGTATACCAGGGTATGCCTCACTAAATCTCATTTATCAGACCTCCGGGGTTGAACTTGATGTAGGGGGGAACCTTCGCATAAGTTTGCGAAGATTTGAAGCAGTATACGAACCACCCTGGCCCCAGTCAATACAACCTGCCCGTGCAAAACTCGCGCAATTCGCAGTACAGGACAAAAATACCCAAGGCCTCACCCGTGGGCATTGGGCGGTTTGCAGCCGGTCTAGAATAATCCTTCAACAACGCATTTTATTGACACTGCCTTGCCTTTACTCCTACAATGCAGAAAGGAGCGTTGCACCTGGTGGTACGCCCAAACCCCATGAGGGCAAAAGTGGGGCCGAGCATGGAGCACATCAAGCAGCCTTCGTATATTTAAGTGTCCTCTTCGCTAACCCTGTGGACGGTGTACTAGGAGGTTTTGTGGAAACGCTGCGTGTATCCAGCAAGTCACGTCCCAACTCTGTAGCAGGCGCTATCGCCGCGCTGCTGCGCTCCCAGAGCGAGGTCGAGGTGCAGGCCATCGGCCCCGAGGCAGTCAACCAGGCCGTCAAGGCCATCGCGATTGCCAGGGGTTACATCGCCCCAGACAACCTGGACCTGGTAGTAAAGCCCGCCTTTGTGAAGCTCGAGCTCGAGAGCGAAGAGCGCACCGCGCTTCGCTTCACCGTGCGCAGCCAACCCCTGCAACCATAGCCCTAAGCGGTTTACCCTGGCCTTCAAGCCAAAGATTGGGCCGCGGGGGGAGCTGTTGATGCTTCGCAGGCCCTGGTGACCCAAGACTCAGAGCGCTCATATACAGTTTGCTACCTTATACGTGTAGGAGGAGATGATGACGATAACGTTCATTCTGATGATTGCAGTTTTTGTGGCCACGCTGTTTATACAGTTCTGGCTGCAGCGGACCTATGCCCGCTACAGCCGGGTAGCCAACAGCCGGGGTGTCACGGGTGAGCAGGTGGCCCGGGCGATTCTGGATGCCTACGGCTTGCACAACGTGCGGGTAGAAATGACACCGGGCGCCCTGACCGACCACTACGACCCCATTGCCAAGGCTGTGCGCCTATCCGAGCCCAACTTCCACTCCCCCTCGGCAGCCGCCCTGGCGGTAGCGGCCCACGAGGTGGGTCATGCCCTTCAGGATGCCAAAGGCTATGCCTGGCTGCGGGTGCGGCACAGCATCCTGCCGGTAGCCAACCTGGGCAGCATGTGGGGACCCTGGATTTTCCTTATTGGGATGTTCATGGGCGCCGCTGGCCTGATGAACATTGGCATCTGGCTCTTCGCCGCCGCCGCACTGTTCCAGCTGGTAACCTTGCCGGTAGAGTTCGACGCTTCGAACCGTGCATTGAGCATCCTCAAGAAGATGAACTTTCTGGATAACCGCGAAATTGGCGGGGCTCGAGCGGTTCTGACTGCCGCCGCCATGACCTACGTGGCCGCACTGGCCAACTCCCTGGCTACCATCCTGCACTACGTAGCCATCATGAACTCGCAGCGCGAGTAAGCGCTGTGAAACCAGCTAAAGGCCCCGCTTAGCGGGGCCTTGTGTTTGGCATGAATATGAAGAACACCCTATACGCTCACCTTCCACTTGGGGCCTTCACGGGTGTCCTCGACCACGACCCCCAGCTCGATTAGGCGGTCGCGGATCCGATCCGACAGGGCAAAATTGCGGTTTTTGCGTGCCTCCTCGCGAATCTCCAGCAGCAGTGAAACCAGGCCCTCGAGCAAGGCCCCACCAAGCTGGTTTTCCAGCACCCGCGCCGGGAAAAGCCCTAGCACACCTTCTCCTAGCTCGGCAAAAACCCGTTCGGCCTCGAGCAAGCTCTCCCGACCGGGCCGTTCGGCCAGGGCTTTGTTGAGGTCGGTGACAAAGTTGAAGAACGCAGCAATGGCCTGGGCCGTGTTCAAGTCGTCGTCCAGGGCTTCGGCAAAGGTCTGTCGCAGCGTTGTGGCAGCCCGCTCCAGCCCGGTGTGCCGACCAGAGGGTGCATGGTGAAGCAGGCGGCGTATTTCACGGTAGGCGTTTAGCAGGCGAAGGTAGCCGTTTTTGGCCGCCTCGAGGCCCTCGTCGGTAAAGTCCAGCACACTACGGTAGTGACTGCCAAGCAAGTAAAAGCGGATGTACATGGGCTCATACCTGGCCCGTAGCTCGGCCAGGGTGATGAGGTTGCCGGTGCTTTTGGACATTTTCTGACCATTGAGCAGCACGTGGTAGTGGTGCATCCAGTAGCGGGCAAAGGTGTGTCCGGCGGCCTCGGCCTGGGCAATTTCGGCCTCGTGGTGGGGAAACTGCAGATCCACCCCGCCCGCATGGATGTCGAAGCCGTCGCCCAGGTATTTGAGGCTCATGGCCGAGCACTCAATGTGCCAGCCGGGGAATCCCACCCCCCAGGGCGAGTTCCAGCGCATGATGTGCTCCGGTTCGGCCCGCTTCCACAGGGCAAAGTCGCGGGGGTCTTCTTTCTCTTCGCGCACCTCGACCCTTGCCCCCGCTTCCTGGTCTTCAATATCGCGGTTGGAGAGCTTGCCAAACTCGGGCCAGCTTCTGACCCGAAAGTAAACCGAGCCATTCGCCACATAGGCATGCCCCCGCTTTAGCAAAGCTTCTGTCAGCTCGATTTGCTCGGGAATGTGCCCGGCAGCCCGGGGGGTAATATCGGGGCGCAGAACGTTCAGGGCCTGCAACTCATCGAAGTAGCTCCACATGTATTTTTCGGCTATTTCCATGGGCTCTAAGCGCTCGAGCCTGGCCCGCCGCAGAATCTTGTCTTCACCTTCATCGGCATCGTCGGTAAGGTGGCCCACATCGGTAATGTTGGACACAAAACGCACCCGGTAACCCTGGTGCCGCAACCAGCGTCGCAACACGTCATAGACGATGGGGCCGCGGGCATGCCCCAGGTGGGGGTCGGAGTAAACCGTAGGGCCGCAAACGTAGATTCCAACGTATCCGGGCGTGGCCGGAACGAAAGTCTGTTTGGCCCTGGCCATGGTGTTATAAATTTGCAGTGGCATACTAAGGCTCCGCTGAAGATGGGTGAGTGAGTTGGGAGGGAAAAACCCCAGCTCGGTTGGTTATTGCTTACCAGGCCAACCGCGTCTGGCTCTTTTGGCTCCACGGTCTAGGCATCGAGGTCTCCTGTTAAAGCAGTGCTATGAAAAAAGCCGGGATGGAGGCTCGAAGCACACCACAACCCCGGCGACAAGACACCCTTAACATCGTGGAGCAAAGCTCATAAGCTAGATTATATCACTTCAAGCCGCAGCGCAGCGTTCCTTTAGGCCGCGCAATAGGTCGTCGATGTTTTCCTGCATGAGCTTCTTGACCAGTTTTTGCAGCAAGCCGCCAAAGATGGGGATGTTGAGTTCGTACTCGAGCTTCAGCACGGCCCGGGTGCCTTCGCCTTCGGGCAGGAAGGTCCAGGAACCCCGGTAGACATCGAAATCGCCCTCTTTGCTGTCGAACTCGTTGCGCAGCTCGTCATCGAACCAGCGCTCGTCCTCGATCCAGTGCACTTTTTTGCCCATCGCAACCGCCACAAAGCGGGTACGCGAGGTGGTTCCGTGGTCTTCCAGGACCTCGAGGGTTTCCACATCCTTGAGGTAGGGTTTGAGGCCGGCCAGGTCTCGCGCAGCGGCGTAGACCTCTTTGGGGGGCTTGGGAATGTACAGTTCGGAGATCACTTCTGGCATAGCGCTAGTTTACAGCCTCGGCAGGCCAGATCACCCTGCTGAAATACCGCCCTGGTAGGATAGGCTTTGGGCATGTCGACTTTTGAAGAAAAGCTCCGGCGCTTCGCCGAGGTAGCCATCAAGGTTGGGGTGGGTTTACAACCAGGCCAGAAGCTGTTTGTGAATGCCAATGTCGAGGCCCTGCCGCTCACCCGTCTGGTGGTGGAGGAAGCCTATAAGGCGGGCTCGAGGCTGGTGGTCACCCAGCTATATGACGAACAGCTCAACCTGGCCCGCTACCGCCATGCCCCACGGGACTCCTTTGAGGAGTACGCCGCCTTTATGGTGGAGGCCCGGCTCAAGGCCCTGGACGAAGGCTACGCCTGGCTCAGTATTCTGGCCGACGATCCAGAGCTTTTGCAGGGGCAAGACCCCGAACTAATCCGTCAAGCCAGCCAAACAGCCGCGCGCTACAGCAAGCCGTTCTCACAGCGCATTAGCGGGTTTGCCACCAACTGGTGCATCATCGGAGCGGCCTCCCCGCGCTGGGCCCAGATGGTCTTTCCCCATCTTCCCCCGGAGCAGCAGATGGCGCATTTGTGGGAGGCCATTTTCCGGGTCAGCCGGGTAGACCACAAGGACCCTGTGGCAGCCTGGACAAACCATATCGAAAACCTCGAGCGCCGGGTACAACACCTCAACGCCAGGCGCTACGCCGCCCTGCACTTCCGGGGTCCCGGTACAGACCTTCGGGTGGGGCTGGCCGACGGGCACCTCTGGGCAGGCGGGGCGGGCCGGGCACAAAACGGAGCCCGCTGTGTGCCCAACCTGCCCACCGAAGAGGTATTTACCACCCCCCACCGCGAACGGGTAGAAGGCTGGGTACAAAGCAGCAAACCCCTGAGCCTGCATGGCAACCTGCTCGAGGGCATCCGGGTTCGCTTCGAGCAGGGCCAGGTGGTGGAGGTCTACGCCAGCAAAGGCCAGGAGATACTGGAGCACCTTCTCCAGACCGACGAAGGGGCAAGGCGTTTGGGGGAGGTGGCCCTGGTGCCCCATAGCTCGCCTATAGCGCAGTCGGGGCTGCTCTTTTACGAAACCCTCTACGACGAAAACGCCGCCAGCCACATCGCTTTTGGCGCCAGTTACGATGAGTGCCTGGAAGGAGGCCATACCCTCTCGCAGGAGCAAAAGCGGGCCGCTGGCGCCAACAATAGCCTGATCCACATCGACTGGATGATTGGCTCGGGTCAAATCGAGGTAGATGGAATCACCCAAAACGGCCAGGTTGAAGCGCTGATGCGAGGTGGGGAGTGGGTGGATTGAGCTCCGCTTTATTGATTAGCCAAAGGCGCAGCACTCCCGCCCCCTAAGCGAGTGGCTGATAAACTTTGGGTAGAGCGGAGGGATTTTGTGGGCTGCCATCAGACCAGACCGGGAACTTTTGAGTTTCACGTATCTAAAAGCGCACGTGATTTCTACCAGTTCGACCTCTCGCCATTCTCGCTCAGTGGGAATGTGATCTTTGCCGACTTTGAAGCAGCCCGGCGCTTTGCCGAGGCCATGAACGCCAGGCGCGACCTGCTTAACCACCCCGAGCAAGCCGTGGGTGCCAGCCAGCTCAACGCCATGGGCCTGATCGACGAGATGCTACACCTGATCGTGCGGCAGTATGTTGAGCAGCATCCGGCTGTTATGCGGCGAGCGCTGGCCGCGCTGGAGGAACGCCTGGGTTCTGTGGAACTCGAGAAAACCCTGCGCACCTTTGCCGAGGAGTTTCCGCCCATACGGGTTTACCGGGGCGAGATTGCGCTCGAGGCCTACCTGGCCGAGGCCACCGAAGGCCGCTCCAACCGCGAGGTTGTGCTGGAAGAAATGCTCATGCTCTGGATGGCCAACGCCAACCCGGCCTTCGGCCCCTTTGCCGAGCTGTTCGATGACGGCAACCTCGAGCGCTCCACAGCCTACCTGTCCATCATCCAGAACCTCGAGGCCTTCTTCGAGGGTCAGCCGGCCTTTACCGAGACGGGCCTTTCCCTGTTCAAAACCCTGCGGCTGCCCGCATTGCAGCACCCCGACTCGCTCGAGGCCCAGCTCGAGTTCTTGCTCAGGCGCTTTGGTGGCAGCCTGGGGCGCTTTTACTTCAAATTGCTGGTGGCGCTGGACATAATTCGCGAATCGGCCCGCTCTTTTGCGGCCCCCGTCCAGTTTGACCAACCGGGCGGCGGGGGCAGCCAAAGCGAGATGCTCAACCTCAAGCGGCTGTCCCAGGAGCCCGAACCCGAGGCCTTCAGCCCCGACCTGGACTGGATGCCCCGCCTGGTGCTTATCGCCAAAAACACCTACGTATGGCTCGATCAGCTCTGCAAAAAATATCGGCGCGAGATCAAGACCCTCGACCAGATTCCCGAGGAAGAACTCAACCTCCTGCAAAGCTGGGGCGTAACGGGCCTGTGGCTGATTGGATTGTGGGAACGCAGCAAGGCCTCCCAGCGCATCAAGCAGATGATGGGCAACCCCGACGCCGTGGCCTCGGCCTACTCGCTTTACGACTACGTAATTGCTCAGGACCTAGGCGGCCAGGCCGCCGTAGAGGTGCTGCGGCAAAAAGCTGCCCGTCACGGCATCTACTTGGCCTCAGACATGGTTCCCAACCACGTCGGGATTGACGGGCGCTGGGTGATGGAGCACCCCGACTGGTTCATCAGCCTGCCCTATCCGCCCTACCCCAACTACACCTTCAATGGGCCAGATTTATCGGAGGACGAGCGGGTGGGCATCTTTCTGGAAGACCATTACTACGACAAGTCCGATGCAGCCGTGGTGTTCAAGCGGCTCGACCGTCAAACCGGCGATGTGCGCTACATCTATCATGGCAACGACGGTACCGCCATGCCCTGGAACGACACCGCCCAGCTCAACTACCTCAACCCCGAGGTGCGCGAGGCGGTCATCCAGACCATCCTGCAGGTGGCCCGGCAGTTTCCCATCATCCGCTTCGACGCCGCCATGACCCTGGCCAAACGGCACATCCAGCGGCTGTGGTGGCCCGAGCCAGGGGGCTCGCCCTGGGGGGCCTCGGTTCCCAGCCGGGCCGCCTTCGCCATGAGCAAAGAGGAGTTCGACCGGGCCATGCCCAAGGAGTTCTGGCGCGAGGTGGTGGATCGGGTAGCAGTAGAGGCCCCGGATACGCTGCTGCTGGCCGAGGCCTTCTGGATGATGGAGGGCTACTTTGTGCGTACCCTGGGCATGCATCGGGTCTACAACTCAGCCTTTATGAACATGCTGCGCGACGAGAAAAACGCCGAGTACCGGCAGATCATGAAGAACACCCTCGAGTTCGAGCCGGAGATTCTCAAGCGCTTCGTCAACTTCCTCAACAACCCCGATGAAAAAACCGCTGTGGAGCAGTTTGGCAAGAGCGACAAATACTTCGGGGTGATGACCTTATGTGCGACCCTGCCGGGCCTGCCCATGCTGGGCCACGGGCAGGTGGAGGGCTTTGCCGAACGCTACGGCATGGAATACCGCCGGGCTTACTACGACGAAACCCCGGACGAGGGTCTGGTGGAGTACCACCGCCAGCAAATCTTCCCCCTGCTCAAGATGCGCCATCTGTTCGCCGAGGTTGAGAACTTCGTGCTGTATGACGCCCATGTTGGCGACCCCCAAAACAGCCCCGGTATCGCCAGTGCTACAGAGGAAACCGCACATTCGGTCAACGAAGATGTTTTTGCCTTTTCCAACCGCTTCGGGAACGAACGGGCTTTGGTGGTCTACCATAACAAAAGCGCCGTGGCTCGGGTCTGGGTGAGGCAGTCGGTTCCACAGCCTTTCAAAGCCGCTCAGGGGCGCGAAACCCAGCAACTGGGGCTGGGCCAAGGTTTGCAACTTGCCCACGACCCCCGCACCTTTAGCATTTTCCGCGACCTGGTAACGGGCCTCGAGTACCTGCACAACAATCAGGCCCTGCACGAGCACGGGCTCTACCTCGAGCTCGGCCCCTACCAGCGCAAGGTGCTCCTGGACTGGCGCGAGGTCTACGACCACGACGGCACCTATGCCCGCCTGGCCCAGGTGCTGGGCGGGCGCGGGGTACCCAGTATGGACGAAGCCCTGCAGGAGCTCTGGCTGGAACCCATCCTACAACCCTTCCGCACGCTCTGTAGCCCCGGCCTGTTCCAGCAGCTCTTAGCCAGCCAGGGCAAACTGGATACAGCCCTGCGTGAAGAGGTACAGGAGAAGCTACTGGCCCTCTACCAGGGAATAGATGCCCATGCCACCCGCAGGCTGGCCCTGTTGCCGGTGCAGCAGGTGCTGAAGCGTCTGGAGGGCGCACTCAGGGTGGCCGCACAGGACGAACTGGTAACCAGCGGCGCGCTTCTGGGCTGGGTGTTCACCCACGGCCTGGGCATGCCCGATAGCAACCGCGCCCACCTGGAGGAGTGGCGTTTGGGGCGGGTACTCGAGCAGACCCTGACCGAGCTAGGGCTGGATGGTAAAGCAGCCCGGCGCGCAGTGGACCTGACCCGGCTGCTCATCCGCCAGAGCGAGCTGGCCCAGAAGCCCACCCGCCTGGCCCAGCAACTGCCCAAGACACTGCAAGACCCCGATCTGCAAGGTTTTTTGCAGGTCAACCGCTTCGAGGGCCAGGTCTACTTCAACAAAGAAGCCCACCAGGCCTGGCTCGAGGGCCTGCGCCTGCTGGCCCAGGCTCTGGCCTTTGCCCAGCAGCAGACCCCCACCCAGGTCGAGAAGGTACGCAAGGCCTGGTCGGCCCTGAGCGAAAAGCTCAACCAGGCTGCCGAGGAATCGGGCTTTACAGTAGAACAATACCTGCAAAGCCTCGCCCAAAAACCCACCCGTGCCAAGTCCCAAGCAGCAAAAGGCAAGACCTCGAGGGCCAAAGCAAAGCCCCAAAAGCACAAAACAACAGCCGCAAAGAAGCCCAAAAGCAGGGCAAAGACCCAAAGCCCTGGCCCCGACGACCTAAAGCGCATCTGGGGCATTGGCCCCAAGGTATCGGCGGCCCTGCAAGCGGCTGGCCTCACCACCTTCGCCCAGCTCGCCGAGGCCCGAGAAGAAACCCTGCGGGCAGCCTTGAGCGCCGCCGGGCTGCGCCTGGCCCCCAGCCTTGGCAGCTGGGCCAGACAGGCCGCCTACCTGGCCAGAGGCGATGAGCGGGGCTTTGTGGCCTACAAGAAAAGACTCACCACCAGGCGCAGGCTGTCCTGAGCGTTTTTTTATCCTGCGGCGGGCTGTAGTTCGGTTACCTCAGGCTGCAGCTTGAGCCGGGCGATGTACTCGAGGTAATCCGCCTCGCTCAGGGGGTATTTTCCTGCCGCAGCCACAATAAAAGCCTCCATCACGTTGGTGCCAAAGCTGCGGCCCTCCAGGCGGGGGGTGGTGGTAATCAGTCTGGCAACCCCCCGCGCCCGCATAAACTCGAGGTCCTCCGGGGTGGTGGTGTTGGTCAGAATAACTTTGTCCCGCATATCCTGCGGCATAAACCGGCGTATAAAGTGCCAGTCCCCTGCCACTACATCGGCCCACTCAAAATAGCGCTGTCGCCAGTCCTGCACCTGCTTTTCCTGTTTTTCACCGGTGGGGTAGAGCCACTGGAAGGGCAGCTGGGTAATGATGGGCAGCAGGATATAGGCAATTTTTTGCAGCAGCGACAGGCGGTAAAGCGGAATTGGGAGCCCAAGCCCGAAAATTAGGTCACCATACAGCACCTGGGCCCCCGCCTCATCAAGCGCCTCGGCCAGCCCGAAGCGGTCCACCGCGCTGGGAATGAGCACCTTTTTGTCTTTCCAGCCGATGTGGGCCTCGAGCAGCCGGATAGCGTTGCGCTCGAGGGTGTGCTTCAGCCCCGAGCCGTCCAACATGGGGGTTTTTTGGGCAGCCCTGGCCATCCGTTCCGCATCACGAAAGGTGTAGCGGCGGTTGCCCGCATACACATACAGGTCGGCGCCCCCCAGCCCAAAAGCGTCCACTTTGCCATCCAGTTCCTTGACCAGCTCAATGGCCTTCTCCCAGCTCCCATCGGTTCCGATGCGCTCGAGCACAAAGGTCTCCCCCAGGCTCTGCACATAAACCTCGGCCCTGGAATTTCGCTTGGATGAACCTATCGAAACACTCACCACGTGTTTGGGCATGGCTCACAGTCTACTATCCCGGCCCAATTGCACGGGCAGGCCAAAGTGATTCCAATCGCAGTTGAATCCCCCCATCGTTCGATTTGGATCCGGTCACAGCCGACTGCATTCGAGCGCTCCCCCTGCCGGTATTCCGGGGGCCACGGTGCAGGTTGGCGCGACAACAAACACCTTCAGGGCGCAGCAATCAACCGCAGCAAGCCTAACAAGGCCAGACCCAGCGCTGCCCCCCACAAATACCGGGCCGTTCGCTTGCTGGCCGCTCCCTGGGCAGCCATGGCCCAGACCAGCAGACCCAGAAGGGTCGCCGCCAGGGCCAGGGTAAAGAGCAGGGCGGGCAGATTCGAGAAGATGGCCTGAAACATTCAAACCCCCAACAGGGACTTCACTTCGGCGGCCACCCGCTCCCGGGTAAAGCCCAGTTTGCTGTAGACGTCGGCAAAAGGTGCGCTGGCACCAAAGCGCTCGAGGCCCAGCGTGCGATGGGCGTAGCGCTCCCAGCCTAGGGGCGTACCGGCCTCGAGGGCCAGGGTGGGCAGGCTTTTGGGCAGAATCCCTTGGCGGTAGTCCTCGGGCTGGGCTTCAAAGGCCTCCCAGCACGGCAGCGAGACCACCCGCACCGGTATGCCTTCTTCGGCCAGCAGCTTCTGGGCCTCCAGCGCCAGCGAAACCTCCGAGCCAGTGGCCACAATGGCGGCCCTGGCCTGGGGCACATTGGAGAGGATATAGCCCCCGCGCGCCACCCCTTTAGGCCGCACATCGGTCAGCACGGGCAGGGCCTGGCGGGTCAGGATCAGGGCAGTGGGGCCGTCGGTACGCTCCAAAGCCATCTTCCAGGCCACCGCGGTCTCGTTGGCGTCGGCGGGCCGTATCACCCACAGGTTGGGGATGGCCCGCAGGCTCATCAGGTGCTCGATGGGCTGGTGGGTGGGGCCGTCCTCCCCTACCGCAATGGAGTCGTGGGTAAAGACAAAGATGGTGGGGGTTCCCATCAAGGCCGCCATCCGAATAGCCGGGCGCATGTAGTCCGAAAAGACCAGGAAGGTGCCCCCATACGGGCGCAAAGCACGGCTCAGGGCGATGCCGTTCATGGCAGCCCCCATGGCGTGCTCACGCACCCCATAGCGGATGTAGCGCCCGCCAGGGTTACTGGCGCTGAAATCGCTCATATCGGGGGTGCGGGTGTTGTTGGAGGGGGTCAGGTCGGCAGAACCGCCCACCAACTCCGGCAGCACTGGAACCAGCTTTTCCAGCACCTTGCCGGAGGCCGCCCGGGTAGCCAGCTTCTCGCCAGCAGCAAAGCTGGGCAGGTGGGTTTCCCAGCCCTGGGGCAGTCGGCGCTCGAGCCGACGGCGAAACTCGGCTGCTTTTTCCGGGTGGCTCTGGGTATAGGCCTCGAGCTTGGCCTGCCATTCGGCCTGGGCCTTTTCGCCCCGCTCAATAGCCTGACGGTAGTGGGCATACACCTCGTCGGGAATTACAAATGGCTCGTAGGGCCAGCCTAAAGCCTGTCGGGTGGCCGCCACTTTTTCAGGCCCCATGGCATCGGAGTGGGCTTTGTGATGCCCCGCCAGGGGCGAGCCAAACCCAATTATCGAGCGTACTGAGATCAGGCTGGGCCGGGGGTCGGCCTGGGCTTCGAGGAGCGCCGCACGAATGCCCTCGAGGTCTTCCCCATGCACGCCGGGCACCACATGCCAGCCATAGGCCTCGTAGCGCTTAAGGCGGTCTTCGGTGAAGGCCAGTTCGGTGCTGCCGTCAATGGAAATTTCGTTGTCGTCGTAAAGCACAATCAGCTTGCCCAGCCGCAAATGCCCGGCCAGCGAGGAGGCCTCCCCGCTTACCCCCTCCATCAAGTCGCCATCGGAAGCAATCACATAGGTGTAATGCTCGGCAATTTCGCCAAACTCGGCCACCAGCTTGCGCTCGGCGATGGCTATACCCACCGCGGTCGCAATCCCCTGCCCCAAGGGGCCGGTGGTCACCTCGACCCCAGGGGTGTGGCCATACTCGGGGTGTCCGGGCGTCCTGGAGTCCCATTGGCGAAAGCGCTTGAGTTCTTCCAGGGGCAGGTCGTAGCCGCTCAGGTGCAGCAGCGCATACAGCAGCATCGAGCCGTGGCCCGCCGAAAGCACGAAGCGGTCACGCGCGGGCCAGCCAGGGTCTTTGGGGTTGTGCTTTAGAAACTCCGTCCAGAGCACATAAGCCGCTGGGGCCATGCCCATCGGCATCCCCGGGTGGCCCGATTTGGCCTGCTCGACGGCATCCAGGGCCAGCATTCGAATGGCGTCAATCGAGACTTTTGCAATGGGGGGTATCTGGGTCATACCCAGCAATCATACCGCCTCCTCGCATATTGACATCCGGTTCAGGGTCAGGCTTTTGTCATGCGCCGATCGCTATGCCCAGCGCCTCACATGCCGCACCCAAAGCAAGCAAAGCCTCTGGACACAAAGCGTTGAAGCAGTTGGCCCACTAAGAAAAGTCCTTGATTCGCCCAAAACACCGGGACATTCTTCCTAGGGACACATGTCCTCTAACCAGATTCTTAGACTCCCCGAAAGGGGGAAGCAACCTATGGAAGAAAAAGAACAACGACCCGTTGGTGCCTTGCTTGTAGTCGGAGTGGTCACGGTTTTTATCCTGGCCTTTTGGTTTTTCCTCTTCTTCACGCATCTTGCAAGGGGTTAAAACATGGAACACAACGAGCACATCATAGAGCGCTATGAGCGGGCCTGGATTTTTTTTGGCCTGGGAATGATAACAGTTTTTATTATCCTGGTCGGCTACATGGTGCTGACCATGGGCAATACCATCCCGGTCAGCACGGGGCGCATTGACGCCACCAAGGTTCGAACCGAGGGTGACTTTGCCAACCCCAGGGTTGAGCAGGTGGGCAACGAATACGTGGCCTATGTGCAGGCTTTCGCCTTTGGCTACCTGCCCACAGAGATGAAGTTCAAGGCAGGGAAGAAAGTGACCTTTTACATCACTTCACCCGATGTTCAGCACAGCTTCCAGATCGCAAACACCAACATCAATGTGCAGGTCATCCCCGGCGAAATTGCCAAAGTTAGCTACACCTTCAAGCAACCTGGTGAATATCGGATAATCTGCAACGAATACTGCGGCATAGGCCACGCCAATATGATCAGCAAGCTGATCGTGGAACCCTAAAAGGAGTGCCGAATGGCTGTTAAATCAATTTCCAACTACGACGCTTACGCTGCCGCCCCAGAAAAAAAGTACGCCCTGTACATGATCATGCTGGGCTTTGCGGCGCTGGCTTTGGGTACTTTATTTGGCCCCTTGCAAGCTTTCAACTACGGCGGCCTCGACCTTTACCCGCTGCTTAAGCCGGTCTTCCAGAACTACTACCAGGGCCTCAGTTTACACGGTGTACTGAACGCCATTGTCTTCACCCAGCTCGTTGCCCAGGCCATCATGATTTACTTACCAGCACGCGAATTGGGCCTTCGTCCCAACATGAAGCTGGCCTGGGTCTCCTTCTGGATGGCCTTTGGTGGCCTGTTTATCGCCGCCATACCCCTCTTGCTCAACGAAGCCTCGGTATTGTACACCTTCTACGCACCCCTCAAGGCCCACTGGGCTTTCTATGTGGGAGCCGCCATTTTTGTGTTGTCGAGCTACGTAAGCATCTACCTGGCGCTCGAGCTCTGGTTGCGCTGGCGCAAGGCCAACCCGGGGAAAATCACCCCTATCGCCACCTACATGGCCGTAACCTTCTGGCTGATGTGGCTTCTGGCAAGCTTGGGGCTGGTGGTGGAGGCCTTGTTCCTGATCGCCTGGTCTTTCGGGCTGGTAGCTGGTGTAGACCCGCTTCTGATGCGCACTTTGTTCTGGTACACGGGCCACCCCATCGTGTATTTCTGGCTGCTGCCCGCTTACACTTTGGCTTACGTAACCCTCCCCAAACTGGCAGGTGGAAAACTGGTCTCCGACCCCCTCTCGCGGTTGGTTTTCCTTCTGTTCCTGCTGTTCTCTGTACCGGTAGGGTTCCACCACCAGTTCGCCGACCCCGGAATCGCCCCCTACTGGAAAATGATCCACACCGTCCTGACCATGTTCGTGGCGGTTCCCAGTCTCATCACCGCATTTACCATTGCAGCTTCGCTGGAAGTCGCAGGGCGGGCCAACGGTGGCAAGGGTCTACTGGGTTGGATTGGCGCACTGCCATGGAACAACCCCACAGTTCTGGCCTTCCTGCTCGGCTTTCTGGCCTTCATTCCAGGGGGCGCAGGGGGCATGGTTAATGCCAGCTTCAACCTCAACCAGAACGTCCATAACACGGTCTGGATTCCTGGTCACTTCCACCTGCAAGTGGGCACCCTGGTAACCATGGCGGCCATGGGCACGGCCTTCTGGTTGATTCCGCACCTGACCGGCAAACCTTTGGTAGCCAGAGGAATGGCCGTGGCCTCACAGTGGCTGTGGTTCCTGGGCATGTTCATCATGACCTTTGCTTTGCACTGGATGGGCGTCCTCTACCAGGTACCCCGCCGCACCCATATCGCCGGCAGCCCCGTCGCTATGGAAGCCTATAAGGAAAGCTCGGCCTGGATGGTCTTGAACATCGTTTCTGGGGTCATTCTGCTCATTGCAGCCATCCTGTTCTTCTACGTGATATTCGCCACCGCTCTGCAAAACCGCCGAGAGCCCAGCCAGGTAATGGCCGAAGTACCCTTTACCGAGGTGATATCGAAGCCTGAGGGCAGTGGGCTTGCCCAGCTTACCGAACGGGTCTGGTTCTGGTTTGGCATCGCGGTGCTGCTGGTGGTGCTGGCGTATGGCCCGGTGCTCTTCCAGTTGTTCACCAACATGAACCCAGTTCCAGGCCAACGGCTCTGGTAGTCTCTCCCTCGAGGTATACCCCTGGCGGTAGTCAGGGGTATTTCTTGCTTTTTGTCCAGCAAAGCGCAGGGAGTAGATTGTAGGCGATGAAGAAGCTGCCCCGCGAAGTGTATGTGCTTGGAGCGGTCAGCCTATTTACAGATATAGCTTCCGAGATGGTCTATCCCCTTCTACCCCTATTTCTAACCGGGGTATTAGGTGCCTCCACTACGGTAGTAGGTCTGGTAGAGGGCATCGCCGAAGCCACCGCCAGCCTGTTCAAGGTGGCAGGGGGGCGCATTTCCGACCGAATGGCAGCCCGAAAGCCGCTCATTTTGCTGGGCTATGGCTTCCCGGCCCTGCTGCGGCCTGTGCTGGCCGTGGCAATGGCCCCCTGGCAGGTGCTGGCCTATCGCTTTTTAGATCGTGTGGGCAAGGGTCTTCGCACGGCTCCGAGGGACGCCTTAATAGCAGAGGTGACCAGCCAGGATAGCTACGGGCGAGCCTATGGGTTCCACCGCGCCATGGACAGCCTGGGTGCTACCATTGGGCCCCTGCTGGCTTTTTTGCTATTGCCGCTACTGGACTTTCGAGGGGTTTTTTGGGTTTCAGTCATTCCTGCTGTTTTAGCCACCCTGGTCATCCTGTTCTTTTTGCGCGAAAAGCGCGGCCTGGCCAGACCACTACCCCCCCTTCGGCTTTCAGCTTTCTCACCCCGGTACCGCTGGTTCCTGCTGGTAACGGGGGTGGCCACACTGGGGCTTTCCTCCAATGCTTTCCTAATTTTGCGCTTGAATGATTTAGGGCTAAGTGCGGCCCAGGCCACCCTGGTTTACACCGCATACAACCTGCTGTATGCCCTTATGGCCTATCCGCTGGGAACACTGGCCGACCGGGTAGGGGCTAAAGCTCTGGTAATGCTAGGTTTCTTGACCTACGCACTGGTCTACCTGGGGTTCGGGCTAAGTAGCACTGGCTGGCAGGGAATTCTTCTATTTTTGCTGTATGCCCTGTACAGTGCAGCCTTCGAAGGTAGCAGCCGGGCCTACCTGGCCCAGGTTATTCCTGCAACCGAGAAGGCCAGCGCCATTGGGCTATACCATACCTTAGTGGGCGTGCTGCTGTTTCCGGCCAGCGCTATTTTTGGCTTCCTGTGGCAACATTTTGGTTCCAGCATAGCTTTTTTTACCGGAGCTGCCCTGGCCCTCTCAGCGCTCATCTTATTTTGGCTTGACCCCACATCGAAGCGCAGCTATACTTCTTAGCTGGCCCCCAATATGGGCCAGGAGGAAGCCCCGGTCAGCAGACTGCGGCTCACCCGACAAGGAGATACCGATGCCATTCGCAAGAGAAGAAAAAGCCAGCGTTATCGAAAAGCACGCCCACAAGCCCGGCGATACCGGTTCCACCGAGGTGCAGGTAGCCTTGCTCACCGAGCGGATCAACCGTCTTTCGGCCCACCTGACGGCCAACAAGAATGACGTTGCAGCCAAGCGGGGGCTGTTGACCATGGTGGGCCAGCGCAAGCGGCTCCTGGGCTACCTGGAGAGCAAAGACAAGGCCCGCTACAAGGCGCTAATCGAAAAGCTTGGGCTGCGTAAATAACTAGAATCTCCGGGGGCAGCCCCGGATGTTCTCTTTCGTGTACAATATGTTGGACTCGGTAAGCGGGGCCGGGGGTTTGGCTCCGCTGAAACCTTAAAACATGCTTTCTTTGTTTTGGGCTCAATTGCAAGCCATCGTCTGGAATATGTCCCACCCCGCATCTGGCCTGTTTCACCCCCCAAACGAGTGGTGTGCGCAACTCTTCGCTCTAGAGCAGTTTTCTCGTAGGGCCGGTGGCGCATCTGGTGCTGTGCCAGCGGCAACACCATATGCGGTGTGCGCCGTCCCGGTAAAAAAGGGCGAGCTTTGGCAGGCAGGTGCAGGAAGAGCCATGGCGTCGGCTATTGGTGTTTTGAAACCGACCCGTGCGTAGAGCGCCATAACAGTCTTCACAGCGTACCCAGCGCTATAACTGGGCATTTAGGAGCAGCTATGAACGAGGAAAATCCAATACCCCAAGCACGCCGCTACAGCGTAGACGTCGGGGGCCGCACACTAACCATCGAGACCGGTAAATACGCCAAGCACGTGTCTGGCTCGGTTTGGGTTACTTACGGCGAGACCGTGGTGATGGCCACCGCCCAGGCTTCCGATGCACCCATTCAGGCCGATTTCTTGCCCCTAACGGTGGAGTTTGAAGAGCGGCATTATGCCGTAGGACGCATTCCGGGCAGCTTCATGCGCCGCGAAGGGCGACCAGGGGAAAAAGCCATTTTATCGGCCCGCCTGACCGACCGTCCCATTCGTCCGCTGTTTCCCAAAGGTTTTCGCCATGAGGTACAGGTTCTTCTTACCGTACTCTCGGCAGATCAGGAAAACACCCCGGACATCCTGGGGCCCATTGCGGCCAGTGCGGCCCTGATGCTCTCCGATATTCCCTGGGATGGCCCTATAGCCGCGGTGCGGGTAGGTTTACAGGACGGGCGTCTGGTTTTGAACCCTGTGGCCCAGGAGAATAGCCAGCTCGACCTGGTGGTGGCTGGTTCTAAGGAGGCCATCATCATGGTGGAAGCAGGGGCACAGGAGGTCTCGGAAGACCGCTTGGTAGAGGCCCTCGAGTTCGCCCACCGGGCCATGCAGCCCATCCTCGAGCTACAAGAGCAGATGCGCGCAGAACTGGGCAAGCCCAAGTTTGCCTATGAGCCCCCGGCCAGACTGGACCCCGATACCCAGGCCGCCCTTTACCAGCGGGCTATGGAAAAAGGGCTCTCGAGCGTCCTGCAAACTGCTTCCAAAGGTGAGCGCTCGGCTGCCCTGGAAGCCTTCGCCCAGGCCCTGCTGGAAGAGTTTGTCCCCCCTGCAGAGGATGGCTCGGTTGACCTGGAGCGGCGCAGGCTGCTGGCAGACGGCTTTGATGAGGTGGTCAAGCAAGAACTGCGCCGGCTCATTTTGCAGGAAAACAAGCGGGCCGACGGTCGCACCCCAGAACAGGTACGGCCCATCTGGATCGAGCACAACGTGCTGCCCAAACCCCACGGCTCGGCCATTTTTAGCCGGGGCGAAACCCAGGTGCTGGGTGTCGTCACGCTGGGCACCGGACGCGATGCCCAGCTGGTAGACGACCTCGGCATCGAGACCGAAGACCCCTTCTTGGTGCACTACAACTTCCCCCCCTATTCCACCGGCGAGGTCAAGCGCCTGCGCGGGGTGAGCCGCCGCGAGGTAGGCCACGGCAACCTGGCCAAGCGGGGTCTGCGGGCTGTTCTGCCTTCGAGGGAGGAGTTCCCTTACACCATCCGGGTGGTGGGCGACGTGCTGGAGTCGAACGGTTCTTCCAGTATGGCCACGGTGTGCGCAGGCTGCCTGGCCCTACTCGATGCCGGGGTTCCACTCAAAAAGCATGTCGCTGGTGTGGCCATGGGCCTGGTTAAAGAAGGTGAGCAGGCGGTGGTGCTGACCGACATTCTGGGCCTGGAAGACGCCCTGGGCGACATGGACTTCAAGGTCACGGGCACCCGCGACGGCGTTACTGCGCTGCAGATGGACATCAAAATTAAGGGCCTGACGCCCGAAATCATGCGCTCGGCGCTGTACCAGGCCCGCGAGGCCCGCCTGCACATCCTGCGCCTGATGGAAAAGGCCGTGCCCACCCACCGGGCCGAGATGAAACCCCAGGTGCCCCGCATCCTGACCCTCAAGGTTAACCCCGAAAAAATCGGGGGCATTATTGGGCCTGGGGGCAAGAACATCCGCCAGCTCGAGGAGCTGGGTGTACAGATCGACATCGAGCAGGACGGCACCATCCGGCTCTACAGCGCCAACGCAGCCGCCGCCGAGGAGGCCAAAGCCCGCATCCTGGGCCAGACCGCCGAGGCCAAGGTGGGTGAAATCTACGAGGGTACAGTTACCCGAATTACCAACTTTGGCGCTTTTATTGAGATTTTACCTGGCAAAGATGGCCTGCTGCACATCAGTCAGCTTGCCCAGGGGCGGGTAGAAAAAGTCGAAGACGTGCTTTCGCTGGGGCAGAAGATTAAAGTTAAGGTCAACAAGATTGACGAACAAGGTCGGGTTGACCTGATTCGCCCGGAGCTCGAGGGCCTGGTCGCCCCGCGCAAGCCGTCCACTCGACGATAACACCCAACTGGGTTGGCATTGAGTTTGGTTGGGGTTTGGCCCAAGCCACCCATAACCCGCACCTGAGCCAGTAAAGAGCCAACCCATACTTGCGTACCGCTTTGGAGTAAACATGACCAACAATCCACCTTTTAGTCGTCCCCGGGGCCCCCGGCGACGGCAAGAAAGACCCAAACCCAAGGGGCCTATCATCTTAGGCAAACCCGATGGCGCCGTGGAAATAGTTTTCCTGGGAGGAACCGGCGAAATTGGCAAAAACATCACCGCCATCCGCTACGAAGACGAGATGTTCATCATCGATGGCGGCCTGGCCTTCCCAGACGCGCAGATGCTCGGTGTAGACATCGTAATTCCGCGCATAGACTATCTAGTTCAAAACAAAGACCTCATCCGGGGCTGGGTACTGACCCACGGCCACGAGGATCACATCGGGGCCTTGCCCTACTTATTTCCGCAACTGCCGCGGGTTCCGGTGTATGGCGCCAAGCTTACCCTGGGCCTGGTGAAGGGCAAGCTCGAGGAGTTCGGCCTCGCAGTGGGCGACTACAACTTTAAAGAGGTCTCCCCCGATGACCGCATCTCCATTGGGCGTTACTTCCAGCTCGACCTATTCCGCATGACCCACTCCATTCCGGATAACTTCGGCATGATCATTCACACCCCCATTGGCAAAATCGTGCACACCGGCGACTTTAAGCTCGATGAGCGCCCCATCGATGGACAGACCTCCCACCTGGAGAAAATCGCCGAGGCCGGAGCCGAGGGGGTCTTGTGCCTGATTGCCGATTCCACCAACGGTGAGCGCCCCGGGGTTACCCCCAGCGAAACCGAGGTGGCAGAAGAGCTCGATAAGGTGATTGGCGCTGCCAAAGGGCGCATTTTTGTAACCACCTTTGCCTCGCACATTCACCGCATCCAGTCGGTGGTCACGGCGGGCGAAAAGTATGGGCGCAAAATTGCAGTGGAAGGGCGCTCGATGCTCAAGTACGCCCGCATTGCCCTCGAGCTTGGCTATTTCCGGCAAAAAGACCGCTTCTATACCCTCGACGAAATTAAAGACCTGCCCGATGAACAGGTACTGGTTATTACCACTGGCTCGCAGGGGCAGCCCGAGGCCGTTCTAGCCCGTTTAGCGGCTGGAGCACATAGCAAGATGGCCATCAAGGAGGGCGACACCGTCATCCTGAGCAGCAGCCCGATTCCCGGCAACGAGGAGGCGGTCAATACCGTCATCAATCGGCTTTATGCCCTGGGGGCCTACGTGTTCTACCCACCACGCTACCGCGTGCATGCCTCCGGCCACGCCAGCCACGAAGAGATCAAGACCGTGCTCAACCTGACCCGCCCGAGGTTCCTGCTGCCCTGGCACGGCGAGATTCGCCAGCAGATTAACTTCAAGTGGCTGGCCCAGAGCATTCCCCATCCGCCCGAGAAAATTCTGATTCCCGAAAACGGGCGCCTGATTAGGCTCACCGCCAACAACATCGAATTCAACGGAACCGTGCCCCACGGCCAGCTCTACGTGGATGGGCTGGGGGTGGGCGACATTACCGACGAAATTCTGGAAGACCGCAAACACATGGCCGCCGAGGGGGTGGTCATCATCACCGCCCTGGTCAGCCGGGATCCGCTGGTGGAGGTCATTTCCAAGGGCTTTGTGAAGGCTGGGGAACGCCTGCTGGGCGAGGTGCGCAAGATGGCCTCGGAGGCACTTTACAAAGGGGTGCGTGAAAAGAAACGCCTCGAGGAAATCCGCGATGACATCTATTACCCGGTCAAGAAGTTTATCGCCAAAAACACCGGACGCAATCCGGTCATCCTGCCCATTGTGATTGAAGGCTGAGCGCCAAAGGGGCCATACCAAGGGGAATAAAGCGGGTTTGGTCTATAAGAAGGCCGCATTTTGCAGCCTGGCCTGGGCTGCTTTGTACATGACCTGGACATCTGGCTTAATCCCAGTCCAGAGCTCGAAAGCAAGCGCCCCCTGCCATACCAGCATGGGCAGCCCACCCAGCGTGGGGAGACCTGCTTGCTGGGCCTCGAGCAGCAGCCGGGTGGTCGGTGGGTTGTAAACAATATCCACCACCACCCCACGGGGCAACAAACCGGGCGGCAAGGGGGAGCTGGAGGGGTCTTTGAGCCCTGCACTGGTGGTATTAATCAGCAAATCGCAGCCATGCACCGCCGCTGCCAGTAAAGGCTCGGTGACCAGACGCAGCCCCATGGCATTGCACAAGGCCTCTGCCCGGCTTTGGGTGCGGTTATACACCGCTACCAGTGCGCCCCCTTCCTTCAGGGCATAGGCAACCGCCCGCGCAGCCCCTCCTGCCCCCAGCACCAGGGCTTTTTTGTTGCGGTAGGAGATGCCGGCTTCGTCCAAACCAGCGATAAACCCCAAGGCATCGGTATTGTGGCCGATTAGGCGGCCTTGCGCGCAGACAATGGTGTTAACCGCCCCGATGGCCCTGGCCTCGGGGCTTATTTCGTCCAGGTAGTCCAGTACGCTTTCTTTGTGCGGAACCGTAACGTTGACCCCAGCAAACTCCCGCCGAACCTCCTGCAAACGGGCTCGCAGAAATGCAGGGGGGGTCTCGAGGGCCAGGTAAGTACCTTCCAATCCCGCCGCCCTTAAGGCAGCCTCGTGCATGGCTGGAGAAAGCGAATGCTCAACCGGAAATCCAATCAAACCAAGTTTCACAGCTGGATTTTAAGCCCCCTTAAGCAGTTTTCCCAGCTCCTTCTTTGAGCACAGGCTTCTGTGCTACCCTCGCCCAGGACTGGTTCCAGCCCCAATTAAGCCCTTGGATCCGAGGGCCGCGGGAGAGAGAAGCGGCGAAAAAGCTGCCGACCTCGAGCCCTGCTGTACGGTAAGCCCCCGCACATTACACTCCCCCAGGCCTGACTTGCTAAGATAACCTTGGTGAGAAACCTACTTTTCGTTTTCCTGTTGGTTGCCTCGATAGCGCAGGCCAAAACCTACATCATCCCCATCGAGGGGACGATTGACGGGCCGTTGGCTGTTTTCATCGAGCGATCCCTCGATCAGGCCGAGCGCGAGGGTGCAAGCGGGGTGGTCTTTCGGGTCAACACGCCCGGCGGGCGGGTAGATGCCGCGATCCGTATCACCGACCGCATCCTGGCCTCTACCGTGCCCACCCTGGCCGTAGTCGAGAACGCCTTCTCGGCAGGGGCGCTTATCTCGCTGGCCGCCCAGCAGATCATGATGCTGCCCGGCTCCAACATCGGGGCTGCCCTGCCCATCACCATCACGCCGGTGGTGGGCAACGCCACCGCAGCCGACCGCAAGGTCATATCGGCCCTTAAGGGCAAATTCCGGGCAGTGGCCGAGGCCCGCAACCGCCCTGCCAACATCGCCGAAGCCATGGTAGACCCCGAAGCCGAAATCCGGGGCATCACCACCAAGGGCGAGCCCCTGACCCTCTCGGCCAAAAAGGCGGTGGAGCTCAAGATCGCCGATGCCGAGGTGCCCAGCCTTCGGGCGGCCCTCGAGAAAGCCGGCTTCAGCAGCGATACCCAGGAGCTCCAGCCTGGCCCCCAGGTGCGTGTGGCCCGCTTTTTGACCGACCCCACCATCGCGGCCATCCTGCTGGCGGTGGGGGTTCTGGGGCTCATTCTGGAATTTTTCACGCCCGGCACGTTCATCCCCGCCATTATCGGCCTGACCTCGCTGGGTCTGTTCTTTCTTGGGGGCTATCTGGCGGGCCTTTCCAGCGCGCTGACCATCATCCTGCTGTTTGCCGGCCTGCTCTTGGTTGTGTTCGAGTTGTTTGTTACCCCCGGCTTCGGCATACCTGGCCTGTTGGGGCTCGGGCTAATAGGCGCTTCGATCTACTTTACCTTCGGCGATGAGGCTTTGCAGGTTGGTTCTTTTGCCATCATCGGACTGGCTTTGGGCCTGTTCCTAATCCTGCGCTACCTGCCCAGAGGACGGGTGGCCCGGCCCTTTGTGCTGAGCAGCGCGGTGGAAGAGGTGGCTCCTCCCAAAAACGAACTCGAGTCGCTCTTAGGGGCCATCGGCAGCGCCATCACAGACCTGCGCCCGGCCGGTACAGCCCAGTTTGGCGACCGCCGCGTGGATGTGGTCACCATGGGGGAGTTCATTGAGCGGGGCCAGGCCATTCGGGTAATCCAGGTAGAAGGCCCCCGGGTGGTGGTGCGGAAAGTAGAGGGCTAGGTTGTTTATAAAGAGGCCACCACCAGCGACTCCAAGAATCTCTATTTCATGGGCCACACCTTATTCGTTTTCCCGTCCATGATGTACGCTTATAGCGCTGCTGTGTCTGACATCGGCTCGAGCAGTTCCCATGAATATCCGACACAGCCAGAAGAGATGGCAGATTTTTGGGGAAGCTGCGTTAGCATAACTACGAGGAGGATCTCATGGAGTTTGGAGCTTTAATCATCGCTGGCATCGCTTTACTAGCCGTTTTCCTGTTTTTTTACCTGGTACCCGTTCCACTGTGGATCACGGCGCTGTTTTCAGGCGTCAATGTAGCGCTTACCTCGCTGATTGGTATGCGCTTCCGGCGCATCCCTCCGGCCAAGATTGTCAATCCCATGATTAAAGCCTTCAAGGCCGGCATTCCGGTCGAAACCGCCAAGCTCGAGGCCCAGTACCTTGCTGGGGGCAATGTAGACCGGGTGGTTGATGCCCTGATTGCAGCCGATAAGGCCGGTATCAAGCTCAACTTCGACCGCGCCGCCGCCATTGACCTGGCTGGGCGCGACGTGCTCGAGGCTGTGCGGCTTTCCGTCAACCCCAAGGTAATTACCAGCCCGATGGTCGCCGGTATGGCCAAAGACGGTATCCAGCTGCTGGCTACCGCACGCATTACCGTCCGCGCCAACATTGACCGCCTGGTAGGTGGGGCCGGCGAAGAAACCATCGTGGCCCGGGTTGGCGAGGGCATCGTGGCTTCCATCGGTCAGTCGGAAGACCACAAGCAGGTGCTCGAGCAGCCCGACCGCATCTCCAAAACCGTGCTGGCCAAAGGTCTGGATGCTGGCACGGCCTTTGAAATCCTCTCGGTGGACATCGCCGAAGTGGACGTAGGGAAAAACATCGGAGCCCAGCTCCGCACCGACCAGGCCGAGGCCGATAAGAAAATTGCCCAGGCCAAAGCCGAAGAACGCCGGGCCATGGCCGTGGCTGTGGAGCAGGAAAACGCCGCCCTGGTCGAGGCCATGCGGGCCAAGCTGGTCGAGGCCCAGGCGGCCGTACCGATGGCCCTGGCCGAGGCGCTCCGCAGCGGTCGCATGGGTGTAATGGACTACTACCAGCTCAAAAACATCGAGGCCGACACCGATATGCGCGAGTCTATCAGCAAAGCCAGCGGTGGTGGAACCTCCGACGGCGGTGCTGGTGGCTCGCAACGGTGAGGCACGCAAAGGGGTTTTAGCCTTGAGGGGAGCGCCCAGCACCACACCGGGCCAGCGCGAGCCCAGCGGCAGGAGAGGTCTGAACAAAAAAACCTCGTCTGTGCTCCTGCCATCTCTGCTTGTGGGTGAGGCCAAACGCACCCCTCTGGCAGTTGTCACGGTTGCGCTCGCCACTTTGACCAGCACAACAACTGGATGGGGTATTGGCGGACAGAAGGCTCGCCGCACGCCCCAGCGGGCGCAACCAGGGGCTTTCTACGGCTCATCTGGGGCTTCAGCCGCTACCCGGAGGGTTTCATGGGTCTAGACGATCTTTTAGGTCTGCTGTTTCTATTTTTCTTTATTGTGCTGCCTGCCTTGCAAGGCTTGCTCAGGCGGGGCCAGCAAATGCCCCCCGATTTTGAGCCCGACGAGATTCCCTTACCGGGTGAGGAGCGCCGTCCGCCCCCGCGGCCCTCGAGCACCCAGCCGCCGGGCGCACCCGCACGCCCAGCCGCCCCCCCACCCCCACCGGCCAGCACCCCGCCCGCCCGCCCGCTGGTTAGTCAGTCTGCTCAACCCCCAAAACCCAGGACACCCCCTGCAAAGCGACCAAGAAGCCTCGAGGAAGTCGAGCGCGAACGCCTGGCCCGTTCCAGCGCGCGCCTGCCCAAAGAATCTCCTCAGCCAACACCCGGCAAAGCCCAGCCGGAAAGCAGAGGCAGAACCGCCGAGCACTGGGCCTTTTCCACTTCAACACGTGATATTCTTAACGGTGTGGTTTGGCATCAAGTGCTGGCCGAACCCAGGAGCCAATATTGGAGAAGAGCACGCAAATCAAGGCGGTAGTTCCCCTTCGCTCAGCCCAAGAAGCCCTGTCCTTGCTGGGCCATGGCGATAAGCACCTGAAAACCCTGCGCAAGCTGCTGCCCGCGCAACTTGTGGTGCGCGGGCAGGAAGTGCAAATTTCGGGCGACCCAGACGAGGTGCGCCTGGCCGAACGGGTTATACGTGACCTGGTTACCCTGGTGCGCCAGGGCGCCGAAATTGATGCGGGTACCCTCGAGCAGGTCATCCTGGTTGCAGAAAACGGACAGTCGCTCCCGGTCGAAACCGCCGTGCCGACCCTGGGTGGCGAGATAACCCTGCCCGGCAGGCTCAAGCCCAAAACCCCCGGCCAGCGGCAGTACGTGGAGGCCATCAGCAGCCACGATATTACCTTCGGCGTGGGGCCTGCTGGCACCGGGAAAACCTACCTGGCCGTGGCCATGGCCGTAGCCTTCCTCAAGGCCAAAAAAATTAAGCGCATCATCCTGACCCGCCCCGCCGTAGAGGCGGGCGAGCGCCTGGGTTTTCTGCCGGGCGACCTCCAGGCCAAAATTGACCCCTACCTGCGCCCGCTCTACGACGCCCTTTTCGACATGATTGACGCCGAGCGCTTTGACCAGTACATCCAGTCGGGTGTGATCGAGGTGGCGCCCCTGGCCTTTATGCGGGGTCGTACCCTGAACGATGCCTTCATCATTCTTGATGAAGCCCAGAACACCACCCCCGAGCAGATGAAAATGTTCCTGACCCGTATGGGTTTCAACAGTCGGGTGGTGATTACCGGCGACATTACCCAGATTGACCTTCCCAAAGCGCAAAAAAGCGGCCTGGTAGAGGCCATGCGCATCCTGAAGGGCATCCAGGGTATTGCCCAGCAGCGTTTTTTGGAGTCCGACGTGGTGCGCCACCCGCTGGTAGCCCGTATCATCAAAGCCTACGAGTCCCATGAGCACGAAAGCGAGCGCTAAACCAGGGCGATGGGACAGGTAGATCTGGTTGCACACAGCAAACTTCCCCCAGGCCTGGGCTCCGCAGTAGGCAAAGCCCTCGAGCTGCTGCTGGAGGAGCTGGGCCATGGCGACAAATCCCTCACGCTCATTTTGACCGATGACGCCGAGATCCGAGCCCTTAAGCAGGAGCACTGGGGCGAGGATGCCCCAACCGATGTCCTGTCGTTTCCTACCTACGAACCGGGCGACCCCTTCATTCCGCCACATTTGGGCGATATTGTGATCAGCCTCGATACCGCCCGCCGCCAGGCCAACGAGCTTGGGCACAGCCTGCAAAACGAAGTTAAGGTGCTGGCGGCCCACTCGCTATGGCACTTGCTGGGGCACGACCACCAGAGCGAGGATGAGTGGGAGGGGTTCCGTCGGGTGCAGACCCGCATTCTCGAGCTCTAGTCCTATGCCCCCTCGAACCCCGCCCCCCAGGCCCGGCAGCGACCCCCTACCCTTACGGGGCCTGCGGGCTTCTTTTGCCTATGCCTGGGCCGGTGTTCGTTTCGCCTGGAAAAGCCAGCGCAACTTTCGCCTCGAGGTGTATATCGGCGCCCTGGCCCTGGCCCTGGCCCTGTGGCTACAGGTCAACCCGGTTCCAGTGCTGCTGCTGGTGGCCTTGGTGCTGGGGCTTGAGCTCATCAACACCGCCCTCGAGGCTGTGGTAGACCTGGTCTCACCCAACTATCACCCCCTGGCCAAAGCAGCCAAGGACGTTGCCGCAGCGGGCGTGCTGGTAGCCAGTGCAATTGCCGCCCTAATCGGTGTTTTGCTATTTTTACCGCCGCTTGTGGGCCGCCTGGGGCTGTGGTAAACTTCCGGCTAGTAGCGTATGGACTCCCCTTCCAAACGTAGCCCTGGCGTTGCCCTGGAAAGCTCCGGGGCGAGTTAGTTTTGGGTTGGGCCTGACGCGAACCCTATGGAAAGCATCCCTGGCAGTCTTGGAATCATCGTTCTTCTCATCCTGATTAATGCCTTTTTTGTCGCCGCAGAATTTGCCCTGGTCGCAATTCGGCGCAGTCGGGTCGAGCAGATGGCCGATACTGGCTCCTGGCAGGGCAGGCTGCTTAAAGAGGCCATGGCCAAGCTCGACATCTACATCGCCACCACACAGCTTGGCATCACCGCCACCAACCTGATTCTGGGTGCGTTCGGGGAACCCTACGTTACCCGGCTGATTGTGGCTGGCATCACAGCAGTGTTTGGTCAAACACAGGCTGCCGCTGCAGCAGAAAGCAGCCTGCTTTTATCCATCAGCTTTGTTTTCTCGGTTATTCTCATTACCTTTGTTACGGTGCTCTTTGGCGAACTGATTCCCAAAGGTATCGCCCTTCAGCGCACCGAGCAGGTCGCTGTCATTACCATTCTGCCACTCAATCTGTTCCAGCGGCTCACTTCTCCGCTGGTCTGGCTTTTTAGCCGTAGCGGCAACTTCTTCCTGCGCTTGATGGGCCTGCGGGAGGCCCCCTCGCACTCCATGGTGGGCAGCGCAGAAGAGCTGAAGCTAATTGTGGAAGCCTCCTCGAAAGAAGGGGTTCTGGACGAAAGCGAAGGCGAAATCATCAGCCAGATTCTCGATCTGGAAGAAACCCCGGTGCGCTCGATAATGGTGCCCAGGGTAGACATGGTGGCCATATCGGCCGAGGCCACCCTGCGCGACTTTTGGGAAATGGCCCGCGAGCATCGTTATTCCAGAGTCCCGGTCTACCAGGAAACCATCGACAACATTGTTGGGGTGGCCTACACCAAAGACTTACTCGAGTACGAAGGCCCGGAGCTAGACAGCATCAAGATTGGCAGCATAAGCCACCCCGCCTACTTTGTGCCCGAAACCATGGGGGCCAGGGAGCTTTTGCGCGAGATGCGCCGCCGCAAAACCCATATGGCCATTGTGGTGGACGAATTCAAGGGTACGGCAGGGCTGGTTACCCTCGAGGACATTATCGAAGAGATTATTGGGGAAATCTACGATGAGTCCGACGAGGAAGAGGTGGCCCCGGTGCAGCAGATAGCTCAGGGGGTCTATCTGCTGGCAGCCTCTGTCCCGCTGGAAGATGCCTCGGAAAAGCTGGGCATCGAGTTGCCCGAAGGTGAGTACGACACCCTCTCCGGCTTCCTGATGAGCGAGTTTGGACGTATACCCGAGGTGGGGGAACAGCTCGAGTACGCTGGCTTTGTTTTTACCGTTGAAACCGCCGATCCACGGGGCATCGAGCGGGTGCGGGCCCAGAAGAAAACCCCAGAACCCCGCGACGACGAAACCCTTAGCGAGTCGGTAACTTCAGAAGAAGCATAACCGCCGGTGCAGTATGCTAAAGCCGTGCCCAAGACGCCTAAAAAGATAGTAGAAAAACTCCAGCAGCTCCTGGCCCACTCCTACTCGCCTTACTCCGGTTTTGCCGTTGCGGCAGTGGTTAAGTCCCGGTCGGGTCGGCTGTATGGCGGGGTTAACGTGGAGAACGCCGCCTATCCCCTCTCGCGCTGCGCTGAGCAGTCGGCCACCTTGCAGATGGTCTCGGCAGGAGAGCGCGAGATTGCCGAGGTCTGGGTGATGAGCCGGGGCAACCAGCCGGCAACCCCCTGTGGCGGCTGCCGACAGGTACTGAGCGAGTTTGCCCAGCCCAACGTACCGGTACACTGCCTGAGTGCAGATGGCCCCGAGCTACACACCACGCTGGGCGAGCTTCTGCCCCATGCCTTTAACAGGCAATACCTGGACAGGCCGGGCAAAAAGTAAGCCTCTGGCACCCTATTCCTGATTTTCTACTGAAGACCGCTTTATATACGGGTTAGGTCGCGGTTGCTGACAAAGGTTGGCAGGCCATAGTACATCGCCCGCAGCCTTGCATAGCCCTCGAGCCAGAACTGGTCGGCATAGTCCAGCGCGTAAATCTCGAGGGCGTACCCTTGAAGCCTGAACAGGTGGCTGAGGTTGTACTCGAGTTCATGTGCAGGCAACACCCGATAACCCCAGGGTGTCCAGGTAGTAGAAAACGACTCCAGCACCACACCGTTTACCAGGCCAGATAGCTCGGGCAGCAGATGAAACCCACGGTTGGCATACAGAAGCCTCGAACCCAAAAGCTGCCGCAGCTGGGTGATAAGTTCCAGCAAAGCCCCCCGATCCTGGGGATACAGGGTCACGGTGTCCAGCGTATCCAAAAATAAACCCTCAAACCCCATCTCTACCGCCCTTCGAGCCTCATCCAGGCGACTTCTAACCCAGTCGGGGTGGGACGGATCCACATAAACCGTATTCCAATCCAGGTTTCGTGCGTTGCGATGCCAGGGTGAAGGAACAAGCTGATCTTCCCCCAGGCTCAGATAGGCCAGGGGCAGGGTTTGCCGACTACGCAAAATCTGGAGTTCTTGAGGGGTATAGGCCCAGGTTTGCAGTACCACTTTCGCATACCTGTAAAGCCGCGACAGTCGCCCTCTGCCGTAGTAGAAGGCCAGGGCTTTGGATTTGCAGATGCCGAACATATTACTGGTAGTTGCGCAATTCGCGCAGAACTGGCAGTGCCGCCAACAGCAAATAAATGGTAAAAAACCCACATCCAATCAGGTAGCTCAGCGATCCATCTAAAGGCAACACCCCCTGCAACGAAAGGGCAAAGACGGCAGCATACACCATGAGCGCCAGCAGCATCCCCAGCAGTACCCTTACGGTGCGGTTCATTGTGGTGAGCGTAAAAGCCACAAAAAACCCGAGCCCAAGCAAGAAATTTGCAATCAGGAAGATCTGGGTCTCCATGCTGTTAAGGTTGAAAAATACCTTCGCCAGAAGGCTCAATACCAGCAGCAGCATTGCGTAGGAGGCCAGCACAGACAAAAAAATACGGTTGACATTTCGGGCAAACACCCTCAGGTCGCTGGTGCTGGCCAGCAGCAAACTCATACGATGCAGGAAAACTCGAAGCTGCCACTCAAGCCCGCCCATGCTCAGCACCAGCGGAACCACCGTCAGACCTGCTGCAATGGACGTACCGGTAATCCAGTGCCAGAATGGGTTAAGGAATACGAATACCGCACTTAGAAAGCCGTATAGCATGAGCGGAATGGCGTCCAGCCAGTCGGTTTTCTGCAATATCTTCCAGGGTGAGTGGTTGGCTTTGGTTCTGAGGGTGATGAGCGCAGCCGTAAAGCTTAGCAGTACCGCCACCATCATCACCAGAACCGTGGGGGCTGCGCCGAGCAGCTCTGGAAACAGCAAGAACCCCGCCCCAGAAATCACCCCTGGCAAGGCAGTTAGCAGCAGCCACATCTCTTGCTTGTACAAAAGTAAAATGCTCGAGGCCATGTGGTAGGCCATTTGCAAAACCAAAAGGGCAGCTAAAGCCGGGCTTGCCTGTAGAAGTACGGCAATCAGGGTTGCCAACCCCAGACCCATAAACAGCATGCTGCGAAGCAACACCCGTGCTTCCGGAGCAAAACCCCGGCCCATCAGGACATAGGCCAGCCGAATCATGCCCTGGCTCCAGGACCAGCCCAGAACTGCCGATAAAATCAGGCCGAGGGTGGCTTCCTGGGAGCCGGCCCAGGCAAAAACCGCCGGAAAAAATAGCCCCGGCATACCATAAAAAAGCCCGTGCGAAAGCTCTCGCAAGGTTTCGGAAAGGGGATTGATTTTGCGCTTGGTGGCTGCGGGCTTGCGCGGCACCGCCCGATAAAGGGCTTCGGCCAGCTCAAACACATTGGGGTAACCATAGCGTTCCAACACCATCCGGTCGTTATAACCATGGGCCTCGAGCACGGCCGCTATTTGCTGTGCGTCCACAGCGGTCTCGATCACCGGCCCCAGATGCTGAATCAGTGGCGCCAGACGATTAGAAAGGCCTGGCTGGCGCCCAGTTCGAGTATAGCTGGGCAGCACCGCCACCCCACGGTCGTCATAAAACTCCGTTCGCTGGCTCATGCCAACAATCCACCCTTTGTGCTCTGGCAACCAGGTAAATAAAGGCCGCTCGAAGCTTCAGCGGCTGTTTGCGTTATACCCGGTAATCTGACCGGGTTCAAGCCACCCAGGTGTGCGCACACCCCCCCTGGCCGCATCTCCCAACAACCCCAGGCGGCTCGAGGTTCGGCAATCTGGCTCAATAGCACAATAAATTGTTTTTTGGCAGGTCTCACTTAGTGCTCCGGTAACTTAATTCCTGGGATGGATTTGGCTCCTCTAATACCTGGGGGTTGCTTTTAGCGCTTCATTCCGGGAACTTCACTGCATATCCATCTTTAACTTACCAAACCACTCAGCTCCCCGAAGCCGGTAAAGGTTCGGTCGGGTATGGCATTCCCGACAACGCCGAAGACTTGGCCGCTCGAGAAAGAGATACCACATCATGGTACATTTTGCGGTAGTCGTTTAGAAAACGCTCGAGGGTAAAGTGCTTGAGTACCCGCGCCCGCGCTGCCTTGCCCATAGCAATCCGGCGCTCATCGTCCAGCAACAACTCGGCGCAGGCCCTGCCCATCGCCGCAGGATCACGGGCAGGCACCAGAATACCTGCATCGCCTACTGCCTCCGCCACCCCCCCCACATCGGTTGAAACCGTGGCCCGTTCACACGACATGGCCTCAATCACGGCATACGGAAAACTTTCCGAGATGCTGCTCAGCACGGCCACATGCCCAGCCTGATAACCCCGTGCAGCCGGTGAGATTCGGCCCTCGAAGGTCGCCGCTCCCTCGAGGCCCAGCTTTGCGATTAGATCTTCGCAGCTTTCCCGGTAACGCTCATTGCCTGCAGGCGTCGGACCAAACATTCGAAGGCGGGCATTGGGCACACGTTCCTTGGTATAGGCAAACGACTCAATCAAGGTATGGAGGTCTTTGAGGGGATCAATGCGTCCCACAAAGGCGAGCGTGGGAACCTCGGGCTCCACCTCGGGAGGCGGAAACAAGGCCGGATCAATGCCGTTGTGGATGGGGCGAATGGAGGTAGGAAAGGCCCCGTTGCGCTCCTCCCAGCGGCGGTTGTACTCCGAAACCGGCACGATTAGGTCGGCCATGCGGTAAGCGGCGCTCGAGAGCAGGCGAAAAAAGTTTAAGATCAGGGTTTGCACCGAAAGGCTAAAAGGAGCCTGGAGATAGCTCAGGTAGCGCTCTCGAAGATAAACACCATGCTCGGTTAGAACAAATGGGACATGGTGGTACCACTTGCCCATCATTCCCACCAAAGCCGCAGGCCCGTTAGAAACGGCATGATAAACCTCGGCTTTAGCAGGAATAAGCTGCAGGGGACGCAGCAAATGCTCAATCAATTCCGAGGCCAGTAGAGCGTCCTGGAGGGTCAGATTGGGCAGTGGAGCAATCGAAGGGTCTTGCGGCTGATGCTCCTTCCAAACTTTGAGTAAGCGGCCAAGGGAAGCTTCGCTCAACAAGGCCTCTCCCAGGTCGGCTTGCTGTGCATAGCCAGCCATAGCCCGTAAGGCCCACAAAAAATAGGTTGTGCCCCAATTAGGCCTGACCAGGGCACTTACAAAGCTGTGGTGCACCTGGTCGAACCAGCGGGAAGCACGCTGCCTCGAGCGACTCCGGCGAACACTATTCCACAAGGGAAAATTGACCACGCCTTTAAGGTTTGCAGGTGGAGGATAGGCTGCTTTTTCCAGGCCATTGCTGGTAAGGGCAATTACCTCAAACTCAAAGTCGTGCAGACCACGAATGAGCTGATCGCACCACACGCTCACCCCGCCCAGCACGAATGGGTAGGTTCCTTCAGTGATAAGTGCGATTCTCATGGTCATGCCCTATAGAAAATGGTCCGTGTACCCTACTCCGCAGGGTAGGTAAAACGCAAGACCTGCCCTGCAGAAAGGTTCACCTTGGAAACAACATCGCCCCCATATACCCAGCTAACCCCCTGCGCCGCCCCCGTAAAAAACAGTACACCAGAACTTTGCTCCGGCGCAGCGATCTCAACCTGATTTGTGCTGCGGTTCCAGGTAGCAGTAATACCCGCTTCGAGAAGGGCGCTGTGCCGGGTGCGTTCGGCCACATACTCCCCGATCTCGTCCCATGAGGGGTTGAGCACCGGGATGCTGTAGTAGCTGGTGTATTTCTGCATCAAGCGGTTTAGGTAATCGAAAACCAGGCTGCGGCCCGGCTCGAACTCGCGCAGGTTGGCCTGGTGGAAGTAGTGCGAGCTGGCACTGGTCTGGAGGTGGTAGAGGGCCAGGTTGGTTTCCTGCTCGAGGATCTCCTGGTAGGTAAGCGGCCTGGGCCAGTAGGGGTGCTGCCCACCCGGGGCGTAGATGTAGTTGTAGAACGAGGTGGCCTCAGCCGGGGTAGTCACGGTGTAGGCAATGTTGGTGGGCCACACTGGAATCATCAGCAAATCCGGGCGCAAGGCAATCCCACAAATGGGGCATTTGGGTTTGTGGCTACCTACCGAGTAGTTGCCATGGATATAGCGAATCCCCAGCTCTACCGCGCGGTCGAGCAGGGCCTGGTTGGCACACGCCAGGCCGAAATCTTTGCGTGGTTCATCTGAACCGGGGCCCGAGGCGCCGGCCACCGGCGGACACTCGGAAGGCAGCCTGGGCAAAGGGTTAGGTTCTTCTGTGGCTGGACTACGGTACCAACCCAGGCCCGAGAGTTCACCTGTTTTTAGGGTCTTGCTGCTGTACCACAGGCCCATCTGTCCCGCCAGGCGGGTGTTCTCGGCAATCTGGAAGCGCAGCGCGACGGGGTCGGTGATGTTGTCCATGGAGGGGTGGTCGCGGGTGTGGTTGAGCCAGCGCATCCGGCTGGCCAGACACTTGGTCAGGCTGGACAGGGGGTCGCCGCTGGAGACCCCTGGGTTACAGCTTGCCGCCACGCCGGTGTTCACCCCCCGCCCGTTGAAGGCCAGGTTGAGCATGAAGCCGTTGCTAAGGGGATAGGTGGCGTTGAGCTGGCGCTGCTGCAGGTACAGCGACCAGGCATCCTGGGCCGAAAGCCTAAAGGGCTGGGGCCGGTAGCGCAGGGGATCGCCGGGCTGAAGGGTGTCGTCCCACCAGTCGGACTCGAGGCCCCAGTCATCCACATCAACGGCCAGAATGTGCCGCCGTTCGCCGATAAAAAGCCCCCGCGTAGCCCAGCGAATTAGCCCATAACCTAAAAGCTGGGTGTGTAACAGATAGGGGTTGCTGGCAAAAGTCAGGGCAATTCGCTCGCGTCCATCGGCGCTGCGGCTAAACACCCCCAGCACATTTTCGCTCAAGTCCTGCAACAGCGGCTGCACCACACAGCCGGGCGACTCCTGGGCCGTAGCCAGGCGGGCTGGATAGACAAAGGCATTTTGAATGGGAATCTCTGCGTTGGGGTTCAAATAGCTAAACAGGCCGCGGCCCTCGGGCGTGAGGGTCATCCGAACGGGGGGATAAGGCGGCGGGCTGGCCGGCGGATTGGTGGCGGGGTTATCGGTGCGCACCCCTTCATCTCCGGCTGGCCGCACCGAGCGGATGCAGTAGTCTTCCGGTTCGCCAAAGCGCTCGTTGGGAGTTCCCGGCCCAGGAAAGGTGTACAGCGAGACTGAGCGCACCGCGTAGCGGCGCTGGTAGTCCCACAAGCGGCTCCACTCTGCCCCGCTCAATGCGCTGGCAAAATCCCCCGACGGGACCTTGTAGGTCAGGTTGTTGCTGGCCAGCAAGATGGCCTGGAAGCGCCCGCCCGTGCTGTCCTCCAGCATGCTGCTGGTCAGCTCCTGGGTATCGGCCAGCAATACCTGGTAGTTGGCCCCTAGTTGGTCAAGCAAGGCCCGCCAGGCTTGCAGGCCCGGATCTTCTTCGGTAGGGCCAATCACCAAAATGCGCAGCGCTACCCGGTTTTGCGGCAGGGCCTGGAACTGCACCCCCCCGCGCTGGGGGCGCAGCAAACCAGGAATCTGCACATCGGGCAAGGGGCGGTTGGCATCGGCCTTGTGCAGCGGCAAGGCAACCGGGGCGCCCTCGAAACGGGGCATAGAGGGGGCCTGGGATGGCCCTTCCGGTACCTGAGCCGCCTCGCTGCCCCTTTGCAGATTGCACCCCGCCAGCAAAAACAAGGCGGCCAGGATAAGGGTGGTGGTTTTTGTGTTGAATTTCATTTCTCTTGGCCCCCTTCTGAATATGGCTAAAACGCAGATGTTCTCTAGACCCCAGGGTAGAAGAAGAACCCTAAACACGACAGGGCAGCCAGCCTGTTACCTTTCGTTACATTAAATTGTGCATCTGGCGCAGACGGGTCTAGAGTGAGGGTATTGGCGGTGACAGAACCCGCTAATCTATAGCTTCACAAAAAACCGTCAGGCTGTCCAGGGAGGCATTTTACGGTCATTACACCAGGCTGCCTATTCACCTGCGGGAAGATGTGCAAATCCCGCTCGAGCCCTTTTAGCCCGGTGGGATTTTTGCGTCTGTTATGCTGTAGTTGGACTTAACGGGGGTGTTACCTGCACTCCTCTACCCAACCATCGAGTTCCCGCCGTTTGAGGATGGAGAAAATACCCAGGCTGGTGGTGCTGCTGCAAAACTGCGAGGCGCTTTTGATGCGGGTGTCGGTGTATTCGATGTTGAGCACCGGCTTGCCCGCTTGCAACATGGGACGGGTCTGGTTGCACCAGCCCTGAGCAAAGCACTCTTCGGTCACGAGGAAATCGAAGTCGTTGATGAGCTGCGGGAGCAGATCGGTGGTGTTCTTGAGGCCAATGGCCAGGCCGCGCTGGTGGGCTTCTGCCGCCAACCAGCGGTTAAAGCGAATCTGATCCTGGGCCGTAAGAGGGAAGCCGGTGTTGTTCTGGTAGCCATTCACGTTGTCGGGGTCTACCCCCACAAAGCCTTTTTGCTTGCAGAGGTCGAGCCGGGCCCGCAGGATGGGGGCCAGCTTGTCAATCTGACGGATGTCCAGCCAGCGCTCCCCTGCCCAGCCCTCGTAGTTGCGGCCCAGCACCTCGGGGGGAAACTGGTTTTTGTCGGGCCGCCAGTTCTCCCAGGAGCCTGCACTCAGGTAGCAGACCGCCTTAACACCGCGCGCCGCCAGCTCCTGCACCACACTGGCCGGGGTATCGAACAGGTCGACATTATAAACCGTTACCCGTCGGGTTTTGTCGAGGGTTCCGGTGTACTGGACATGCCAGGTGGTATCAAGCCCAGGTTTCCACCAACTGCCAGCGGTAGGGGGAGACGGGGTTGGGTTGCTCACATCGAGGGTACTTCCACAGGCTGTGATGGCGATGGCCAGAATCCATAGGTGGCGCAGCATAGACAGCCCTATTAGAATACCGCCCAATCGGGGTCTTATGGGCGTGGCATGTAGACCCCTTGAGCAAATTCTCATAATATTGTGCCCCCTCGAGCCTTTCGCACGTAACGCCTGCCAACTTGACAGCATCTGGACGGATGCTATCGTCAAAACGTGAGGATGGGCCATGAGGAAAGTGCAGGGTTTAATTACAGGCCTCAAATTTTGGTTTTATTTAGCAGCAGCCTGGGTCTTGCTAAGCGGGTGCAGCAAACCCGCACCGGAGCCCCAATTGCACATTGACCTTTCCCCCAGCAGCCTCACCCTCCAGCAGGGCCAGAGCAAAAGCGTCAATATAAGGCTTGTGCGCAGCAACCTGCCGGGCCTGGTGGTGCTGGACCTGGAAAGCCCTCCACCCACTGGGGTTGGTGTCACCTTTGAACCCAGCAGCACCCTGGAAGATACCTCGACCCTGCAGGTTAAGGCCTTGGGCAATGCAGAGGTAGGCCGATTTATCTTGCGTGTGCGGGCCTCGAAGGGGCCTTTTTCCCGAACTGCAGATCTGCCCTTGCAGATAGAACCGGCCCACCAGCCCGATTTGCAGCTTAGTCTGAGCAACCCCAACCCCTCCATCCGCCAGGGGCAGTACGAAGACCTCCTGGTAGACGTGGTTCGCGTCAACATTGGGGGTACGGTGGTGCTGGCCCTCGAGCAGCAAGACGGCAGCCCCCTGCCCGCTGGCCTGAGCGCCACCTTCAGCCCCAGTCAGCTGGGCAGCAGCACCTCGATTCTACGGCTTTCGGTGGCCCCTACGGCCACCATCACCACCTATCCCCTACGCATCAAGGCCACCCTAGGAAGCCTCGAGCGCACCCTACCCTTTACCCTCACGGTCTTGCCTGCATCGCCCGATTCCGATTTCCAGCTGAGCCTTACGCAATACCTTACCGTACAGCGGGGCAGTAGCCTGAACGAAACCATCACCATCGTGCGTAATAACCTGGTCGACCCCATTACCCTGAGCCTCGAGCGCTCCGATGGCTCCCCTCTACCAACCGGTATCAGCGCCATCTTTGCGCCCCAGGAGGTAGATGGCTCTACTTCCACCCTTACCATCGCCACCACCCCCGACCTCCCGCTGGGAGACTATGTGCTGCGCGTGAGGGGCGCTCAGGGCAGCCTGATTCGTACCGCTCTGGTGCTCCTGAATGTGTTCGACCAGGCCGAGCTAAGCGCCAGCGGGGCGGCCTGGGTTGCCGGCCAGGACAACAGCGGCGCCTGGCAGGTGGTTGCCCCCAGTGCCGGAAAGTACCTGCTGCGCGTGGGCAACGCCGCGGGGCGCTATGGCTGGGCGGTGGTATGCAGCAAAACCGAGGCCAGGCTTACCACCCATCAGGTGGGTGTTTACCAGCTCACCCTGGACGAGGTGCGCGACCTGAGCCTGCCCTGCCCTTCGCCAACGAGCGGCGGTTCGTTCTCGAACGTAAGTGGGCAGCTGAACGGCTTGAACGGCAGTTACGGCCAGGTGGCCTATGGAACCGCCAGCGACCTGGTAGACCCCGCCCGCACCGGTGAATTCCCTCCCACCCCGGCCTACCCTGGCTACCTGCTGCAAGGGGTGCACCACGGCAGCGCCGACCTGATGGCCGTGCGGTATCTGCCGCCCAGCCCTCCCGGCACCGTATTCGAGGCGGATCGGGCCGTCTTCCAGCGCAGCTATGCCGTAGGGGGCAACCAGACCCTCGACCTCGATGCCAGCGGCCCCGACTCGTTCGCCCTCGAGGGTTCCTACACCGCCACCCTGACCAACCCTAACCCCTCGGCCCAGGGCCTGAGCTACCTGGCCTACCTAACCCCCACCACCCCAACCCTATACCTGGCCGACAGCCAGCAACGGGCGGCCAACCTGACCTACCGGGCCATCCCTGCGGCCCAGCGGCAGCCCAACGAGTTCTACCTCTTCAATGCCCGCGAGACCACCTTCAGCAACCTGAACCTGCGTTCTCGACAGGTAGTGCGCGGCCAGGCCAACCCCCAGAACCTGAGCGCCAGCTTCCTGAACCCGCCGGGGGCCACCCTGGCCCTGCTGGGCAACCAGTTTCAGACGTCCTGGAACTCCGGCTACACCTGGCTGAGCAGCGGCACCCGGCTCTTTAGCCTGCAACTGGCCCAGCTTGCGGTTGCCCCCAGCACCAACCTGGAATGGCACCTGCACCTCTCGCAAGGCTGGCTGGGCAGCACCACCCGCTACGCCGTCCCCAACCTGGCCCAGTCCTGTGCGGCCTCCCAGACCCCCTGCGCCCCTGCGCCTTCCAACGCCCCCGCCAACGGCTGGCAGACCGCCTGGGGTCTAAGGAGCAACCTCGAGCTCGACTGGTCGCTCAGCGCCATGCAGGTAAGCCTGCCCTTGCGCGACTGGCTGCCCCTGGCCCAGAGCAGCACCCCTCCCACGGGCCTTAACCTGGATGGCTTTAGCTTTGCTGCCGCCAGCGACGGGGGCATTTACAACCCCAACGCCCTCTCGGCCCAGCGTCTGCAAACGCTGGAAGCACCCCGGCTCCTGCCCAAGTGGCTCTCACCGCGCTAGGCCGTGTTGGGCGGGCCTGGCGCATTGCACTCCAAAGGCTACCGCGCTGGCTCAAGCTCCGAAAAAACCTAATCAAATCCCTGTAGCCCCAGCCTACCTATAGGCCCACAAAAAACCTGCCTGGAACGCCCAGGCAGGTCTGTTTGCTACAGGAGCTATGGCAAGGGTGCGGGGGGCACCTGCACACCGGTAATGGAGGCAGGCTTGGCTTCGTCGGAGGAGTTGTTGGTTCCATCGCCCAACTGACCCTGAATGTTGCTGCCCCAGGCCACCACCGAGCCATCGTCCAGCAGGGCCAGGGCATGGAAGATACCCGCCGCCAGAGCCCGCACACTCCGGCCTGAGGGAATGCCCAGTACATCCACCGGGGTCGTCTGGTCGCCCGCAGTAGCCCCATTGCCGAGTTGGAAGCTATCGTCGTGCCCCCAAGCCTTGACCGAACCATCACTCAGAACGGCCAGGGTGAACTCATAACCGGCAGCAATGCCCACTACGCCCGTCAGACCCGTAACCTGCACGGGTACGTTGCTGTTTGTAGTGTTACCGTTGCCCAGTTGACCGTGGTTGTTGAAACCCCAGGTACGCACCGTTCCGTCGGCCAGCAAGGCAACCGAGTGGTTACCCCCGGCGGCGATGGCTATCGCGGTGATGCCAGTCAGCTGTGTGGGGTTAGTGTATCGGTCGGTGTTGCCCGTACCCAGTTCGCCGTTGGGGTTGTCGCCCCAGGCCCAGATACTGCCATCGGCTTTGAGGGCCAGGGTGTGGTCGTCGCCGGCAGCCAGGGCAATTACGTCGCTTAAGCCAGGTATCAGCACCGGCGAATGCTGGGGAGAATCGGTATTTCCAAGACCGAGCTGGCCCACATCGTTGCGCCCCCAGGCGTATACGGTGCCTTCGGAGGTCAGAGCCAGTGAGTAGTAGCGACCTGCCTCTACCGCCACTGCCTTGACGCCTGCAGGCAGGATGTTTTCGCGTAGGTTGGGTACGGCGTTGGTACCGCTCGAGTTGTCTGGCCCATCGCCCAGTTGCCCATAATCGTCGCGCCCCACCGTCACCACCCGGCCATCGTTGGTGAGGGCAATGGCATGATACTCGCCCAGGGATAGCGAGACCACATCGTCGCTTGGTGAGACCCAGGCTGGGGTGCTATCGCTGGTCCCAGTGGTCACTCGACCCAACTGTCCGTAGGTGTTATCGCCCCACGACCAGACCTCGCCGTTGGGCTTTATGGCCGCGCTAAAGTAGCCCCCGGCTGCCAGGGTGTTGGCCCGCAGTACCCGCAGGGTAAGGGAGGCGGTGCGGGTCAGGTTCCCACTGCTGGCCTGCACGGTGAGGTCGTAGACCCCCTCCGGCACGGTGCGGGCCACCGTTAGCGTCACGGGGCCGGAGGCGCTCAGGCTGGCGGGGCCGATGCTGATGCCGCTGGGCGGCGATTGCAGGCTCAGGTTCACCGTACCGCTAAAGCCTGCTTGGGGGGTGAGGGTAAGGTCGAAGTCCGAGAAGCTCTGACCCTGGGCCCGCATAGTGCTGGAGCGGGTCAGGGCAATGTTGAACGAGGTAACAGTTAGTTCAAAGCTGGCGGTTTTGCTGAGGCCGCCCTGGGTGGCGACCAGGGTTAGGGTGTGGGTGCCAGTAGGGGTGGCGCCGGTGGTCTGGATTTGCAGGGTGAAGTCTTGGGCTCCGCTTCCCGTGACAGTCACGCTGCTTAGCGAGAGCGAAACCCCCTCGGGCGGGCTTTGCAGGCTGAGGTTCACCGTGCCGCTAAAGCCGTTTTGGGGGGTGATGGTGAGGGTAGTGGAGGCCGGCTGGCCGGGGTTTACGGTTGCGTTGGCGGGACTGAGCGAGAGCGTGAAGCTGGGTTGGGATTGCGGCTGCGTGCCGCAGCCTGCCAGCACCAGTGCAGCAATTGCGAGGAACAAAAAAAGTTTTTTCACGATACCTCCTTTCTTGGTCATTAACATCATAGGGTTAACCCAAGTTGCTACCTACAAAACGCTGGCCAGCTGCCTGAAGTTGTGGGCAAAGATGAAGC
>NZ_JBEVAL010000018.1:0-45351 GCF_051297115.1 Meiothermus cerbereus
TCTTCTCCCACAGCCCCGTCATACCTTTCCACGCCGTCCGACACGCCGCTTTCCCCGCTGCAGCCTAGTTGCCTAAATCCAGGACACACCCCCTTTTCACACCCCCAAACTGGCAATAGTAAGCATTGCACCAACGCCGAGCAAAACGAAAAACAAAACCCAAATTCCCAAAGAAACAAGGGCGATGATAGCGCTCTGTCGAGCCTTCACCGGCGCGCTGGAAGAGAAAAAAAGGTAGGCAATCAACCCTACTATCGGCGTAAGCAACATGCAAAGCACAAAAACCACGATTATTCCGCCAATGGAAAAGGGCTCCATATCTTTGATTTGCTGAACAACAACCTGCTGCTCATTCTTCTGTTTTTCTTCCATAAGAAGCTCCTTGGGTTATGTTTTTTCTCATCATAATCTAACGGGGCTTTCCAAAACTGTCAACCAAATTTGACCTTCATAACAGGTTCACCTACACTCAGGTGTTATGGATTTAGAGACCCTAAAACACCGGCTCGAGGCCCTTCGGGGGTATCTTTGACATCGCTGGCAAAGAAGCCCGCTTAAGTGAACTCGATCAGCAGATCAACGACCCCAACCTTTGGAACGACCCCGCCCACGCCCGCAAGGTCTCGCAAGAGTCGGCCCGGTTGCGCAAGGTGGTAGAAGGCTACAGGCGCCTGGAGTCCGACCTGCAAGGGCTGCTGGAGCTCTGGCCGGAGCTTTCGCCCGAGGAGCGGGAGCAGATGCAGCCCGAACTCGCTCGAGCCGGGCGTGAGCTGGAAGACCTCTACCACCAGACCCTGCTGGGTTTTCCCTATGCCGAAAATGCCGCCATCGTGACCATCAAGCCGGGCGCGGGCGGAACCGAGGCCTGCGACTGGGCCCAGATGCTTTACCGCATGTACACCCGCTTTGCCGAGCGCATGGGTTTTAGCGTGGAACTGGTGGACTTAGAGCCCGGCGCCGAGGCCGGAATCGACCAGGCCCAGTTTATCGTGCGGGGCGAAAACGCCTTCGGCCTGCTCTCTGCCGAAGCCGGGGTCCACCGCCTGGTACGCCCTTCCCCCTTCAACGCCCAGGGCAAGCGCCAGACCAGCTTCGCCGCGGTGGAAGTAATGCCCGAGGTAGACGAATCGGTGGACGTGCAGATTGACCCCGAAGACCTGCGGATTGATGTGATGCGCTCGCAGGGCAAAGGCGGCCAGGGCGTCAACACCACCGACTCGGCGGTGCGGGTGGTGCACCTGCCCACCGGCATCATCGTGAAGTGCCAGGTTACCCGCAGCCAGCAGAAGAACAAAGAGATGGCCATGAACATCCTGCGCTCCAAGCTCTTCGAGATCGAGTTCAAAAAGAAGCAGGAGGAGCTGGCCCGGCTACGCGGAGAGGCCCGCCCCATCGAGTGGGGCAGCCAGATTCGCAGCTACGTGCTGGACAAGCAGTACATCAAAGACCATCGCACCGGCGAGATGCGCCACGACCCCGAAAACGTGCTGGACGGCGACCTCGAGAGCCTCATCTGGGCCGGGCTGGAGTGGAAGGCCGGACGCAGAGAAACAGCGGCCAGCACCGCCACTGAAGACTAGCCCAGATCGTGGCAACGCTGTACTTCACAAACAAGATGCCTTATTGGGGCAACTATGGCTCCTCGCTTAGTTTCCGACCTAAACGACGAGATATACTTCCTGTACCGGGAGGGCCACTACACCCGTGAGGATTTCGAGCGGCTGTGGCCGCAGCTATTGCAGATAGCCCGCGAAGAAAACGACTGGGAGATACTGAGCACAGTGCGAATGCTGAGCCCTAAAGCGTGGTGGCAGGATAAGTGGCGCCAGGTGTTGGAAGAGATCAACCGCAAGCCATAGAGGAAGCGCCACTCTGCCCTATTTCTTCGCTTGGGCGAAAGCCCAAGAAAGCCCCACGCAGCGCGTAGGGCCTTGGTTTTGCGGGTTTATTGGGCGGGCGTAGACTTCAGCCGCTCCACCACGGCGCGGTCTTCCAGGGTGCTGGTGTCGCCCTTGATCTCCTCGCCCGAGGCCACCTGCCGCAGCAGACGGCGCATAATCTTGCCCGAGCGGGTTTTGGGCAGGGCATCGGTCAGTCGAATCTCGTCGGGGCGGGCAATGGCCCCAATGGCCTTGACCACGTGGGCCTTGAGCTCCTGGGCCAGCTCGGCGCTAGGAGTTTGGCCGGTCTTGAGGGTTACAAAGGCCACAATGCCCTCGCCCTTGATGGGGTCAGGGCGGCCCACCACCGCGGCCTCGGCCACCGCGGGGTGCGAGACCAGGGCGCTTTCCACTTCCATGGTGCCCAGGCGGTGGCCCGAAACATTGAGCACATCGTCTACCCGGCCCAGAATCAAAAAGTAGCCATCGGCGTCGCGCCGGGCCCCGTCGCCGGTGAAGTAGTTGCCGGGGTACTGGGAGAAATACTGGCGCTCAAAGCGCTCGGGGTCGCCCCAGACCGTGCGCAACATGGAGGGCCAGGGCTTCTGGATTATCAGGTGGCCGCCCTCGTCGGGGTTGCTGACGGGCTGGCCCGAGGTGTCCACTACTTGAGGCTGCACCCCAAAGAAGGGCTTGCCCGCATGGCCGGGCTTCATGGGGTGCACGCCGGGCAGGGTGGTAATCATGATGCCGCCGGTCTCGGTCTGCCACCAGGTGTCCACAATGGGGCAGCGTTCCTTGCCGATGACCTTGTAGTACCACAGCCAGGCTTCGGGGTTGATGGGCTCCCCCACCGAGCCCAGCAGGCGCAGGCTCGAGAGGTTGTACTTGAGGGGCCACTGCTCGCCCCACTTCATGAAGGCCCGGATGGCGGTGGGGGCCGTGTACAGGATGCTCACGCTGTACTTTTCGATGATGTTCCAGATGCGCCCTTCGTCCGGGGCGTTGGGGGCCCCTTCGTACATCAGGGTGGTGGCGCCGTTTTGCAGCAGGCCATACACCACGTAGCTGTGGCCGGTAATCCAGCCCACATCGGCGGTGCAGAAGTAGGTGTCGGTTTCTTTAAGATCGAAGATGTACTGGGCGGTCAGGTAGGTATAGACCGAGTAACCGCCGGTGGTGTGCATGACCCCTTTGGGCTTGCCGGTAGAACCCGAGGTGTACAGGATGAAAAGGGGGTCTTCGGCATCCATAGGCTCGGGTGGGCAGTCGGGGGAAGCGGCGGCCATGAGCTCGTGGTACCAGTGGTCGCGGCCCGGCTCCATGTGCACCTCGTGGCCGGTTCGCCGAACCACCACCACCTGCTCGATGGATTTTGCATCCGTCAGGGCCTCGTCGCTGTTGGCTTTGAGGGGAACCACGCTCCCGCGCCGCCAGCCGCCGTCGGCGGTGATGAGCACCCTGGCCTGGGCATCGTTGATGCGGTCGGCCAGGGCCGAGGCCGAAAACCCACCAAACACCACCGAGTGCACCGCCCCAATGCGGGCGCAGGCCAGCATGGCAATGGCCGCCTCGGCAATCATGGGCAGGTAGATGGTAACCCGGTCGCCCTTCTGCACCCCCAGCCCCTTGAGCACGTTGGCGAACTTGCTCACCTCGCGGTGCAGTTGCTGGTAGGTCAGGATGCGCGAGTCGCCCGGCTCTCCCTCGAAGATGATGGCCGCTTTGTTGCCGCGGGTTGCCAGGTGGCGATCCAGGCAGTTGTAGGAGAGGTTAAGTGCTCCCCCAATGAACCATTTGGCGTTCGGGGGGTTCCACTCGAGCACCTTGTCCCAGGGTTTGAACCAGTGTAGCTCGGAGGCCACCCGGCTCCAGAACTGCTCGGGTTGCTCGAGGCTCTCGCGGTACAGGGCTTCGTAGTCCTCGAGCCGGTTGATGCGGGCTGCTTGCCGGAAAGCTTGGGAGGGTTGAAAAACCCGCTCCTCTTTCAAAATCGCTTCGATTTTTTCCATAGTCACCTCTCGGGCTCGAGCCAGACTGCTGGCTATAGGGGTCTTTTGTTGGTGAGCATAGGCGGGCTGGAAGCTTGCGTCAAGAAAAAGCAAGCTTTGGCAAATGTAGGAATTGAACCATTACTTGACAGTGGGAACCCACCAGGCCATCATAGCCCCAGAACCCAAGCAAGTCTGCGCCGGTCCTCTTTAACGGCTGCTGGCGCACAAACCAGATCCGGTCTATGGCACAAAGTCGCAAACTTACCACCGTTCAAGCTGCGCTTCGGGTACTGGCCTATCTGGCCGAGCACCCCGAAGGCGTGGAGGCCGCCCGGCTGGCCGCTTTTCTGGGCAAAAGCCTGTCCACCGCCTATGCACTGCTGGCCAGCCTGGTCTCGGAAGGCTTTGCCGAACGGGAGGGCAGCACCTACCGCCTCTCCAAGACGGCCCTGGCTCCATCTGCTGCCCGCCTGGCCGAGCCCGAGAAGCTATCCGATGCGCTGGAGGAGCTTTACCTTAGAACCCGCGAACGCACCTACCTGGCCCTGCTCGACCGCGAGGGCCGGTTGCGCCTGTCCACCCGTGGGCGGCAGGGCTTGCCCAAGCTGGCCGGGCTGGAGGATCAGGTGGCCGAGGGCTTTCATGCCCTGGCCCTGGGCAAGGCCGTGCTGGCCTATATGGACAGCCAGGCCCAGGCCCCGCACCTGCAAAACCTGAAGGCTTTTACGCGGCTCACCATCACCGACCCCCTGACCCTCGAGGAAGAACTGGCCAAGGTGCGCCAGATGGGCTTTGCCGTGGAGATTGAGGAGCACGCCGACGGCATCTCCGGGGTGGCTGCGCCCATTTTTGGCCGGGATGGTGCGGTGATGGGGGCCTTTGGGGTGGTGGTGCCCTCGAGGCGCTTCCCATATGCCTTTACCCGGCTGGTGCAGGCTGTGCAGGAGGTGGCCCGGGCCGCCTCCAGCCGCGCCATGGTGGAAGAGGCCCCTCAGGAGGCCAAGCCCCTCCCATCCAGCGAGCCGGTTTACCTGGGTTCGTCCAGCGAGGAAACCCCGGTCTGGGCGCCCAGGCCGCTGGTGGAGCAGGCCAACCTCAAAGACTACGCCTCTGAGTACCGCAGAAGCCTCGAGCAGCCCGAGGCTTTCTGGGGTGCCTGGGCCGAACGCTTCCACTGGTTCAACCCCTGGAAGCGGGTGCGGGAAGTCGAACTGCCCTACCACCGCTGGTTCGTCGGTGCGACCACCAACATCACCTACAACGCCTTAGACCGGCACGCCGATGGCCCCCGCCGCAACCAGCTGGCCCTCATGGCCCTGGCCGGCGATGGCACGGTACATAAGCTCACCTACCGCGAGCTGCGCGACCTTACCGCCCGCCTGGCCGGGGGGCTTTTGTCGCTGGGCATCAAACCCGGCGACCGGGTGGCCGTATACATGCCCACCGGGCTGGAGATGGCCCTGACCTTTCTGGCCTGTGCCCGCATCGGGGCGGTGCACGTAGCGGTTCCCGCCGGGCTCAGCAGCCAGGCCCTGCGCGAGCGCCTGCAGGACACCCAGGCCCGCTTGCTGGTGGCCGCCGACCGGATGTACCAGGGCGGGCGCACCCTGCACTTTACCCAGCTGCTCGAGGAAGCCACCCAGGGGCTGGATATACCGGTGCTGTGGTGTAGCCGGGGGGGAACCCGCCAAGCGCTGGAATTCTGGGATTTGCTCGAGGCCCACCGGCCCACCACCCCCGCCCTGCCGGTAGACAGCGAGCATCCCCTGTTTATCCTGTACACTTCGGGCTCTACCGGCAAACCCAAGGGCGTGGTGCACGTGCACGGGGGCTACATGGTGGGCATCACCTACCATCTGCGCAACCTGTTCGACCTGAAAGAGGGCGAGATCTCCTGGGCCACCGCCGACCTCTCCTGGATTGTGGGGCACAGCTACGGCCTGTACGCCCCTTTGCTGGAGGGCCTGACCACGGTGCTGCGGGCCGAGCGGCTCGACTACCCCGACGCCAGCAGCTTCTACGAGACGCTGGAGGATTGCGGGGTCAATGTGCTGATCATCAGCCCCACCTGGCTGCGCACCCTGCGCAAGCACGGCGACGAGTTTGCCCAGAAGGCCCATCTGTCCGACCTGCGTTTGGTGGCCAGCGTGGGCGAGTACCTGGCCCCCGAGGTCTGGCACTGGGCCGCCAAACACCTGGGCCACGTGCTGGATCACTGGTGGCAGACCGAGACCGGCGGCCCCTGTCTTTCTACTCCGGTGTGCATGCCTGCCAAACCTGGTAAGGCGGGCCTCCCCCTACCGGGGGTGGAGGTGCGGGTGGTGGACGCCTCAGGACGCGAGCTGCCGCCCGGGCAAAAAGGGCACCTGGTCCTCTGCCAGCCCTTCCCGCACTTTATGCGCACCTTCTGGAACAACGACGAGCGCTACCTCGAGCAGTGGCGCCGCATTCCGGGCTGCTACAGCACGGGCGACATGGCTGTACGGGACAGCGAGGGCTATATCGCGCTGCTGGGCCGTTCGGACGACGTGATCAAGGCCGGAGAGATGCGCATCGGAACTGCCGAGATCGAAGGGGCCATGCTCGCACACCCCTCGGTGGCCGAGGTGGCCGCGGTGGGGCTTGCCAACCCCGATCTAGGCGAGGTGATTAAGGTGTATGTGGTGCTCAAAACCCGCGAAGCCAGCCTCGAGGTGCGCGCCATCCTGGCCGACAAGCTGCAAGCCCACCTGCGCCGTCAGCTTGGCAACATTCACCTGCAAACTGCGGTGGAAATTATCGACCAGTTGCCAAGAACCAAGAGCGGCAAAATCCTGCGCCGGCTGCTCAAGGCCCAGGAGATGGGGCGCGACCCCGGTGACTTGAGCACGCTCGAGGAATAAGAAAAACTTATCGATGCATTGGGTGTGTTTATGGTCTTCGATGACCCAGATTCGCAGTTCTACGCTCAATCCAATGGCAGAATGCTGGATTTTCGCCACACCAACGGGTTTTCCATGCCCCAATGGCATAGATTAATCCATCGGCGACACGCAGAGCCACGCTCATTAAACAAAATAATTGCACTGCTTTTCGCAGATATACAAAAACTGCAAATATCTTGCCAGAGCACAATCTCGGTGTTAGATTCATGGCGCAAGTCTGAAACGCACGAAAGCACCCACCCAAACTACGTTGGTGGCCGGACTTGTGTTACATGGAGGTAGGTATGGATAAAGCAAAGGCCGATGCGTACTGGAAGGCCAACACCACCCTCATCCGTAACTTGCTCATCGTCTGGGCGGTGGTTTCATACGGCTTTGGGATAGTGTTGGTGCAGTTCCTGAACAACTTCAAGCTCGGAGCGCTTCCGCTGGGTTTCTGGTTTGCCCACCAGGGGGCCATCATCATCTTCGTGATCTTGATCTTCATCTACGTTACGCAGATGAACAAGATCGACCAGCAGTTCGACGTCCACGAATAGGAGGAGCCCAATGAGCGTAGAACTCTGGACCTGGACGGTAGTCCTGTTGACTTTTGCTCTTTACATCGGGATCGGTATCTGGGCTCGGGTGCGCGAGACAGAGGGCTTTTATGTGGCCGGTCGCGGTGTGCCCCCCATCGCCAACGGTATGGCTACCGCCGCTGACTGGATGAGTGCGGCCAGCTTTATCTCGATGGCCGGCCTGATCTCCACCCTGGGCTACGACGGCACCATCTACCTGATGGGCTGGACCGGCGGCTACGTACTTCTGGCCTTGTTGCTGGCCCCCTACCTGCGCAAGTTTGGCAAGTTTACCGTACCGGACTTCGTTGGCGACCGCTATTACTCCCAGACGGCGCGGGTGGTGGCGGTGATTGCGGCGGTGTTCGTCTCGTTCGTGTACGTCATCCCCCAGCTGGTAGGGGTGGGTACGGTCTTCGCCCGCTACCTGGGCGTGCCCAGCGTTACCGGTCTGTGGATTGGGGTAGCGGTAACGGCCATGTTCGCGGTGCTTGGGGGCATGAAAGGCATTACCTGGACCCAGGCCGCACAGTATACGGTTCTGATCATCGCCTTTTTGATCCCGGCTTTTGCCATCTCCAGCATCCTCACCGGCAACCCCATCCCCCAGCTGGCCCTGACCTTTAGCGACATCACCACCCGGCTCAACCAGCTCCAAGTAGACCTTGGTTTTACCCAGTACACCCAGCCCTTCCAGAGCTTTGACATGCTCAACATCCTGTTGATCACGGTCACGCTAATGTTTGGAACGGCGGGTCTGCCTCACGTCATCATCCGCTTCTACACCGTGCCCACGGTAAAGGATGCGCGTTCGTCGGCTGGATGGGCCTTGCTTTTCATCGCCCTGCTGTACACCACCGCACCCGCCGTATCGGTTTTTGCCCGCTACAACCTGATTAACACCCTGCACGGCAAAAGCATAGAGGAAGTTAAGCAGATCGACTGGGTGGCCAAATGGGAAAAAACCAAGCTGTTGCAGTTTGTAGATAAAGACGGCGATGGCAAGCTTACCGTTGCTCCTGGCCGGGCCTTTAATCTGATTCCGGGCACCAACCGCCCCGACTTCAAAAGCCCCAACGAAAAGTCTAAAAACGAAGTCTTTATCAACAACGACATCATCGTGCTGTCTACGCCCGAGGTTGCCAAGCTGGCCCCCATCATCATCGCCCTGGTGGCGGCGGGCGGTCTGGCCGCGGCCCTCTCGACGGCTTCCGGCCTGCTAATCGTAATCTCCTCGGCGCTCTCACACGACCTGTATTACCGGATCATCAACCCGCGGGCTTCCGAGGGCCAGCGCCTGCTGATTGCCCGGGTGGGGATACTGCTGGCCGTGTTGGTCGCGGGGTATTTCGGTCAGAACCCGCCGGGCTTTATCGCCCAACTGGTAGCCTTTGCCTTTGGTCTGGCTGCCAGCAGTTTCTTCCCGGCCATTTTGCTGGGTATCTTTGATAAACGAACCACGCGTGAAGGTGCCATTGCTGGCATGGTGGTGGGTCTGATCTTCACCGCGACCTACATCATCGGAACAAGTTACTTCGGTATGCCGCGCTGGTTCTTTGGCGTGAGCCCGGAGGGCATCGGTGCAGTAGGCATGCTGCTCAACCTCGCGATCACCATTATTGTTTCGCGCATGACCCCCGAACCACCCAAAGATGTGCAGGATCTGGTAGAGTCGGTGCGGATTCCGCGCGGTGCCAAGGACGCGCACTACCACTAAACCAAGAACGGGGTGGGCAGGTGCCCACCCCGTTCTTCTCAACATTCGGATGATGTAATATCGTCCAACGGTCATGAGCAAAAACCTCGAGCCAATAAAGAAGAGCAATGTCTATGTACCCCCCAACCTAACCTTGCGTTTGTTGCGGCTGCTGGTGGGGATTACGGCGTTTTTGTTTTTGTTTTATGTGGTCGGACATTATTTGACCGGATGGCCCTTCCCTACCCCCCTCGACCTTTTGCGTATTGCCTCGGCGGTGGTGCTGGGCGGGTTGTTGGGGCTGGTCTTTTCGCGCTTCTGGCCTCTACCGCCCACACCTGGCCTCGAGCGGATTTTCAGAATCTTTTTTCTGTTGCTGCCCGCCTTGCTTTTTGGCTACACCTTGCAGGTGTTTTCCGGGGCCAACCAGGCCCTGAGCATCATCCTGCCCCTATCGGCATGGCTCAGCTCTGGTCTGATTATCCGGGTGCCAGAAGAGGGGCAAAATTCCTCTTTAAAGTCGGCAAAATAATTCTGTGAACCCGCTTGATTTCATTCTTGCACATCCACCATTTCACCTGCTGCCGAGTGAGGCCCTCGGCCAGGTAGAACGGGGTCTGGAGATTACCTTTTTTCCCAAGGGCAGCAAGGTTCTATCCCGCACCGGCCCCAAAAGCCAGCACCTGTACATGATTCGAAAGGGTGTGGCCCGCCTCGAGCGCGATGGTCTAGCTGTGGTTCATCTGGAAGAGGGGGAGGTTTTTGGCTACCCATCCCTCATCTCGCAAGATTCCCCCACCTTTGACGTAATTGCTGAGGAAGACCTGCTGGTCTACCGCTGGCCAGAAAAGGTCTTCCATAAGCTGATGGAGCATCGCCCGTTTGCCGAGTTTTTCACCAAGGGCCTGGCAGAGCGCCTGCGTCTGGCAACGCAGCGCGAGGGCCTCGAGCTGACCAGTATAGACCTCAGCTTACCAGTGGGCGAGCTGATAACCCGACCGCCGGTATTCGTCGCGCGCCATGCCACGGTGCAAAAAGCCGCAGAAGTAATGCGTGAACACCAGATCAGCTCGGTGCTGGTCGAGGGCAGTCCAATGGGCATCCTGACCGACCGCGACCTGCGTAACCGGGTGCTGGCCGTAGGGAAAGGCCCCGATACCCCTTTGCTTGAGGTGATGAGCGCCCCTGCCAAAACCCTGCCAGCCAGCACCCCCTTATTTGAAGCCCTCTCTTTTATGGTGGCCCAGGGCATTCACCACCTGCCGCTCGAGCAAGACGGCAAGGTTGTGGGCGTGATAACCGATACCGTTTTCATGCGGCAGCAGGCCAGAAGCCCGCTTCACCTGCTGCGGCGGCTCGAGCGAACCCGCAGCCCGGCTGAGCTGAAAGGCTACGCCAAAGAACTCAGTGGAATCGCCGAGTCTCTTTTTGCAGGGGGCCTGGGGGTCAGCGAAATTGGCCGCAGTGTCAGCTCGCTCAACGATCAGTTAATTCGCATCTTGCTTCAACTGGCCGAAGAGCACCTGGGTGCGCCCCCTGCACCTTACGCCTGGATTGTCTTCGGTTCCGAAGGGCGCATGGAACAGGCCCTGCTCACCGACCAGGACAATGCCCTGGTCTATGCCGAGGAAAGCCCCGAAGCGAGGCGCTACTTTGCCGAGCTAGCCGAGTATGTGGTGGGCGGCCTGATTCAGGCTGGCTTTCCTCCCTGCCCTGGCGGTTATATGGCCACCCACTGGCGCAAACCCATCTCGGAGTGGCAAAAGCTCTTCCAGCACTGGGTCGAGACCCCCACCCCGCAGGAGTTGCTCGAGGCCCAGATTTTCTTCGATTTCCGCAAGGTTCACGGCGAGCTTTCGCTAGAAGCCCTGGACAAAATAGTGGCTACCAGCGGTGAGCAGGGAATCTTTTTGGCGCACCTGGCCAGGGCTTCTTTGCAGTTTCGGCCCCCCATCGGGTTTCTCCGGCGAATTAAGGAAGAAGACGGTGGCGTGGATATCAAGAAGGGGGGTATCGCCCCCATCGTCAGCCTGGCCCGGGTATATGCCCTGGAAGCAGGTAGCCTCGCCAAAGGAACCGTTGAGCGCCTAAGGGCCGCAGCCCACAAGAACAAGCTGAGCCAGGAAGGGGCCGAGACCCTCATTGAAGCCTTCGGTTTTCTGATGCGTTTAAGGCTGCGTCAGCAGCTGACCAGTTTGCGGCAGGGGCTCCCGCCCAACAACAAGATTCAACTAGAGCGCCTATCTACGCTCGAGCGCCGTCACCTCAAGGAGGCCTTTTTACAGATACGCGAAATGCAGGAGTCCATGAGCCACCGCTTCCAAACAGACCGGCTGGGCTAGCAGCGCCAGCGCCTGACAACACCTCTATGAACCTGTGGCCCTTTCGCAAAAGCCCCGCCTGGAACACGGTTAACTACTGGGCATTGGACCTGGAAACCAGCGGACTGAACCCTTCTGATCAAATTCTATCGGTGGGAATGGTTCCCATCCGAAACGGGGTTATCGAGTTCGGTGCACACTTTTATAGTCTGGTGAGGCCAGCACACCCCGAGGCCCTTTCGGTTGAGGGCATCAAGGCCCATCACATCCTGCCCGGCGAGCTAGAAACAGCACCGGCCTTGCCTGAAGTGCTCGATGAAATACAGCAACGAATTGGCCAGGATGTGCTGCTTTTGCACTTCGGCTCGGTAGATTTGGGGTTTTTGCGGCAGAGCTATAAGGCCCTGGGGCGGCCCTGGATAAAACCCGTGGTGGTGGACACCGCGGTGCTGCTGGCCAGACTAAGCGAGCGACGGCGGCGGCTCGAGCCCCACAGCAAGCCCTATCCCAGTGGACTGGGGGCGGCCAGGGCCCTGCTCGGCCTGCCCCCCCACCTCGAGCACCATGCCCTGTGGGACGCGCTAGCAACAGCCGAGCTGTTTCTGGTGCTTCGGCATCAGCTACAAGCACAAACCCTGCGCCAGCTCACCTGATTTCCCGAAAAGCCTGAGCCAAACGACCAAAATTGGGCTAGCTTCGGGAGAAGCGCCCAGAAGCCGAAACCTGACGCTGCCGGTCGGAAACCGCACCCTGCAAAACCCTACAGCACATCGCGGGTGGTGCCTCGAGTTCGGTAGTTAATCCAGCTTTTCCTCAGGCGCAAAGCCTTTTTAATAGGCCCATAAAGGGGCGACAGGGCCACATCATAAGATGGGAATCGCACCCGCTGCCCACCAAAACCTTCTTTGAAGGCATCGATGCCGGCAGCGTGGCTGCCTTCGGTCTGGCGTGGCACACCCCATAAGTCGTAAATGCGGTACCCCTTCTCGATGCCCCACTGCATGGCCCCCCAGTGCATGCCATTGGGGGCCTTGGCGTTGGAGTTCTCGCGGCTGCTTCCGCCATAAAGGTAGTCCACTTTTCCTGCAAAGGCCACAAACAAGCCGGCGGCCAGGGCCCTGCCCTCCAGGCGGGCAATGGAAATAAAAGCCTCCCCCAGAGGCTGGTTCATCTCGCGCAAAACGGTCTGATAGTAGGCTTTGGCGTGCTGCAGGAGCCTGGCCCGGCGGTTGGTTTCCTCGAACAACTGCCAGAATTCCTCGAAGGCCTCCATGCCCTCGATGCTGGTAACCACCCGCTTTTCGGCCAGCTTGGTGTTGCGCCGGTGCATGTTGTCCATCTGTGCCAGCAGCCCTTCGCGGCCCTGCCTCAGGTCGAGCCAGATGGAGTATTCGGGTTGAATGGTCTCTTCGATGTGGGCCTGGGGGAACTCCTTAACTGGCTGGCGAGCAGGAATTCCAACTTCGGGCTCGAGCTTCAGATACACCACCCCATTTGCTTTTTGCTTCAAGGCCTCGACCACCCTGGGCAGGTCGTCCAGCTCCCGCAGGGCCGGCCCACGGGGGGCATAAAGCATTGAGAGCGGCCCCACCAACCGCCGCCGAAAAAGCTGGGCCGCTGCGATCAGCTGCTCACCATCAAATACCGCCCAGCGCTCCGGCTGCCAGCCCGAAAGTTTTTTGACCTCACCCCAGCCCCACGACTGTAAAGCGCTGGCAATAGGCAACGATGACACCATCTGGTTCCAGATAGCAGCCTGGGAAATGGGTTCCAATCTCAACACAGGCTACCATTATGCCCCACAAAAGGGGCGCATGGACAACACCCTTTATGTGGGGTCGGGGAAAAACTTATACTGAGCTAAGTTATGCGTATTGCTTTCCAGGGAACCGAGGGTGCCTACAGCGAAGAAGCCTCGCTCAAAGCCTTCCCAAATGCACAGACCATTGGCTTGCCCACCTTTCATCAGGTATTTTCGGCGGTATCCAATCACGAAGTTGACCTGGGGGTAGTACCGGTAGAAAACACCACCGCCGGCATCATCAACCAGACCTATGATTTGCTGCTCGAGACCGACCTGCATGTGGTCGGCGAGCTGGTATTGAAGGTCGACCACTGCCTGCTGGCCCCGCCTGGAACCCGCCTGGAAGAGATTCGCAAGGTCAAGAGCCACCCCCAGGGCCTGGCCCAGTGCGACGGCTTTATTGCCCGCTACAAGCTCGAGGCCGAACCCGTCTACGACACCGCCGGAGCCGCCCGCGAGCTGGCCGAGCACCCCCAGCCCGGCCTGGCCGCCATTGCCAGCCGGCGCGCCGCCGAGCGCTACGGCCTGGCAGTGCTGGCCGAGGGCATTCAGGACTTTATTGGCAACTACACCCGCTTCTTTGTGCTTTCGCGGGAAGATTTGCCCCGCCAGGAAGGCCCGTACAAAACCTCGGTGGTTTTTACAACCCGCCACCGGCCTGGCGAGTTGCTGGCTGCCTTACAAGCTTTTGCTGACCAGGGCATCAATCTGACCAAGCTCGAGTCACGTCCGCGCCGCGACCCCGACCGCCCTTTCTCCCCTATTTTCTACGCCGACTTCGAGGGCCACGCCGAAGACCCAGGGCCCTCCCAGGCTTTGCTAACCCTTTTGCGCCGGGCTTCGTTTGTCAAGGTGCTGGGCTCATACCCCGCCGTAACCAGCTGGGGTCTTCTCAAGGAGCCATAAAGCAGGCGCCCCTCCTGTGGGACGCCTGGCAAAAACAGCTTGATTTTCACCCCCTGCTGGGGCTTGCGCTTGAGGAGCCGCAGGTTTCAGGTACTGTGCATGTAAGAAATGTCTTTGATTTGTTTTTTTGCTGGGGCCCCACCTGAAGCTGCGCCAAGAGCTGCTCTGGCATCCGGTTGGTTTTGGCCTACCCTAAACAGAAAGCTTCAGGTGGAGTTCGTATAACTTGGGGCTAGCGGAAAGTAGCTCCAAGCAATACGCGCCCATACGGCGAACCGTTAAAGGGGAAAATGCTCTGGCCCCCAATAAACAGACCTGTATCGCGGTCGAGGGCAAACTCGAGCCCAGCGTCCAGGGTCAGGGCAAAGTTGGCATTGGGCAGGCGCAGGCCTAAGCCGCCGCCAAAGTAGGGCTTGATGCCCCGTAGATCCCGGTCAAACTGGCCCAGGTCGGGCTTAAAAAGCACCTCGCCCCCGATCAGGAAGGCGGGCCCCTGAAAAATCACATCGCCGTAGATCAGGGCCACCAGGTCACGCTGAAGGTTGGCCTCGAGGCCAAACCCCAGGGCTGGCGAGGGCACCGAGATACGAAGCTGGAAGGACCTTTGGGCAAAACCTGTAGAGGCAAAGGCCAGCAACAACAAGGCTATCAGAACAGGCAAACGTTTCATGACACACACCTCTGGTTTTGAGGTTTCAAACCTCACAGGCGATACCATAGCCCAGCCTGGCCTAAATGACCAGTGGCTTAGCTCTCACGCTACGCTAAGGGCCTGCCCTTACAGTATGGCGCGTATGAAGCGATTTTCACTGTTTGTGCCAATCCTGGCCGGATTACTCTTGAGCAGCCTGCTGGTGGCACAAACCCAACCCACAGCCAACAAGATTGGCTACCTCAACGCCAGGGCTGTGGTAGAAGCCCATCCCCAGTTTGCTAAGGTGAGGGAAATTCAAACCAAAGCCGAAGCGGAACTCAAGCCCCTTCGCGAGCAGTTGCAGTCCCTGGATGCCAAACTTCGCACCGGCAACGCAACCGCCCAGGAACAGCAAGCCTACCGCACCGCAGCCCAGAGCCTGGAAGCGGCGGGCCAGAAGTGGGGCGAGCAGCAAAACGCCGCCCTCCGGCCCATCACAGAGGATATCGACAAGGTTATTGGCAAGGTTGCCAAGGAGCAAGGTTTTGCTATTGTGTTGGATCAGGAGATTGCCGCCAGCAGTGGCCTGGTTGTTTATGCCGCACAGGAGCTCGATTTGACCCAGGCCATCGTGCGGGCCTTACCCAAATAACGGAGAAAACATATGAACAAGAACTGGTTGTTTGCAATGGTACTTCTAAGCTTGATGCTGGGTGGTTCCCTCATCGCGCAAAACCGCCCCACACCGAACCGCATTGGCTATGTGGATGCCGAAAAGGTGGTGCAAGCCCACAAGGACTTCAAAAAGGTGCAGGACATCCGCAATCAGGCCGAGCGTGAATTAAAGCCCATCCGCGATCAGCTTCAACCCCTCGAGGCCAAGCTGCGGGCCGGAAACGCCACCGCCAAGGAGCAGCAGGATTACCGTGTGCTGGCCCAAAGCCTGCAAGAAGCGAGCAAGAAATGGACCGATCGCACCAACGCTGCCCTGAAGCCAATCACCGAAGAAATTGACCAGGTCATCGCCCGGGTGGCCCAGCAGCAGGGCTTTGCCATGGTATTTGATAAGAAGGTGGCAGCCACCAGTGGTCTGGTTGTTTATGCTGCCGACGAACTCGAGATCACCGATGCCGTGATCAAAGCCCTCCCCAAGTAAGCTATACCTCGCAGGCTACAGGTGCTTTATTGCAGCCTGTGGCCTGTAGCCTTGAGCAAGCCAAATAAACAGCCGTGCGCCAGAAATATAGCGTCTGCAAGGCAACCCTTGCGAACCCACCGATATGTTAGAATCGTAAGCGATGGCGAAGGGCAAATCCAAAGCAGGTAAAGCCTCCCCTACGGAACGCAAGCGCGACCTCGAGGCTTTCGCTTTGCTGGTAATGGGGCTGGCAGCGCTGCTCGCTGCCGCCATCTATTTCGGCTCCAATCTGGCCGGGCAGGTAGGCAGCAGTATTCAGGGGTTTTTCTGGGGCAACCTGGGGTATCTGGCCTGGCTTATTCCCCCAGCGCTGGCCTTGCTTAGCGTGTGGCTGCTGCTGGATCGGCCTCTGGGCGGTTTTGCTAGAGCCACCGCCCTGCTATCGCTTGCGGGTGTAATCACCCTGCCGCTGGTGGCCCAGTTCTCCAGGCCTTCTGGGGGGCTACTGGGCAGCAGCCTGCATGGTTTGCTGGTGGGCAATTTGGGCAATTTCGGCCTGCTCATCCCCCTGCTGGCCCTCAGTTTCGTGGCCGACCTGGCGCTACGCCAGAAACCCGGTTTCCTCCTTAGCAAGGGCTTTCGGCGAGTCGTGCTTGCGGGCAGGCGCTTATACCAAGCCTTTCGGCTTTCCCAGGCCGCCAACCGGCTGCTTCAGGAGGTTCGGGCTCTGGCTGTGCGCTACCCCGAACACAAGGCCTTGCTAACCCTGCAAACAGACCTCGAGGCTTTTCGCCGCAACCCCCAAGACAGGCAGGCCATCGAGGGGCTGGCCCGGCTGCTGAACGACTTTAAAACCGAACGCAGCAAAGAGTTAGCGGGTAAGCTGGCCGCCGAAGCGCGTCCCCTTGCGGAACGCCTCGAGCGCCTGGCTGCTGCGCTGGCCGCGCCGCTAAAAGGCGATGGCCTGGCCCAAACATTGGAGGAACGCCGCGCAGCCCTGGTGCTGGAGATTGGCGCCCTGCTGAGCAAAACCCAGACCCTCACCCGCCAGGCCGAGGCTGCCGCCAAAGTGCTGGCCAGCCCCAGCACGGCACGGGTCTTGCTGACCGCCTTAGACGAGCACCAAAACCGCCTGGCGGCCTGGCAGGAATGCGAAGCCCTTACACGGGACCTGGAACAGCGGGTAGACGGCTGGCTGCGCTGGGAGGAGTGGGTGGAGTCTGCACCGCTGGAAGCCCACCCGGCTGGGCTTCGGGTTCTGCTGGAAAAAGGCCTGCAAGCCGAACCGCCCGCCTTCGAGGTGGCAACAGCCAGACCCCCCGCCGAGCCGGCCTTCGACTTCGATCTGATCTTCCCCGAACCCGACAAGGTGCATACCGCCAGCAAAACGCCTGCACCGGAAAGCCCCCTGAGCAAGACCAAAAGCGCCCCTATTCCCACTGCTTCGGCCAGGTCTTCGACGGCCCTCAAATTGCCAGGTTTTGATCTGCTCGACCCCCCCGAGCCTCCTCGCTTCGACCCCAAGATTCTGGAATACAACACCCAGCGGCAGGTTGAGCTCATCAACAACACGCTGAGGCATCACGGGGTGGAGGCCCGGGTGGTGAGCTGGTCCCGCGGGCCCACGGTTACGCGGTTCGAGCTCGAGCCCGCCCCTGGCGAAAAAATCAGCCGGGTGCAGAACCTCCATAACGACCTGGCCCTGGCCCTGGCCGCCGGTTCGGTGCGCATCGAGGCCCCCATCCCGGGCAAAAGCGTGATTGGCCTCGAGGTGCCCAACACCGAACGCGAGCTGGTGCGCTACAGCGAGGCCATCCAGTCCAGTGCCTTTACCCGTAGCAAAGATACCCTGCCGATGGTGCTGGGCAAGAGCATCGACGGCGAAGTCTGGGTTAAAGACCTTGCCCGCATGCCCCACCTGCTAATTGCGGGTTCGACCGGTTCGGGTAAATCGGTAGCCGTCAACACCCTCATTACCAGCCTGCTCTTTAAGTACCTTCCCACCGAGCTGCGTTTCTTGATGATTGACCCCAAGATGGTGGAGCTCACGCCTTACGAGGGCATCCCGCACCTGGTGCGGCCAGTGGTGACCAACCCCGCCGATGCCGCCGGGGTGCTCCTGGGGGCAGTGGCCCACATGGAGCGGCGCTACAAAATGATGAGCCAGGTGGGCGCGCGAAACCTCGAGCAGTTCAACCAAAAGATGCGGGCCGCGGGCGAGGCTACCCTGCCCTATCTGGTCATCGTGATTGATGAGCTGGCCGACCTGATGATTACCGCCCCCAAGGAAGTGGAGCAGGCCATTTTGCGCCTGGCCCAGATGGCTCGAGCCACCGGAATGCACCTGATTCTGGCTACCCAGCGTCCCTCGGTGGACATCCTGACCTCGCTCATCAAGGTCAATATCCCTGCCCGCATGGCCTTCGCGGTCTCGTCGGGCTTCGATTCCCGCACCATTTTGGATACCTACGGGGCCGAGCGGCTGGTGGGACAGGGCGATATGCTCTTCCACCAGCCGGGTCTGCCCAAACCAGTGCGTTTGCAAGGCCCCTTCCTGTCCGAGACCGAGGTGCACCGCATCGCCGCCTTCTTACGTGAACAGAGCTTCGAGGACGCCTTCGTGGTGCAGTACGGCAGCGATTTTGAAGGCCCCCTGAACCTGGGCGGGAGCGGGAGCGCCGAGGCGGGCGACGTCGACTTTGGCGACCCCCTGCTCAAGAAAGCCGCCGAGATTGTGATTGAGGAGGGCTACGCCTCGGTCTCGAGGCTTCAGCGCCGACTCTCGGTGGGGCATGCCCGCGCCGGCAAGCTGGTAGATGCCCTCGAGGCCATGGGCATCGTGGGGCCGCACCAGGGCAGCAAACCCCGGGAGGTGCTGATTACCCGCGACCAGCTACCGGAGTACTTTGGCGGAGGATAGCCACAATCAGCTATGGCGCCTCGAGCCAAACGTTATTCCTTATCACGCCTTGCCAAAAAACTACGGCCCCACATATAGCGTCCCCAGATCCAGGGCATTGCTGCCGCTCACCTGCAGCGGGCGTTCCGCCCTGGGCTCGCCGCTGTCGCATAGACCATTGCCCGAGTCGTCGCGGCAGGCGGTCACCAGGTAGCGTCCCGGCACCAGATAGGTCTGAAACCGCCCATTCACCACTGGAAGCTGCCGGGGGCTGGGGCCGCTGAAGTTGACTACAAAATCGCCTTTGGGCAGTGTCCAGGCAAAAGCGCCCGGCAGGTTGAGCAGGCCATACCCATAGGCATCGTCGCGGCCAGGGGCACCCAGGTCGGTCAGGTTGGCGCGAACCAGATTCCAGGCCTCGCTGGCCGTGCTGGCCCGGCCACTCGACAACAACATAGCCAGGGCCGCCGCTACCTGAGGGGTGGCCTGGGAAGTGCCCATATAGAAGGTGTAGTTGGGCAAGTTGGTGGTGTAATTCCAGGTGGTTGAAAGAATACCACCGCCGGGCTGGGTGGTGTTGCCACCCGGGGCTGCCACATCTACCCTACTGTTTTGTTGGCTGTAGTAGGCCACCTGGTTATAGCGGTCGGTGGCCGCCACCGAGATGGCCCCCGGACAGGATGCAGGGTAAAACATCTGGCCCGGAACCGGGGACTGTGTGTTGCCTGCTGCCGCCACCACCAGCACACCTCGAGCCACCGCGTCCGAAACAGCCTCGCACATTATATGAGAGAAATTTGGTGCACCCAGCGAAAGATTGATGACCTGCACAGGCCGGGGGTTAATCAGCGTCTGGCCGGCCTTCTGCACCGGGATGCCCACGGCATAGCGGATGGCCAGGGCCACGTCCTCGAAAGAACCGCTGCCCCTCGAGCCCAATACCCGCAGCGGCAGCACCTTGATGGGCGCATTGTAGGCCATCCCGACGATGCCCGAGTCGGTGCAGGTGGGGCAGGCCGGCGTAAAGGTACCGCTGGTCGCCACCATAATGCCGGTTACGTGGGTTCCGTGGCTGCCGCCTGTCGGGGCCTGCTGATCGCACGGGTCGGTGGGGTCGGTGTCGCCGGGGTTGTCGGGGGCGGGGGGACCACAGGGGTCGTAGGGCTTTTTGGGGTCATCGGGAGGGGCCGCGTCGCCCACGAAGTCGTAGGCGCCTTCTCCGGGCTGCCATAGCCGTCCTGCAAGGTCGGGGTGGTCGTAGCGCACCCCGGTGTCTATCACCGCTACCGTGATGGGGTTCTGGTAGGTTTGCAGGTACGTAAAGCGTGCGCCGGTGGTGCGCAGGTACCACTGCTGGGGATAAAACTGGTCGGTGGGCTCGCCCTGGGCCGTTACTATACCGTTTATTTCGGCCCACTCCACGCTGGGGTCGAGGTACAGGCGCTGCAGCAGCGCCTCAGGGCTCGAGGTAGAAAGCTTGGTAACACGGCCCACCTGGTCGTGCGAAAGCACCCGGACCCCCTGGGGCAAGGCCACCGCCCGCAGGTCTCGGCGGTACTTGACCAGGACCTCGGTTTGCTTCGCGCCTTGGGTTTCCGGCAGAGCCTGAGCGGACATTGCTCGAGTTCCCACACCCATTGTCTGGGCGCTGGGGGACGCCCCCTCGGCCACCGCACCCACCACCCGCACCAGGGGCAGGCGCACTTCAACCATGGCTTCCACGTCGCCCGAGACCATCAGGCGGCCAGTGTACTCCGGCTGGTCGGCAACCTCGCCGGTAAAATCGGCTTTGAGCTGAACCACTTTGGGGCCGATGCCACTGCTGGGGCTTACCCTGAACCAGCTGCTGAGTGCATCTAGGTGCCAGGCCACGTTGGTACCCACCCGCAAGGCCAGGCCGCCCTCAAGGCCCTCCATAACCACCACGCCAGGAATGGTGTGGGCAGGGGCCAAGGCCCCCTGTGTCGAGCAGCCCGCCAGCACCAACAAAGCCGAAAGAATATAGAGGCGCATCTACTTCACACTAACGCTGCCCAGGCATAAGTCAAGCCAGTTCTGACCAGTACCGTAACCTAGGCGCCCACAATCGTGGTAAATCGTCTGTGTTCCAGGTAGCGCTCCAGCAAGAACAACAGCAGCGCCAGGGCAACGAGGGGCAGTTGCAGGCTCAGGGCTTTGCGGCCCTCCAGGCGACGGAGTTCGTCGGTGCTGGCAAGCAGCTGGCCTCCGCTGGCTTCCGCAAGCTGGCCCAGGTTGGCCCGGCCATCCTCCAGGCGCCACTCTGGCAGGCTGGGCAGCAGCAAGCGCAGGCGGGGCTGCTCGTTCTCGAAGACCACCGCCTGGCCCATGGCTTCTTTGGGCAAACGGGCCTCGAAGCGCAGGGGCCCGGTGGGGGCAAAGCTTTGTTCCAGTCCGGCGGCACGCAGGCTCGGGCGTTCAAACTGGCCCTCGAGCAGCACCTTTACAAAATCGTCCTCCCGTATGGCCTGCACACGGGGGCGGGCCGGGGTCTGCGAGAGCCAGCGCACCAGCTCGGCAAGAAGGGCAGAGGCACCTCGCCAGTCCCGCCAGGAGCGCGAGAGGTCGGTGGTCAGGGCCGCTACCCGGCCCCGCCCGCTCTCCCCCACCGCCAGTACGGTGCCCTCGCCCGAGCTTAGCAGGGTCTGGGCCCAGGGCTTGGTTCTGGCCGGCAGTATCACCCTGAGGGCAGGCGGGCTGGTGTCGCGGGTGACAGGATGCGGCCTCACCGAGACCGGAAAACTGCCCTCGAGGGCTTCCCGCTTGAAGGCCCGCTGGGCCTCCTCGAGGAAAAAGCGGGGCAGGTCTTGCGGGCTGGGCACATCCCAGAAGCTGCCGCCCCCAGCCTGGGCCAGCTCGCGCAAAAACTGGCGGTCGGCATCGGCCCCAATCGCCACCGTGCTGGTCTTGATCTTGGGGCTGGCATCGCGGGCCGCATCGAACAGGTCGGGGGTTACATCGGCAGCCAGCCCGTCGGTCAGGGCTATTACCTGCTTGGATGCGGTAGGGACTGGCTCTAAAGCCTCCAGGGCCTCGAGGTAGGCCCGGCGAATCATGGTGCCTCCTCCTGCCGAGGTAGACAGCAACAGGCTCTCGGCCTCTTTGCGGCCCTGCTCGGTCATGGGCCGTGGGCGAAACAGCCAGCGCGGGCGGTCGGAGAAAATTACCACCCCAATGTAGTCCTGGGGGCGTGCCGAGCGGATCAGCTCGAGCGAACCCACCACCGCCAGCCCCAGCTTGTCGGCCTCGAGCATGCTGCCCGAGACATCCAGCACCAATACGATCCCCACCCCACCTGGCTCTTCCAGCGGCTCCACCGGCAGGCTATCGGCCAGGCTGGTGCGCTCCCAGCCGCCAAAAAACAATCCCCTGGGGGTAGCCGTCCACAAGAGGCTGCCCCCCTGGTTCAAAAAGCTTTGCAGGGCATCCAGCTCGGCAGCCGATAAGTCCCGCGCCCCTACCCCCAGGGCCACCACCTCGGCCCGGATCGGCAGGGTAATTTCTTGCCGCTCCTCCACAGCGAAACCCTGGGCTTTAAGGTAGCGGGCCAGGGCCGCATCCCCCAGCACCCAGACCCGGGTGGAGTCGGAGGGGCTTAGCTCGAGGCGGGCTTGCTCGCTACCCAAGGAACTCTCCACCTGGGCCGTTACCACACTGGGCTCGTCCAGTTGAAAACGATACCCCACGCTGCTGCGCCCGGGTTCAAGCTCGAGGTCGCGCTCGAGCCGCCCCGCTGGGCCGTTTATGGTCAGCCTGGCCCGTATGCGCTCGGGGGACGATCCCCTATCGGGACTCGCTGGCGCTCGTGCACCAACGGACGATCCCCTATCGGGACTCGCTGGCGCTCGTGCGCCGGTGAAATCCAAAACCGCCCGCACCTCAATGGTTTCACCTTTAGCAGGCAGGGCCGGGGCCAGAAGCGATAGTGAAATGTGGGGGCTGGGGGGAAGATAAAGGCCATAGATGGGAATGCCTACCGGCTCGGCCCTATCCTGAAAAAGACCATCCGAGACCAGCACAATGCGGTCTGGGTTCAGGGCCTGGGCTTTCCGCAGCGCCTCTTTAAGCAGCGTACCCTCACCCAGATCCAGCCTGCGGGCCGTGGGCGAGGCCACCTGAACCGCCCCACTGGCAAAAGCCACGTACTGGGCGCCCGGCAGATCTAGCTGCGGTGCCACCTCCCACACCGCCGCGCGCGCCGAGGGGCTTTGGTCGAGCAACACAACGGTTCGCACCGGCTGCACAGGCAGGCTGGGCCCCCAGAATGCCAGCAGCAGCAAGGCCGTCACGGCAGCGCGAAGCCAGAACAACATGAGTTTATTATCGAGTATCCCCCCTTATGCAAAAGCAAGTAAAGCCGCAGATACCAGACCATGACCAAGGGCCACACATCCCCTACAATTACAACCAGTATGAACCGAGTGTTGCTGGGTGTGCGGGGCATGGAGCGGCCTGAGCAAGTAGCCAAGGTATCGGGCGCGATTAGAAAACTTGAAGGTGTGCATAGCGTCCAGCCTGCCGATAAAGGGCAGCTCGAGGTCGAGTACGATCCTCAGCAGCTCACCGTGATGGATCTGATCCGGGTGGTGCGGGAGCAGGGCTTTCTAGCGGGCATGCTGTAGTTCACCTGGGCGGTCTCCCAAACCTGGGGTTTTATCTGCGGCAAGAGGCCCCGCACAGTCCTTTTGCCTGCGGGGATAGCAAGTTCATTTCCGAAGCCATTTGCAGCAAGGCCCCCATGCAGGTAACATAGGAACGTCTGAGGCAGGGCGCACCCGCCCAGGCATGGAAACCAGCCCAAAACCAAAACGGAGCTGTCCGTTGTACACAACCCATTTTCTACATCAGGGTTGGGGTACGCTATGGTGTTTACACCAAGCAAATCGCAGTAGCCTGTACAAGCACTTACTGCGTTCAGTTTGGCGGTGCTGGGATTGTGCCTGAACCACTAGACGGCTTGTAGCAAAGGAGAAACTATGGCCTACCGAGACGACTTTAAAACCCGCAAAAGCCTCTCCACCAAAATGGGTGAGGTGCATTACTTCGACATTATGGAACTCGAGCGTCAGGGCATCGCGCCGGTGTCCAGGCTGCCCTTTAGCATCCGGGTGATGCTAGAAAGCCTCCTGCGCAACCACGACGAGTACAAGATTTCCAAAGACGACGTGGTGGCCCTGGCCAACTGGCAGCCCGACCCCGGCGAGGTCAATGTGCCGCTGATGCTGGCCCGGGTCATCCTGCAAGACTTTACCGGCGTACCAGCGGTGGTAGACCTGGCCGCCATGCGCGATGCCGTGGCCCGCCTGGGCGGCGACCCCGAGATGATCAACCCCACCGTACCGGTAGACCTGGTGATTGACCACAGTGTGCAGGTGGACTACTTCGGCACTTCGTATGCCTTTGCCCAGAACGTAGAGCTCGAGTACAAGCGCAACGAGGAGCGCTACCGCCTGATTAAGTGGGGCCAGAACGCCCTCAAAAACTTCCGCGCCGTACCCCCCGGCACCGGCATCGTGCACCAGGTGAACCTCGAGTACCTGGCTTCGGTGGTGATGACAGGGAAGGCCGAGGACGGCAGGCTCTACGCCTTCCCCGACAGCCTGGTGGGCACCGACTCCCACACCACCATGATCAACGGCCTGGGCGTGCTGGGCTGGGGGGTGGGTGGCATCGAGGCCGAAGCGGTGATGCTGGGCCAGCCCTACTACATGCTGGCGCCCAAAGTCATCGGCTTCAAACTGCTGGGCGAGCTGCCCGAGGGGGCCACCGCCACCGACCTGGTGCTGCGGGTAACCGAGATGATTCGCAAGCATGGGGCGGTGGGCAAGTTTGTGGAGTTCTATGGCCCCGGCGTGTCCAAACTCTCGCTGGCCGACCGCGCCACCATTGCCAACATGTCGCCGGAGTACGGGGCCACCATGGGCTATTTCCCCATCGACGAGGAGACCATCGCCTACCTGCGCCTCACGGGCCGCTCCGACGAGCAGGTAGACCTGGTGGAGAAGTACGCCAAGGCCGTGGGTCTGTGGCGCACCGACGAGGCCGCCCCGGTCTACAGCGAGCACCTCGAGCTCGACCTCTCCAGCGTGGTGCCCGCCCTGGCCGGCCCCAAGCGCCCCCAGGATCGGGTCAACCTGGGCGAGGTGAAGCAGAGCTTCCTGGAACACCTAAGCAAAGACCCCAAGGAGCGCGGATTCGGCCTAAAGCCCGAGCAGCTCGCTAAAAAAGTGGTTGTCCAGCGGGGCCGCGACGAGTTCGAGCTCACCCACGGCTCGGTGGTGATTGCCGCCATCACCAGCTGCACCAACACCTCCAACCCCTCGGTGATGCTGGGGGCAGGCCTGCTGGCTAAAAAGGCTGTGGAGGCCGGTCTGGACACCCAGCCCTGGGTCAAGAGCAGCCTGGCCCCCGGCTCCAAGGTGGTCACCGAGTACCTCGACGCCGCCGGACTCACCCCCTTCCTCGAGGCCCTGCGTTTCCACACCGTGGGCTATGGCTGCACCACCTGCATCGGCAACTCAGGGCCGCTGCCCGAAGATATTTCCAGGGCGGTCAAGGAAGGCGACCTGGTGGTAGCGGCAGTGCTCTCGGGCAACCGCAACTTCGAGGGCCGGGTCAACCCCGATGTAAAGGCCAACTACCTGGCCTCTCCCATGCTGGTGGTGGCCTATGCCTTGGCCGGGCGGATGGATATTGACTTCACCAGCGAGCCCATCGGCTACGACCCCAACGGCAAGGCCATCTTCCTCAAGGACATCTGGCCCAGCCAGGAAGAGATTCGTCAGGCCGTCCACCAGACCCTGGATGCCGAGATGTTCCGCCGCCAGTACGCCACCGTATTCGAGGGCGACCAGCGCTGGAAGGCCCTGCCCGCCCCCACCGGCCAGCTCTACCAGTTCGACCCGGCCAGCACCTACATCCAGAACCCCCCCTTCTTCGAAAACCTGAACCAGGCCCGCGAGATCGGCGACATCAAGGGTGCGCGGGTGCTGCTGCTTTTGGGCGACTCCATCACCACCGACCACATCTCGCCCGCCGGCAACATTGCCAAGAACTCCCCCGCGGCCCGCTACCTGATGGGCCACGGGGTCGAACCCGCCGACTTCAACAGCTACGGCTCGCGGCGCGGCAACCACGAGGTGATGATGCGCGGCACCTTCGCCAACATCCGCATCCGCAACCTGATGCTGGACGGCAAGGAGGGCCCCTACACCAAGAAGCTGCCCAAGTCGGATCGGGGATTCGAGCCAGGCTCGGGTGAGGAAATGTTTGTATACGATGCGGCCATGCAGTACAAGGCCGAGGGCACGCCCCTGATTGTGATCGGCGGCGCCGAGTACGGCAACGGCAGCAGCCGCGACTGGGCGGCCAAGGGCACCTATCTGCTGGGCGTGAAGGCCGTTATTGCCCAGAGCTTCGAGCGTATCCACCGCAGCAACCTGGTGGGCATGGGCGTGCTGCCCCTGCAGTTCCAGCCCGGCCAGAACGCCGCCAGCCTGGGTCTTACCGGCTACGAGGTGTACGACATTCAAGGCCTCGAGGACATCACCCCCGGCAAAGAGCTCACCGTGGTGGCTACCCGCGCCGATGGCAGCCAGGTAAGCTTCCAGGTCAAAGCCCGCATCGACACCCTGGTCGAGGTGGACTACTACAAGAACGGCGGCATTCTGCAGACTGTTCTGAAAAACATGCTCTCCGAGAAGGCGAAAGCGTAAAACCCACCCTACAGCGACGGCGGGGGCTTTGCCTCTGCCGTTGTTTTTTTCGGGTGCCGCCGGTTTCGGTGGTCAAAAATAACGTCCTCGCTGGTCTGGTTCTGCTATGGTGAGGAACATTGTGGGCACGCGGGTTCGGCTCCTGGGTTCGCCGCGCCTCGAGCGAGGCGAGGCGGTCGTGCCACTGCCCAAGGAGCGCCCCCTGTGGCTGCTGGCCTACCTGGGGGCCCAGGAGGACTGGGTCAGCCGTGAAGAACTGCTGGAGCTGTTCTGGCCCGGCCTCGAGCCCACCTCCGCCCGCAACAACCTGCGCCAGTTGCTGCACCGGGTACGACAGATGAAAGGGGTGGAGGGCCTCGAGGCCGACGCGGGCGGGGTGCGCTGGCTGGCCGAGCTGGACGTGCGGCTCTTCCGGCAGGCCCTGGCCCGTGGGCAGTGGGCCCGGGCGGTGGAACTCTACCGCGGGCCTTTTCTCCAGGGGGTGAAGGTCTACGGCCTGCCGGGCCTCGAAGACTGGCTCGAGGCCGAGCGCGCCGACCTCGAGACTGCCTGGGGCGACGCGCTGCTGAGCCAGGTGGCCGAGTCCCAGCCCTCGCAGGAACTGCTGAGGCAGCTCGAGTGCCTGCTGGAGCGTGACCCCTTCAACGAGCGGGCCGTACAGACCTTCCTCCAGCTGGCGGTAGCGCTGGGAGAGGCCGAGCAGGCCCGCGAGCGCTACACCGCCTTCGTCCGTCGCCTGGAAGGCGAGATGGGGCTGGAGCCCGACCCTGCCACCCAGCGCCTGCTCAGGGAGTTGCTTCGTGCCACTCCGCCCCAGACTGCGACCTACCGCGCCCAGCACAACCTGCCGACCCGCCTGACCACCTTCATCGGGCGTGAAGAGGAGCTAAGCCTGGTCAACCGGCAACTGGAGTCCGGCGAGCGGCTGATCATCCTCATCGGCCCCGGCGGGATGGGCAAGACCCGCCTGGCGCTCAGCGTGGCCGAGAGCCAGCTTGGGGCTTTCGCCGATGGGGTGTGGTTCGTGGCGCTGGCTCCCCTCTCCCACAGCACCCTCATCGTCCCGGCCATTGCGGAGGCCCTCGGCCTCAGCCTGAGCCGCGCCCCCGACCCCAAGGCCAGGCTGCTCGAGCACCTGCGCGGGCGGGAGATGCTGCTGGTGCTCGACAACTTCGAGCACCTGATGGAGGGGGCCGAACTGGTGCTGGAACTGCTGCGCGAAGCCCCCCACCTGCGGCTCCTGGTCACCTCGCGCGAGCGGTTGCGCTTGCAGGCGGAGTGGGTACTCGAGCTCCAGGGCCTGGGCTACCCGCCGGGGTATGGGCTGGAGGCCGTGCGGCGCTCGAGCGCGGTGCGGCTGTTCGTAGAGCGGGCCAACCGGGTCTGGCCCCGGTTTGCCCTCACCCCCGAGGTAGCCCCAGCGGTGTTGCGGATTTGTCAGCTGGTGCAAGGGATGCCGCTGGGTCTGGAGCTCGCAGCGGCCTGGGTCTCGGCCTTCACGCCCCAGGACATCGCCGATGAGCTCGAGCGCAGCCTGGGCTTCCTCGAGTCGCCCACACTCGATTTGCCCGAGCGCCACCGCTCCTTGCGGGCGGTCTTCGAGCATTCCTGGCGGCTCCTGTCCCCCGAGCAGCAGCAGGCCCTGGCCTGCCTCGCAGTTTTCCGGGGTGGCTTCGAGCGGCAAGCAGCCCTCAAGGTCGCGGGCGTCAGCCCACCCGTCCTGCTGGCCCTGGCCGACAAGTCACTGCTGCGCCGCACCCCTAGCGGACGCTTCGAGTTGCACGAGGTAATTCGTCAGCAGGTCCAGGAGCGGGCCGAAGCGAGCAGGATTCTGCCGGCCATCCGCCAGGCCCACGCCGAGCACTACCTGGCCCTGGTCGAGGATGCCGGTGCCTACCTGCGCGGCCCAGAGGAGGCGCGGTGGCTCGAGCGCCTGGCCCTCGAGCACGACAACCTGCGAACCGCATTGGAGTGGGCGCTGAGCCGACGAGATACCCCCCTGGCGCTGCGGCTGGCGACGGGCCTCCACCACTTCTGGTACGTGCGCGGTCATCACCGCGAGGGCAGGGTCTGGCTCGAGCGCGCCCTAAGCCTGCCCTTAGAGGGCATTCCCCCGCGCCTGCACGCCAAGGCCCTGAACGCCCTGGCCGAGCGGGCCAAGGACCAGGGGGACTACAGGCAAGCCCTGGGGGTTCAGCAAGAAGCATTGGACCTCTGGCAGCGCCTGGAGGACTTGGGCGAGGTCGCGGGCGCTTTGCACAGCCTGGGAACCATCGTCCGCGAGCAGGGCAACCTCGACCAGGCGCTGGCGTACTTCGAGGAAAGCCTGCGCCTGCGACGCGAGATCGGCGATCGCAACGGCATCGCCACCACCCTCAACGACATCGGCGTGGTCTACGGCTACCGCGGCCAGCTCGAGGCGTCGCGGCCCTACTTCGAGGAGAGCCTGGCCCGCAAGCGCGAGCTTGGGGACCGGCGGGGCATCGCCTACGCCCTGGGCAACCTCGGCCAGGTGCTCTCGGAACTCGGCGAGCCCGTCCGGGCTCGAGCCCTCACCGAGGAGAGCCTGGCCATCAAGCGCGAACTGGGCGACCAGCAGGGCATCGCGGTCTCCCTGGTCAACCTGGCCCTCCTGACCCTGCAGCAGGAGGATCTGGACGCAACCTGGAAGCACCTCGAGGAGGGCCTGCGCATCCTCTACGCCCTCGAGCGCCGCTGGAGCATCGGCGTGGTTTTGGGGTCCTTTGTCGAGCTGGCCCTGCGCCTGGAGCAGTTCGAGCGGGCGGTGCGGCTGGTGGGTGCGATCTATGGCCTCACCCAGGCCATGGGCCTGGCCGAGCCGCCGGTGAGTGCGGGCAACCTCGAGCGCTACCTCGCCACCAGCCGCCAGCAGCTCGAGCCCCAGGCCTTCGAGCGAGCGCTGGCCCAGGGCAGGGAAATGAACCTCGAGCAGACCGTGGCCTATGCACTACAGCAACCAGCGGTGGGGGCTCGAGCGGCTCCGAGAGCAGTGGATTAGACCCCCGTATAACGGCATATAACGCCCTCCCCCTATGCTTGGCCTCAAACCAAGCTAGAGGAGGCTTTTATGCTAGGAAAATCCCAGTTTATCCGCGCGACCCGGACTTTTTTGACCCTGGTGCTGCGGGCTTCGCTGATCTCGTTGGCGCGCGTCCGCAACCCAGTTCTTCTCTTCGGCCTGCTAACCCTGGTGGCCTGCGGCGGGGCGGGTACTCAGGGCGGTGTGCTGCGGGTGCAGATCACCGGGCTACCCACCGGTACGGCGGCGGTGGTCAAGGTGATCGGCACGGACCAGTCCGAGCGCACCGTCACTGCCGACACCGACCTAGAGCTTCCCCCGGGCGACTACGTGGTCCGGGGACTCGCGGTGGGCAGCGGCGAAAAGGATGCCCCCGCCTATAGCCCGGCGGTCGCCACCCAGAGCGTGACGGTGGGTTCCGGAGCGGGGGCTTCGGTCAAGGTGGAGTATCAGCCCGTCGTGACCAAAATATCGCCCGAGACCAGGGTGGCGGACGACACAGCCTCAGCAGCCCTTACCTCGTTGGTTCGGGACAGCGGCGGGCGCACCACGCTCACCTTCGCGGGCGGCAACCCACAGATCACGGCCCTCAAGCCCGAGGAGATTTTGGTGCTCGGCCCGTCGGCGGCGGCACCCGAGGGGCACTTCGGGCGGGTCGTCTCGAACGACGGCACCACCGTCGTGACCGAGCCCGCCGACATGCAGGAAGTGGTCCAGCAGGGGGCGTTTATCCTCAACCGTACGCTGGTGCTTGACGGCGAGGGCGTGGTGCTCCCCCAGGGCGTGCGGCCCAGCGCCGTGGGCACCTGCCTGGACGTGAACCGCACCCTAGACGCAAAGGCGGGCACCGGCGGCGTGGCGGCGGGTCTCAAGGTGACGGTTTCCGGAACCCTCTGCTTGAGCATCAATGTGTCTTTTAACATGATCTACCGACCGATCAAACTGGTGAACGGGAAGCTTGTGCAGCCACCGCCGGATGTTTACCTCGACTCTAAGGTCTCCACCAGCAGCCCCGATGGCCGCAAAACGAACCTCAAGGTCTCGGCTTCGGCTCTGGTCGGTACGCCTTACGGGGAAGCTCCTTTCGAGTTCCCCGAGATCGCGGTTCGTGTGCTGTATTACAAGTTCAATAGCATCGAGGTGTGGACGGGTCCGGTAGTGTGGGTGATAACGCCGATTCTTTCGGTGGACGTCGGCGCGGGCGGCACCGTGACCGCCGGGGTGAAGTTCGGCATGAGCACCGAGGGCAGTGCCGGGGGCGGCTTCTCGTACGACTCGAATAGCAACAGCATCAGAACGTGGTCAACCAGAGAGTTGTCCTTCACCCCCGAGTGGCCGGTATTCAACTCCACCCTGAACCTCAAGGCTTTCGTGGAACCCTCGATCGGCTTCCTCATTTATGGGGTCGCCGGGCCCTTCCTGGGCCTCCAGCCCTATGTCCGCTTCAAGACCGACTTCGGCCCGCCCATCGCCTGGCAGCTCTACGGCGGGATCGGGCTCTCCACCGGCCTGACCACGGCCTTCGAGGGCGTTCCCTCTTTTTCTTACACCCTCTACAACTTCGAGGCGCAGATCCTCAGCAGCCGCCAAACCCCCCCTCCGGGCCAGACCACCGGCAACGCCTCCGGTTTCGACGCGAGCGGGGGCCTGGTGGTGGGGCCGGACGACACCGTTTACGTCGGCTCGGGGAACTCGGTGCGGGCCTACCCCTACGCCCTCGCGCCCAAGTGGACCTACAACACCAGCAGCAATGTACAGGGGCTCAGCCGGGGGAATGACGGGACCATCTACGCCTGGGATTTTGGCGGCACGCTTTACGCCATCAACCCGGATGGCACCCAGAAGTGGAAGACCAACCCGCTGGGCAACCTCGAGATCCGCCGGGTAGCGCTCACCGCCAATGGCCTGGTGGTCACGGCGGGCGGCAACACCGTGCGTACCTTCTCGGCGGCGAACGGCGCACCGGGCTGGAGCGACGAGGTGGGTGAGAGTGTTTATAGCGTCGCGGTGGATAAGAGCGGCCACATCTGGTCGAACGGCAGCTCCTCGGTACGCAAGCACGCTCCGACCGGCGGGGTGCTGGCGACGGTGGCTGCCCCGAGTTCTCCCGGCGGGATGGCGATGGCCCCGGACGGCACGATCTACGTGCGCAGCAGCAGCATGCTCTCCGCCATCGCACCAAGCGCGACCGTCAAGTGGTCGAATGCTATCCCCCTTGGCGATGTATGGAGTGCGCCTGCCATCGGCCCCGACGGGACGGTCTACCTCTGCGGGACACCGCCGCAAGATCGGCTATATGCCGTGAACCCCACCAACGGCAGCGAAAAGTGGTCCTACTGGCACAACGCAATCTGCAAGGCCACGCCTGCTATTGGCGACAACGGGCAGGTGTACATCATTACCGACAAATCCCTACGAGCGATCAATGCCAGCAATGGAGCCCTGGCCTGGCACATCGCGGCAGGTAATAACGATACCAAATCCTCGCCTGCTTTCTTGACAAACAAATCCGTCGTCGCGGGGACCAGCACGGGGCTGATCAGCGTGTACGCCGGCGGTCAACTCGCCACCGGCACCTGGGCGCGGGAAGGCGGGGACGCCAACGGTTCGGGCCGGATGAGGTAAGCAGCCAGGTACACGACAAAAGCCTCGCCCATCATTTTCAAGTCAAAGCTGGCCTGGGTGGCTGTGCTAACATAGCAGCGTGCGCTTTAAGGGGGCCCGGTAGCCTGGTGCCCCTGCAGGCTGCTGGCTTTTTATTGGAGATTCGATGAAACCTAGTGTCAGTGTCGTGGTACCGGCCCGCAACGAAGAAGAGATGATTGGGGCGTGCCTGGAGTCGATATTAAGGCAGGAGCCAGCACCCAACGAAGTCATTCTGGTTGACAACGGCTCCACCGACCGCACCAGCGAAATAGGGCGCAGCCTGGGTGTGCGGGTCATCTACCAGCCCAAGCCCGGCCTGCACATTGCCCGCCAGACTGGCCTCGAGGCCGCCACCGGAGAGGTTGTGGCCGCCACCGATGCCGACTGCAGGGTAGAGCCCGGCTGGATCGCGGCCATCCAGGAGGCTTTTAGCGACCCGGAGGTGGTGGAAACCTACGGCCCGCTCGAGTTTTTCGATGGCCCCCTCTTCGACCGCCTGCTCTCGCGCTACGGCTACCCGCTGTTTTTAGGCATCATGGCTAAGCTGGGCCAGCCCAACACCGCAGGGGGCAACCACGCCGTTCGCCGAGCGGTGGCCCTCGAGGTCGGCGGCTATGACGTGCCTTACGGCGAAGACTTGCGGCTGATGCTCAAGCTAAAAGCACGCGGCAAAATCGTCTATACCCCCAAGGCCCGGGTGCTGACCTCGGGCCGCCGTCTGAGCAAAGGGCGCTGGAAGATGTACGGGGTGCACCTCAAAAATATCTGGGCCCGCTTGCGCGGAGCCCCGCAGGACTATGGCAACGACTATTACGCAGACCGAGAACGGCAGTAAACCCGCCTGCCCCCTCACGTCCAGGGGGCTGGGGCTTCCGGCTCTGCGTGCAGGTGCGCTTTTAGCTTGCCAGGCGCCAGGCCCGAGTCAAAGACAACAGGGCCATCCCGAAGGAGGTTTTCGTGGAAATTCTCATTTTGCTTTTGCTGCTGCTGGCCCTCTATGTGGGCGCCGACATCGTCTACCGCTGGATGGGCGTGGGTGCGATTGCCTGGGGCAGCCGCAGTAGCCCCAAAATCGCCCTGACCTTCGACGATGGCCCCAGTCCCCACACCGAGGCCATCCTGGAGCGCCTGCGAAAGCATGGCATTAAAGCTACTTTTTTTGTGCTGCAGAGCCAGGTGCAGCGTTATCCCCAGCTGCTGGACAAAATCCTGGCCGAAGGCCACCAGGTCGAAAGCCACGGCCAGGTACACCGTCCGGCCTTCTTGCTGTGGCCCTGGCAGGAGGCCCGTCAAATTCGGGCCATACCGGGCCGGTTCTATCGCCCGCCCCACGGCATCCACTCTCCCCTAACCCGCCTGCTGGCCAAAGCGGCTGGCAAACAGGTAGCGCTGTGGGATGTGGAGGCGCAGGACTGGACCAGCAAAGACCCCCAGGCCCTGGCCCAGCGCATCCTGATCTGGTGCAGGCCGGGCTCTATTATCCTGCTGCACGACAACCACCGGTTTCCACAAACCCTGGCCATTCTGGACGAAATTTTGCCCCGGCTAAAAGAGCTGGGCTACCAGCCCGTACGGCTGGACGAGCTCGAGGTTCGACCGCTCACCTGGCGCGAGGGCCTGATGCGGGCCAGCCAGGGCGGACATGAGCGGTACTTTATCAAGAACAAGGTACAGCGGCTGGGACTGGGGCCCTTCGATTACCTGGCGGTAAGCCCCTGCGCATTTCCTGGTCCCAGCCAGCCTGGTTTAAAGAAAGGTGAGCCCAGCCTCGAGGTGCACCTCGACTCGGTGCGCACCCCTGCCATGACCCAGATGCAGCTTTTGCGTGAGGGACGCAAGGGCTTTACCCTGCTGGCCGAGTATGTGCAGTCCAGGCCGGAAATTCGGGGTGTATGGGGTATCTCCCAGGCAGCCACGGGGTTGCGTGTGTTTGGGTTTCACCTGGCCCCCGTTACGCTGCTGCAACGCTTGATTGGCGGCACGGCCAGCGCCTGGTTTTTGTGGCTGTACCGGGGTGAACTGCCCAAGCGCTCGCTACCATTGGCGGTGCTGGGGTATAGCCCGCGAGAGGAATTCTTAGCCAGGTGGCGCAAAACCGCAAAAGCCCCGGAAAGCCTGCAAGAGCGGTAAACGACCGCTGTGCTAACATATACCCGTGCGTCTTTACCGCATCGGCCTATTTACCGACGCCTATCTGCCTGGACCAAACGGGGTTGCAACCAGCGTTTACTTGCTCAAGCGTGAGTTGCGTCGCATGGGCCACGAGGCCTGGGTGCTGGCCCCCGAGATGCCGGATGCCGACCCCCAGGAGGACTGGGTGGTACGGATACCCAGTGTGCCTTATCCTTTCTTCGAAAATCAGCGGCTGGCCATGCCCAGCAGCCGCCTGCTGCCCACCGAATTCGAGATTTTCCATACCCATACCCCGCTTTTTATAGGCATCTGGGGCGCCCGGCTGGCCTACCGCAACCGCCTTCCGCACGTCTCAACCTTCCATACCCACCTGGAAAAATACGCCCACTACATCCCCGGCATGGCCACCCTCAACAAGTACATGGGCATCATGCAAAAAGTCTGCCAGGCCTTTTACAACCGGGCCGACGTGGTGATTGCCCCTACCGAGCCGGTCAAACAACTGGCCGAAAGTTACGCCATAGAGCGCGAAATCAAGGTGATTCCCACCGGCATCGACACCGACATTTTGCAGTCGGCCCCGGATCCGGTTTCGCCCTGGCCCGCTGGCAAACGGCGCTTGCTGCACATAGGCCGGCTGGGCAAGGAAAAGAGTGTGGATGTGGTGATTCGTGCCCTGGCCGAAATTCGCAAAGCATCGGATGCACACCTGGCCCTGGTGGGGATGGGGCCAGAGCAGCAAGAGCTCGAGCGGCTGGCACAGCAGCTTGGTGTGGCCGAACACATCACCTTTGTAGGCCCGGTGGCCTACGAGAAAATTGGCGGCTACTACCGCATGGCAGAGCTATTCCTGTTTGCCAGTGAAACCGAGACCCAGGGGCTGGTCATCTGGGAGGCCCAGGCCGTGGGGGTGCCGGTGGTGGCAGTGGGCGCCGAAGGTACGCTGCAAGGGGTGGAGGTGGGCAGCAGCGGCTACCTGGTGCCACCGGGCGACTACCGCTCCATGGCGGAAAAGGCGCTCGAGCTACTCCGGGATGAATCTCTGCGGCAGCGTTTTAGCCAGGGGGCCCGCAAGTTTGCCGACCAGCGCACAGCCCGTCGCGTAGCCGAGCAAATTGTGGAAATCTACGATGAGGCCACCCGGCTGGTGGAAATCGAACCACGCCGCCTCAAGATTCCTTTCCCACGCCTACCGGAAAGCAGCTTTGGTAGCCCCCGCTAAAGGGGGTTGTTTGCCCTTGGAGGCGGGCAAAACCCACTAGGCCACCTGCCATGACCCGCTACCGCATCCGCACCCGCCCCACCCAGCCCTTCGCGGGCGAACGCACCCAGGCGGTACCCGGGAGGGGCCTCGAGTTCTACGAGCTGCGCGGCTACACCCAGGGTGACGAGCCCCGCTTTATCGACTGGCATGCCTATGCCCGCACCGGGCGGTTATATACCCGCATCTTCCAGGCTGAAGCCCCAGCCCGCTTCACGTTTTTTCTGGATGGCTCTAAAAGCATGCTGCTCTATGGCAAGCAAGCCTATGCCGAGCGGGTAGCACGTATCCTGACAAGGCTGGCCAGGCCGGAAGGCGCTTTTTTGTGGGGTGGGGGCCGCTACCGGGGCCAGCTCAGCTGGGTGGAACCGGGGCCTGCGGTGTTGCTCAAGCAGCCCCGGCCCAGGGGCGTAACGGTGCTGCTAACCGATGGTCTGGACGAGGCGGACTGGCCGCGCATGCTGCAAAAGCTCTGGCGCGTGGTGCTCATTCAAATCATGGCCCCCGAGGAGCTGGCCCCCCGCTTTGCTGAGGCCCTGCTGCACGATGTGGAGGTAGACCAGCGTATGGAGGTGGGGCAGGCAGAAATACAGGGTTACCAGGAGGCGCTGGAAAAACACCTGCTGCTTCTTAGAACCATTGCCCGTCGGCTGGGTAGCTATGCGCTCTTGCGCGTGGGTGAACCGATTGTACCAGCCTTGCTACGGCAGGGCGTTCTGGAGGAGCGCTAAGTTTCTCCGTTGAAATACAAGATGCTGTTCCGAAAGATCGCTTTAGGAATTGCGCCAGGTACGCATAGACTCATTCCGCGGGGTTTTGTCAATCTACCCTGGCGCAACCCACCTGGATCTGCTATAGCGTAAACGTTTCTGGTGGGAGGGCATAGCCCAGAGGTTCCAGCAGGGCCGCCAGGTGGAACTTCTGGAACTCCTCTGGGGGCACGTACTCGCCTATAAGGCGCAGGGCTTCGGCAGGCAAAGGCTTGAGGGCAATTACGCAGTGGTAGGGTTGAAGCAAAGCCAGCGGCAGGTTGCCCCCCGCATACACAATGAGGTCGGCCTGGCGGGCCACCACCGTGGCCTGCACCTCAGCGGCTGTCACCACCCCCCGCTGGGGCGGCGGTAAAAGCTCCAGAAAGCCCTCGCCCTCGGGAAAACTCCGGCCAAGCACCGAGACTTTGGTCAGTCCGCGCAGCCCCTGGGCCAGTTCCGGGCGAACAGGGCCCAGCCAGAGGGCTTTATCGCCGAAGGCATAGCGGCGAATCAGGTTGGCCAGCGCGATGGGCTCGAGGTAAAACCCACGGTTTCCAGTAACCTCGGGCAGCACCAGGTCTACCCGCCGGGCTTGAAGCGCCTCGGGCTCGAGGTTTTGCAGGGCATCCAGGGCCAGAACCTGCAGGCCGGGGTCTTCCAGCACCGCGCCCCGGAACCCCAGAGCCTGAAGGCCCATGAGGGCGGCCTCGAGGTTCGCTCCCGGCTGGCTTGGGTAGACAAACAGGGGCAGGTGGTGGTGCAACGAGGCTGCCAGTAACGGCTCGAACCAGCGGCTGTGGCCCTGGTGAAAGACCACCAGGGGGCGGGTTGCGGTGTAATCGCGGGCGTGCATCGCCCTCTAATCTACAACGCCTGCAGACCCTGGGCCATCTTAGGTTTTGTATGAACCCCGCCCGAATCAGGCCAAAGCCAACCCGTAAGAAGTGTCCTTGGTTCGTCCGGTCTGCTGCACCGGAGCGATTCTTATTCAACGCTTTTACTGGCAGACCTGCGCCTAAAAAGCCACCGGTCTCAGAAGCCTCCCACAATAAAGCCCACCGTGAAGCGTTGAAAGCTCTCCGAGCCTATGATCTGGCTCACCTCGAGGTAAGGCCGGTAACCCCGGTCAGGAAACTGCACACCTGCCGAAAAAACGGCATAGAAGCGCTCACCAAAGCGCAGCCGCAACTCGTTTTGAGCGGTGTAGCCCGTGACACCCAACGCCAGCCCGCCGGCCAGGTATGGCCGCACCAGCAAGAAGATGGGCAGCACATACACCACCTCGGCGCTCAGGTAAAGCCCGCCCGGGGAGCCCACCACCAGCTGGGAGCGAAAATCGATGGGGTAGCCGTCCAGGTAGAGTCCTAGATGACCCATGAAATTACCGCCAGGGCCGTTTCGTACCGAAAAGCCAATATCCGCACCGCTGGCAAATGCCAGGCCGAACAACAGCACAAATACTGCTCCAATGCGACCAGTATGCTTTTTCATACCCCCACCCTACTCGGCAGTGTGCAGCTATTGCAAGGGAAGTCTATCGCACCCTGTGCAGGAGGCAGTAGTAATGTTGCTGACGGGCTCAAGAGCTATGAAGAGCGCTCTAAAGCAAGGCTTAGCTAAACTTAATCAATCGAGCCGCTCGAGCCCGGCAAATTTGACGGCCAGCTTTTTCAGGCCAACTCCAGGAAACATCACCGTAACCTCCCCACCCATTGCGGCGACCACCGTCCCGCTGCCAAACTTGGGGTGTTTGACCTTTTCGCCACCCTTAAACTCGGAAAGCTGGGTTTTGGGCCTGGGCTCAGGGCGGCTGTACGACAGCACCGGCGCCTCGCTATCGCCAAAAGCCCCCACCTCCTTGAGCAGATCCTGGGGAATATCCTCCAAAAAACGGCTCGGGCGGGTGAATTCACGCTTGCCATAGGTTTCCCGCTCTTCAGCATAGGACAAATAAAGCCGCTCCTGGGCCCTTGTAATGCCTACATAAAACAGGCGTCGCTCTTCTTCCAGGTCTTCCAGGCGGTTCAGGCTATTGCGGTGGGGCAGCAGGTTTTCTTCCAAGCCCACCAGAAATACCGTGGGAAACTCGAGGCCCTTGGCGTTGTGCAGGGTCATAAGGGTTACGGCCACCTCCGGGGCATCCCCCTGCGGCTCTTCGGCTTTGGCCGTCAGGGCCACCGAGTCGAGGAAGTCCGCGAGGCTACCACCCTCCTCTTCTTCCCAGTCCCGTGCGGCTCGCAGCAGTTCTTCCACGTTTTGCAGACGGTCTTCGCCGTCCTGTTCTTGCTTGAGGGCATCGCGGAAACCCGTTTCATCCAGCACTCGCTCGAAAAAAGCTGCTGGGCCGGTCTCGAAGGCCGCTTCCATCAGTTCGTCCAGCAGTCGCACGAACGCCTGCACCTGCTGGGGACGGCTAATCACCTGCTCAGCAAGGCGAAAAGCTTCAAAGACTGTGATGCCGGACTTCTGGGCGTGTTCAACCAGCTTGGCCACCGTGGTGGCCCCAATGCCCCGGGGTGGCGTGTTCACAATGCGGCGCAGGTTAATCGAGTCGGCCGGGTTGATGGCAACGCGCCCATAGGCCAGCAGATCCTTGATTTCCCGGCGCTCAAAAAAACCCACCGCCCCTACCAGGCGTACTGGCACATTGGCCCGCCGCAGGTGCTCTTCCAGCAAGCGCGACTGGGCGTTGGTGCGGTAGAGCACTGCAATGTGCTGGAAATCCCTTAGCCGGACAATTTCTCGAGCCACAAAAGCGGCTTCCTCGCGGGCGTTGGGGGCACGGTAGAGGCGTACCGGCTCTCCCCCCTCTTTGGTAGGGCGCAGAACCTTTTCCAAGCGCAGGGCGTTTTTCTCGATAACCGCATTGGCCACCCGCAGGATGATGCTGCTCGAGCGGTAGTTTTCTTCCAGGCGAATAACCCTGGCACCAGGGTAGTCTTTGGCAAAGTCGAGGATATTGTTGATGTCAGCACTCCGGAAGCCATAGATGCTCTGGTCGGGGTCGCCCACCACCATCAAGTTGGGCTTTTCACCAGCCAGCAGGCGGGTTAGCTCGTACTGCACCGGGTTGGTATCCTGGTACTCATCCACGTGAATAAAGCGGGCCCGCTGGCGCACCTTGTGCAAGACTTCGGGGTGCTGCTCAAAAAGCTCGATGGTCAGCAGCAACAGGTCGTTAAAGTCCACCGCCCCCTGCATCCGCAAGCCGCTCTGGTATTTGCGGTAGACCTCGGCAGCCACATCCTTGGGCACTCCCCCAATAAAGTCGGGGGCCTCGCGCAAAAACTCCACCAGACCATCCCCACGGTTCTTAATGCGGTCAATCATGGCCCGGAATGGGCCGGGTTTGGCCTCGAGCGCAAGCTCTTTCAAAATCTCCTTCAAAAGCGCATTCTGGTCATCGTCGTCGTAAATAACGAACCCCGGCTTGAGCCCCACATATTCACCATAGGCACGCAAAATACGCACCGCCGCCGCATGAAAGGTGGAAACCCAGAGATCTTTTGCAGGGCGCCCCACCATTTTTTCCAGCCGCTCCTTCATCTCCCCAGCGGCTTTGTTGGTAAAGGTTACGGCCAGTATCTCGGCGGGATACACGCGCCGCTCACGCAGCAAATAGGCAATTCGGTGCACCACTGTGCGGGTCTTACCAGAGCCGGCGCCTGCTACCACCAGGGCCGGGCCTTCAAAGTGTAAAACGGCCTCCTGCTGGGAGGGATTGAGGGAAGAAAGGAGGTCGGACATAAAGCCTTAGAAGTCTATCACCCAGCCCATGACAGGGGGTGAGTCATGCAGGTTCGCCGCGAACCGGCAAATTCCCTGCGCCCCTTGCCTTTACCTCCTGTATAGTGTTTAGGTATGGAAGAGGCGAAAGAAGCCGTCAGCAACCTATCTAATACAGGCATCAAGTTTGGTACCGACGGCTGGCGAGCCATTATTGGCGACCAATTCACCTTCGACAATGTGGCGCTCGTGGCCCAGGCCTACGCCCAATACCTGCTCGAGCACCAGGGCAAGCGGGTGGTGGTTGGTTATGACACCCGCTTCCTGGCCAATAAGTTTGCCCAAAGGGCCGCCGAGGTTCTGGCCGCCAACGGACTGGAAGTCTACCTTGCCAGGTCTTACCTCCCCACGCCGGTGCTCTCGTTTGCAGTGAAGCACTTGCAGGCCGATGGGGGGGTAATGATTACCGCAAGCCATAACCCCGCCGAGTACCTGGGGTTCAAGATAAAGGGCAGCTACGGCGGGGCGGCCACACCGGCCCTGGTAGCTGAAGTGGAAAAGCACCTTGGTGCCGAACCCAAAAGAGCCAGCGCAACCGTTCATAGCTTCGATGTGCGCAAAGACTACTACAATTTCCTTGCCCAGCAGCTGGATATGGAGGCGCTGCGTAACTACAGCGGGGTGATGTACCACGACAGCCTGGGCGGGGCCGGGGCCGGTTGGCTGGCCGGTTTTGCTAAGCATGCGGGACTGAAGCTCGAGCTTCGTGAGCTGCACGCCGTGCCCGACCCCATGTTCTACGGTGTAAATCCCGAACCCATCCCCCAAAACCAGTTCACCCTCATGACCGTGCTCAAAGCAGAGGAAGACCCCACCTTTGCCGCAGTCAACGATGGGGACGCTGACCGAATTGGGGCTGTACTGGCCGGCGGAATCAACTTCAACAGCCACCAGATTTTTGCGGTGTTGCTCAAACACCTTCATCACAAAGGGCTATCCGGGCGGGTGGTCAAGACCTTCTCAACCTCCAAAATTATCGACAAGCTCGCGCATAAGCTGGGCCTGGAGCTGATGGTCACGCCCATCGGTTTCAAATACATCACCGACGAGATGCTAAAGGGCGGTGTCCTGATTGGGGGAGAAGAATCGGGCGGCATCGGGGTGGCCGGGCACATACCCGAACGCGATGGGATTTTCAACGCCCTGTTGCTCCTGGAAGCGGTGGTGCATAGTGGAAAAAGCCTGGGTCAGCAGTTTGCCGAAATTGAAGCCGAGGTAGGCTTCAAGCACGCCTACGACCGCATCGATTTACACCTGCCCTCGATGCAGCAGCTTAAGCAGGTCATGGAGAAGGTGCAAACCCCGCATCCCATCGCAGCTCAGCAGGTGAGCGGCAGCGAGAATCTGGACGGCATCAAGTGGCTTTTCAATGATACCGGCTGGCTGCTGTTCAGGGCTTCCGGCACCGAACCAGTGCTCCGCATTTATTGCGAAGCCCAGGACGAGAAAACCGTAAAGGCCATCCTGGCCGAGGCCAGAAAGCTGGTAGGTTTGTAGCCCGCCAGTCCCTCCGTCGAGGGCCTTCCCCTGTAGGTAGGGGCGCCGTACCATGTCCCCATCGAGCTTCAGTTTTCTTTCTCCGCCCGGTTGAAGCCCTATGCAAGGTTGGTGCAGAACAAACTTGGATTTTCTCAGATATTTGTAGGTTAACCTGGGCAGGGAAGTAGGGTGAAGCTATGATTCGGCTGGTACTGCTGTTTGGTCTGATGGCAACTGGGGGATGGGGGCTGAGCGCCCCTGTGGTCGAGCGCCGTGTTGATGCGCAAGGTGGGGCCCTGACACTACCTGGTATTCAGGTGTTGATTCCTCCTGGTGCCCTGGTTTCTTCGGTTCGCTTCCGCCTCGAGCGCCTGCAAGCCGTACCCACTTCCCCGCCCCAAAACGAAGTGTTTTTTATCCAGACCCTCCCCGAACGTGAGGTGGTGGGGATTTTCCGGCTTTCCTCAGGGGCCACCGGCTTTTTAAAGCCCATCGAGATTGAATTGCAGGTCAACCCGCCGTATCGCCCCCATGGCCGGGTGATCAAAAGTGTGATTTACACCTGGGATGGGCAAGGTTATGTGAGCACCCAGGTTCCCAGTACCCGCGAAAGCTTCACCCTGACCCGCCTGGAGCTGGGCCTGGGGGCTGGTGCTGGTGGTTACCCGGCGGGTCTGGTGTTTGCGGTGTTGCGCGCCCCCGAGGAAAACCTGCGGCGGGAGTGCCAGACCCGGGGTGGCCGCTGGACCGGCTCGAGCTGTGAGCGAAGGTAGCCATAACAGGTGTTCGCCCGGTTCCAGGCTGTGATTAGCCCCACAGCCGCGTAATCGCCGAAGGGCCTGTTGCCAGCCAACCCTGTTGCTGTTTGCGTGGAACTGGGCGTGCTTCAAGCGCAGAAAAGCGCCGACAGCAAGGCTTGACCTCGAGCCGGTGTGCACACCCATAATTGGCCATACCGTTATGCTGGGGGGGATGTCCCTTTTTGTTGCAGTGGGATTTGGCCTTTATGTGCTCAATCTGCTGGTGGGTCTGGCCGCCCAGTTTCGGCTGGCCCGCTTTGGTCTGTGGCACCACGGGCTTTATCTGGTGGTATTTGTAAGCGCTGTGCTGGCTTTGGTTTTTGCCAGGGAGTGGTGGTTATTACTCACCGTGGGGTGTCTGGCCCTGTTCCCCAGAGCCCGGCCCCGCACCTGGCTCCACCCCACACTGGGCGTGGTAGGTTTGGTGGGATACTTGCTGTCGGTAGGGGGTTGATTATGGAGTTTCTAGAAGTTATTCGTAAACGCAGAACCACCAATGGCCCCTTTCTGAACAGGCCTGTCTCCAGAGAGCACCAGCACCTACTGATGGAAGCTGCCAGCCGGGCCCCCAGCCACTTCAACTCGCAGCCCTGGCGTTTTATCTTGATTGAAGATCAAGCCAAACGAGAAAAAATCGCCGAGATTGGCGGACAAACCATGCAGCAGCTCATTGCGGATGGCAAATTTTTCGAGCGGTACCGCCCCTACTTCCGTTTTAGCGAAAAGGAACTCGAGGAGCGGCGGGACGGCATCCTGATTGACCAGTTGCCAGGGCCTTTGCGTCCTTTTACCCGCCAAATTATGAGCCCCTCGGCCCTGGGGCTTTTGCGGACATTGCGTGTTCCCCAAACCCTGGGCGAGGACAACCGCAAGCTGATAGCGGGTTCGCCATTGCTGCTGGCCGCGCTGCTGGACAAGCAGGAGTATCGCCCTGGCGAACTCTCGGGCTTTTACAGTGTGCTGGGTCTGGGTATGGCCATTGAAAACATCTGGCTCACCACAGTGGAGCTGGGCATGGGCATTCAGTTTGTCTCCACGCCCATGGAAGTACCCGCAGCCTGGGAGGAGCTAAAAGCGCTGCTGGAAGTGCCCGCGCACCTCGAGCTTATGGCCATCTACCGGCTGGGCTACCTACCAGCGGAAAAACCCCGGCCCCGCATAGACTGGAAGTCCGATCACCGCAAACGCATCTCGCAGTATGTGTTTCGCGATTCCTGCGCTACCCCCGAAAGCGACGGCTGAGGTTTTTGATGCACCCCAGAATTTTGAGCATCGCCACGGCCAACCCGCCCCACAAGGTGGGCCAGCCAGAGGCGCGCGCGCTGGCGCAGGTTTTATTTGAGCGCCTTGAGGGCCTGAAGCGGCTCCTGGGCGTCTTTGAAAACACCGGTATCGAGTCGCGCTACCTGGCCGCCCCGCTCGAGTGGTTCGCACAGCCCCATGGTTTTAGCGAAAAAAACCAACTCTGGTTCGAAAGCGCCCTGGCCCTGAGCGAAAAAGCCAGCCGAGAAGCCCTGGCGCTGGCGGGCCTCGAGCCCCAGCAGGTAGGGGCCGTGGTTCTGGTCACCACCACTGGCATTGCCACCCCAAGCCTCGAGGCCCACCTGGCGCAACGCCTGGGTCTGCCCCTTTCGGTGGTTCGCCTCCCCCTGTGGGGGCTGGGCTGTGCAGGCGGTGCGGCGGGGCTGGCCCGGGCCGCCGAGCTAGCCGGACAAGGTTCCGGCCAGTATGTGCTGCTGGTAGCAGTCGAGCTTTGCAGCCTTACTTTTGTCCGGGGCGACCTGAGCAAAAGCAACCTGGTGGCCACCAGTTTGTTTGCCGATGGGGCCGCCGCAGTGGTACTGGGAGGCCCTACCTCCACACGCCCCCCCGCTGGCCCAGCCATTCTGGGTGGCTTTAGTCGCCTGCTGCCCGACAGCTACGACGTGATGGGCTGGGACTTAAGCCCCGAGGGGCTGCAGGTGCGTTTTGCTCAAAGCATACCCGCCCTGGTTCAAGGCGAGCTGGGCCACCTGATTCGAGAAGGGCTGGCCTGCTATGGGTTATCGGCAGAGGACATCCACACCTGGACGCTCCACCCCGGCGGGGTCAAGGTGCTCGCAGCCTACCGAAGCGGCATGGCGGTGGACGAGAAGAGCCTCGAGGCCTCCTTCTGCGTGCTCAAAAAGTTTGGCAATATGTCGAGCCCCACGGTGCTTTTTGTGCTGGCCCGGCAGATGTACCAGCTCGAGCGCCCCCCCACCGGAAGCAAAGGGGTATTGCTTGCCCTGGGGCCTGGCTTTGCGGCAGAAGGGGTGGTCTTAGAGTGGTAGCCCTCTGGCTGGCACTGGCCTTCGTGGTGCTGCAGCGAATTCTAGAGCTGCGGCTGGCCCAGGCCAACCTGCGTTGGGCCCTATCCCAGGGGGCCAGGGAGTACGGACGCGAACACTACCCGCTTTTTTTCCTGCTGCACATTGGCTGGATGCTGGGATGGCTGCTCGAGGGTTTGGCACGCCAGCAGCTCTCCCCCATCTGGTGGCTCTGGCTGGCACTATTCGTACTGGCTCAGGGCCTACGCTACTGGGCTATTCAAAGCCTGGGCAGGTACTGGAATACCCGCATCATCATCGTACCCGGCGCAAAAAAGATCACCAGTGGCCCCTACCGTTACCTGCGCCACCCCAACTACCTGGCAGTTGCGCTGGAGTTGCTGTCTTTGCCGCTCATCTTCAACGCTTGGATCACCGCCCTGGCAGCCACGCTGCTCAACGCTTTGTTGTTGCTGACCATCCGCATCCCCGCTGAGGAAAAAGCGCTCTCGACCTACGATCAAACCTAGAGCCCCAGGGGCTAAGTTGCGCCAGGGTAGATTGGCAAAACCCGCGGAGTCTATGCGTACCTGGCGCAATTCCTAAAGCGATCTTTCGCCCACATTCCGCACCCCCCTTCACTCCAGCAGGTAATATCGCTCCACCCCCAGCAGGCG
>NZ_JBEVAL010000019.1:0-45183 GCF_051297115.1 Meiothermus cerbereus
GGGGTGTTGGAAGGGATGTACTCGGAACCGGCCATCAGTTTCTCCTGCAGAATTTCGTAGGCAGTTTTGTACTTGTGGCCGCTCATCTCGCGGCTGGTCAGTTGGGGTGGGGCATTTCCGGTCAACTCTTCCATCAGCTGCAGCCCGTCGAAGGCATCGGAAGCATAATAAACCGGGCCGGTGGTGTAGACCTGGCGCAGGTCGTTTTCCACGTAGTGCCGGTTGAGGGCGGCTCCGCCCAGTACCACCGGCAGGCTGACCCCTCGAGCCGCCATGTACTCGAGGTTCTCCTTCATCACCACGGTGCTCTTGACCAAAAGCCCGCTCATCCCCACCGCGTCGGGCTTATGCTCCTCCACCGCGGCCAGGATCTCCTCGATGGGCTTCTTGATGCCCAGGTTGACCACCTTATAGCCGTTGTTGGAGAGGATGATGTCCACCAGGTTCTTGCCGATGTCGTGCACATCGCCCTTGACCGTGGCGATGACCATGGTTCCCTTGTGCACGCCCTCGAGCTTCTCCATGCGCGGCTCGAGGTAGCGCACCGCGGCCTTCATGGTCTCGGCGGCTTGCAGCACGAAGGGCAGCTGCATCTTGCCCGTGCCGAACAGGTCGCCCACCACCTTCATGCCTTCGAGCAGGATCTGGTTGATGATCTCCACCGGGCTGTACTTTTCCAGGGCCTGTTCCAAGTCGGCCTCGAGGCCCACCTTGCGCCCCTCGATGATGCGTTTTTTCAGGCGCTCCTCCAAGGAAAGCCCGGCCAGGGGGTCGTGGGCCAGGGTTTTGTCGACCTTGTTTTTGGCGAAGTAATCCACAAAGGCAAAAAGCGGGTCGTGGATCACCTCGCCGCCCGGCCCGAACTGCCGCCGGTCGTAAATCAGATCCAGGGCCAGCCGGTACGGCTCGGGCGGAATCTGGTTGATGGGCAGAATTTTGCCGGCGTTCAGAATGGCCGCGGTCAGGCCGGCCTGGATGCACTCATCCAAAAAGACCGAATTAAGCACCACCCGGGCCTGCGGCGCGAGCCCAAACGATACGTTGGAAACGCCCAGGATGAAGCCCACCTCGGGCAGCAGTTCACGCACCTTGCGGATGCCCTCGATGGTCCACCGGGCCAGCTTGCGGGTGTCCTCGTCGCCCTGGGTGATGGGAAAGGTGAGCAGATCGAACAAAATGGACTCGCCTGGGATGCCGTGCACCCGTGTGAGCCGCTCGTACATGCGCAGGGCAATCTCCACCTTGCGCTCCACGGTTTTGGCCATGCCGGCTTCTTTGTCCTCGTCAATGGTCAGGGCCACCAGGGCTGCGCCGTGCTGCTTGGCCAGGGCCGCCACCCGGTCGAACTTCTCCAGGCCGTCTTCCAGGTTCACCGAGTTCAAAATGGCCCGCCCGCCCAGGTGCTTGAGGGCTTCCTCCATCACCTCTACCTGGGTGGTGTCAATCATGATGGGGATGGGCACGCTGGTGGCAAAGCGTTTCAGCACCTCGCGCATATCGCGCACCTCGTCGCGCCCGGTCCAGGCCACCGAGACATCCAGCACGTGGGCCCCTTCGTCCACCTGTTCGCTGGCCAGTTGGTTCATGCCGTCGAAGTCGCCGGCGAACAACAGCTCGCGGAACTTCTTGCTGCCGGTGGCGTTGGTGCGCTCACCCACAATCAGGAGGCCGGTCTCCTGCCGCAGCGGCACGCTCTGGTAGAGGCTGGCCACCTGGCCCAAAGGCGAGGGCTTGGGGTTCTGCTGGCTACCCCGAAGCACCTGGCTGTGCCCCCGCAACCCCTCCACCAGCGCCCGGATATGTGCAGGCCCGGTGCCGCAGCAGCCGCCCACCGCGTTCAGGCCGTACTCCCGCACAAACTTGAGCTGCCAGCGGGCCAGCTCGGCAGGGGTGAGGTCAAAAACCGCTCGGCCCCCCTCGTTGCGGGGAAGGCCGGCGTTGGGCAGGCAGGAGACCCAGCGGGTGCTGTTCTGGCAGAAGTAGCGGATGTGGGTGTCCATCAGATCGGGCCCCACCGCACAGTTGATGCCCACCACATCCACCGGCAGGCTTTCCAGCACCGTCAGGGCGGCCCCATCGTCGCTGCCCACCAACATCGTTCCGGTGGCCTCGAAGGTAACCTGCACTTGCAGCGGCACCTCCCGTCCCAGGTCGCGCATGGCCTGGCGGCAGGCCAGCACTGCGCAGCGAATCTGCAAAACGTCCTGGCAGGTTTCGATCAGGAGTAGATCCACCCCACCGCGAACCAGGCCCCGGGCCGCCGTGCGGTACGATTCGAACATCTCCTTCCAGCCAATCTGCCCCAGCGAGATGAGCTTGGTGCCCGGCCCCAGCGCGCCGGCTACAAATCGCGTTGTTTCGTCCTTCCCGTTATCTACAACCTGACGGGCGATCCGGGCCGCCTCGTAGGCCAGGTCTTCGGCCTCGGCCTCCAGGCCATACTCCATCAGCACATGGGGCAAGCAGCCGAAGGTGTTGGTCTCGATGACGTCGGCGCCGGCCTCGAGGTAGCTCTGGTGGATGGCGGCGATCACATCGGGGCGGGTGCGGTTCAGGATTTCCGGGCAGCCGCTGTACTGGGCTCCGCCAAAATCGGCGTCGCTCAGGTTGTACTTGAAGATTTCCGTCCCCATGGCCCCGTCGTAGACCAGCACACGCTCGGAGAGGGCCTTCAGGTAGGGGAAGGCCTGGGAGCGGGCCTGTAGCGCATAGCCCTGGGCGGTAAGGGGCTCGAGGCCCTGTTCGGCAAAAAAGTCACGCGGAGCGTTCACACTCACAAAGGCTATTGTAGAGCACGGTATACCAAATGTATGCGTAGCGGGCTGCACAAGCCCTCCGGGCGGCTTATGCCAGACGGACAGGCCAGTATGGCTTGTATTTATCGGGCCCACTGCGCACAATCGGGGTGTGCAGGTGGCCGAAACCCTCGAGCAGGCAGCGCAAGAGCAGGGCTTTCTGACGGCGTGGGCTGGCCTGGATTTGCCGCAGGAAACCCAGCAACGCTACCGCGACTGGGTAGCCGAGGGCAGGCAGGCCCAGATGGCTTACCTGGCGCAAAACCTGGAGATCCGGCTCAACCCGCCGCAGCGCTTCGCCTGGGCCAAGAGCGTGCTGGTGCTGGCGGCCCCCCATGCCTACCCCCCGCCCCCAAAGCCTACTGGTGGCCTTCGCCTGGGCCGGGTGGCCCGCTACGCCTGGGTGCGGGATTACCACCTCTTGATAGCGCCCCATTTACAGGCCCTCGAGCGCCTGGCCCAAAGCCTGGGCCTAGAGGCTAAGGGCTATGTGGATACCGGTCCCCTGTCCGAGCGTTCCTATGCCGCCCTGGGGGGCCTGGGCTGGATTGGCCGCAACGCCATGCTGATGCGGATGGGGGAGGGCACCTACCTCACGCTGGCGGTTCTGCTCACCTCTCTTCCCCCAACCCGCCTAGAAGCGCCTTACCCGAACCGCTGCGGAACCTGTACCCGCTGTGTGGTGGGGTGCCCCACCGGGGCCTTGCTGGGCGATGGAACCATGGATTCCCGCTTGTGTATCAGCTACTGGACCATCGAACACCGAGGCCTGATTCCTGCTGAACTATGGGCGGGCATGGGGGACTGGTTGTTTGGCTGCGATGTCTGCCAGGAGGTGTGCCCCTGGAACCGCAAGGCCAGGTCTTTCTGGCAGGACTTTATCCCCGAACCCGAGCTGGCCTACCCCAACCTGGAAGATTATTTTTACCTTTCCTCCAAGGCCTTCGAACGCAAATATGCCGGAACCGTCTTCCTGCGACCGGGTCGTACCCGTATGGCCCGCAATGCGCTGGTGGTGCTGGCCAACCTGGGCAACCCGGACTACCTGCCCCTGGTGCGCCACGCCGCCCAGGACGTGAATCCGGTGGTGCGGGCCACCGCCGCCCAAGCCCTGGCCCGACTGGGCGACCTGGAAGCCCTGTGGCCCCTGCGCCAAGACCCCGAGCCGCAGGTGGCCGAGGTGGCGCTGGGGTTGCTGGAAGGGCGGGTATAAACCCCACCCTCAGCCTCACTGGGGAAACCGCCCCTGCCGCACCACTTCTGCCAACACCTCGGGCAGCTCCCAGGCCGCCAGGTCGAAGGTAACCTGACCGTAGTCGTAGGGCAGCTTCAAAAAGCGGTGGAGCACATCGCCGTGGACATCATCTTCCAGAATGAGCACATCGGCCCCTGGCTCGCCCCCCAGGCTCAAGCCCACCGAACCGGGGTCGAAAACCACCCCTTTGTGTACGGCCCTACGAAAGGGGATGTGCTTACCGGCCACCACCGCGTAACGCGAGCGAATGGACTCGAGCATCTTCAGAATTTCCTGGGGGTGGGCTTCGTTCAGGTCAATTTTGTGCTCGGGGTCTTCGGGCGAGCCGTGGAAGGCCATCAGGCGCCCCCCTGGGGTCTCGTAGCGGTGACGCGAGCGAAGGTTGCGTAGAAATTGCATCTCGCGAGTGCCCAGCTGTTCCCGGGTCCAGATGATGGTGGTCTCGGCGATGCCTTCCCGCGGTGGGGAGGGCAGGGCATAGGCTACCCGAAGGTCGGCGGCTCCTGGGACACAGGGAATGCCCTCACGGTCGAGCTTGCGAATAACCTGTCGGGGATGGGGACCATAGCCGACCAGATCTCCCACAGCCAGCACCTGCTCAACCCCCTCCTTGCGCAGGGCCTCGAGGGCCACCTCGAGCGCAGGCAGGTTGGCATGTATTTCGGCGATAATTCCCAGTCGCATGTTGCCATCATTTTGCCATGTTCGGGCGCTGGTGCTGGGCCACTCGCCGTAATCTCGTTTACTCAAGGCCCTGCCGCGTATGATTGGGTGGTGCAGACCTGGTTTCCGCTGCTTTTAGGTGCGGCCCTAGCGCTTACTCAACCCCCCAGCCCGCTGGGCTTTCTGGCCCCATTGCCTCTGGTCTGGCTTTTGACCAGGGGGGGCTTCCGCTTTGGAATGCTGGCCGGAATGGGCTTCTGGGCGATGCACCTGGTCTGGCTACCCCTTAGCTTTGTGGTGCTTTTTGAAACGCCCTGGGGGGCGGTGCCCTACCTGCCGCTGGTCTTGATCAAGGCGGCCATCTGGGGGGTCGTGTTTGGCCTGACCCGGGGCAGGCCGCTGGCCAGGGCTGGGTTGTGGGTGGTGCAGGAATACCTCACCTCCCTGGGCGAAATTGCCTTTCCCTGGGGTTTTGTGGGCTATGCTCTGGTGGATGCCCCTGGGCGGCTGCTGGCCAGCCTGGGCGGGGTTTACCTGCTTTCGCTGGTGGTGATGGGGGTGGCGCTCTGTGTGTATGCGGCCTGGCAGCGCTTGCGGAAAGACCCGGTGGTTTTTTCACTTCCGGCTTTGGGCCTGTTTGGACTGGGCCTGTTTTGGCTGGGGCTGTGGGTTATGCCGCTTCCTTCTGCACAGGGAAGCCAGAAAGCCCTTTTGGTGCAGGGCAACATCAACCCTTTGCGGAAGCTCGAGGGTGCCTCGGCCGAAGAAACCTACCTGCAACTTACCCGCCAGGGATTGCAGGCCCACCCCGATACAACCGTGGTGGTCTGGCCCGAAACCGCAGTTTCTGGCTTCTCGCCCGAACTAGTGGCCTTGCTCGGGAGCCGGGAGCTTATTAGCGGCCTCGAGACCGGCCTGACCAATCGTGCGGTGCGGGTGTATGGGGGCCAGATTACCCATTACTACGACAAAAACCGGCTGGTTCCCTTCGGCGAAAACTTTCCCTGGGCCGAGGTCTTGCGCCCCGTATACCGCTTCTTTTTCCGCGCCCTTGGTTTTCACGGCGACCTGGTTAGCCGCACCCCCGGCACGGGGCACACCCCCCTGGGCCGGTACGGTGCGTTTATTTGCTATGAGTCGGTCTTCCCGGCGATAGCCCGCAGGCTTGTTCTAAACGGCGCCGAGGTGTTGCAACTCGGCTCCAACGATGCCTGGTATGGCCCCAGCTTTGGGGGCTTGCAACACTTTCAGATGGGCCGTCTGCGGGCGGTGGAAACCGGGCGCTGGCTGCTGCGCGCTGGCAACGATGGCGTAACGGCCATCATCGACCCCTACGGACGGGTTACGGCCCGCATACCGCAGCGGCAAGCCACCTACTTGGTGGGGGCTTTTGGCCTGCTGCAGTACCAGACCCCCTACGTGCGCTTTGGAGACTGGGCAGTGGCTTTGGCCGGGTTTTTGGGTGTGATTGGCTTGCGCAACCGCGCAAAAGGCACTATAGTTTAGTCTTGCTGGCAGGTATGCCAGAAATGTGCGGGCGTGCCGGGATGGCGGAATTGGTAGACGCACCCGACTCAAAATCGGACGGTTAACAGCCGTGTGGGTTCGAGTCCCATTCCCGGCACCAACCAATCCCAAGTGCAGTGGAGGCCTTACGTGGAGTTCTTGCAAAACGTCCTAATTTTCTTCTACATCGCCGTGGCCGGGTTCCTGGTCTATCTGGTGCTTTCCCAGGAACCCAAACAGGGCGCAGGCGATATGTTTGGCGGTTCGACCGATCTTTTCAGCACCCGTGGGGTTACCGGTGGCCTGTACCGTATTACCGTAGTGCTGGGCATACTCTTTGTGGTGCTGGCCTTCTCGTTCCGCTTCTTCCCTCGATAAACGCCGCTTGGTGAAGGCCTTGCTTTGAGCCTCGAGGCCTCTGTACCGGGCGCTCGCAGGCCTGGCGTTTCCCAAAACCGTTGTGCTGGTCACGCGAAACCGTGCTTGATAAGGCGCTAAAACCCGCCTTTCCCTGCGGTTTTGTGTGCTTGCCGGCCCGGCAATAAAGTTGCTTTGCCAGTGGAATGTCGCAGCTTAATCTGCGGAAGCCTGCCCGCCCAAAGCTGGCAACCCCTAAATCCCAAGCCCGCTGCCCAGGGCCGATTATATTGTTCTGGACGCTATTTGACTCACATCAAAAGCGCTGCGACTAAGCCTTATCCACCGTTCGGTGGATGTAATTTCGACTGCATTTACACCTCCAGGCCTTGACAGCCGCTTGATGGCTTTATAGCTTTGTACCAAGTCCATCTGGCTCTGATGCTTTTTTTACAAAAGAGCGAGGGTGGTGAACTGTCCAAACTATAGTAGGAGGCTAAGAATGAAGAAACTGTTGGTCTTAGGAATGCTTGCCCTGGCTGGACTGGCTATGGCCCAGCCCAAGGTGTTCAAGGGCACTGAGCCAGGCCGTGCCGGTGGTGCGTATCGGGTTACCTCCATCTCCGACCCCCGCACCTGGAACCCCTTTGTGGCCCGCGAAACCTCGTCCACCGACATCATCGCGCTATTTTTGCCTTATCTGACCACCTACGACCCCTATACCCAGGCCCCCGAAGGACGTCTGGCGAAGTCGTGGGAGGTGCGCAACAACGGCTTGACCGTTATTTTCAAGCTGCGCGAAGGGGCTAAATGGTCGGATGGACAGGCCATTGATGCCGACGACGTAATTTTCAGCGCCACCGTCCATGCTGACCAGCGGGTTAACTCCAACTCCCGCAGCAGCTTCATCCTGGATGGTCAGCCCATCAAGTGGACTAAAGTAGACCAGTTCACCGTGCGGGCCGACTTTCCCAAGCCCTACGCACCGGCCCTGATCCAGGGCTGGTATATCGTGCCCGAGCACATTTTTGGCCCTGCCTATCGCGCTGGAGTGCAGCAACTCCAGGCCCTGTGGAACCTGGACACCCCCCCGGCCCAGGTGGTTTCGGGTGGTCCCTTCAAGCTGGATAGCTATGTCAAGGGCGAGCGGGTGGTTCTGGTGCGCAACCCCAACTACTGGGGCGTGGATGAGCGCAACAACCCGGTGGCCTACCTCGAGCGCTACACCGTGCAGATCGTGCCCGACCTGAACGCCCAGCTCGCGCGGTTCCTGGCCGGGGAGGCCGATACCTTCTCGGCGGCCAACGCCGACCAGGTGGCCCAGGTGCTGGAGCGCATCCGGGCCAACCGTCTGCGGGCCGAGATCTTCCCCAACGTGGACGTAACCCTGGGCACCAACTTCATCGTGTTCAACTGGAACCACAAGGATCCCTTCAAAGAAAACCTCTTCCGCCAGGTCAAGTTCCGCCGGGCCATGGCCCACCTGATGGACAAGAAGTCCATGATCGAGGTGGCCCTGGGTGGCCTGGGCCAGCCCCAGTGGAGCCCCATTTCCATTCCCAACAAAGCCTTCTTCACCGACGATGTAGCCAAGTTCGAGTTTAGCCCGCAGAAGGCCGTGCAGCTCTTGGCCGAACTGGGCTTCCGTACCAAGAACCGCGATGGCTGGCTGGTGAACGCCCAGGGTAAGGTGCTCGAGTTCAACCTGGTCACCAACCAGGGCAACAACGTGCGTGAGCGCATCGCCCAGATCTTCCGCGACGAAGCCCGCAAGGTGGGGGTCAAGGTCGAATACCGGCCCATTGACTTCAACGAGCTGGTGCGCCAGCTCACCACTCCTGCCGCCGACGGCACCCGCGAGTTTGACGCCATCTTGATTGGCCTCACGGGTGGTATCGAGCCGGCCTTTTTCCGCAACGTGTGGCAGCTTAACGGCAGCCTCCACGCCTGGAACCAAGGCGTAGGAGGCAAGAACCCCGCCAAGGTGGAGGCCTTTGAGGTGCTCATTGACACCCTGATGACCCGCGGGGCTACCACCCTTGACCAGGCCCAGCGCCGCCAGATTTACGTGCAGTTCCAGAAGGTGGTGGCCGAGAACCTGCCGCTCATCTACACCGTGGCCCCGGCCTACAACCCGGCCCGCCTGACCCGCCTGGGTGGCATGTTCCCCAAGGAGCAAATTAACTCCATCACCGGACAGGCCCCCTACATCGAGACTATTTTTGCCAAGGAGTAAAAGCCTTCGAGGGCAAGGGGTGGTCCGCCACCCCCTGCCTTCATGCTGAGGTGTTATGTTTGGCTACGTTGTACGAAGGCTGCTCCAGCTAATCCCCACCTTTTTTGGGGCTACCCTGCTGGCCTTTCTGGTGATTCAGCTTGCGCCGGGCGACTTTGTGACCAGGCTCGAGCTCGACCCCACCCAGGATCGCGAGTCCATTGCCAACCTGCGCCAGCAACTGGGCCTGGACCAGCCCCTGCCGGTGCAGTACGCCAAGTGGCTCTCGGGCATCCTGCAGGGTTACCTGGGCCTCTCGCTCTCCTATAAAACCGACGTGTGGAACGTGATCGGCCAGCGCATCCTGAACTCCATGGTTCTGGTGGTGCTGGCTACCTTGATGATCTACTTGATTGCCATTCCCATTGGGGTGTACTCGGCCATCCGCAAGTACACCTGGCCCGACCGCACCTTCACGGTGCTGGCCTTTTTAGGTCTGGCTATCCCGAACTTCTTCTTTGGTCTAATCATGCTGTTTTTGGCGGTCTGGCTCAACGACTTGACCAACATGCGCATCCTACCCATCGGCGGCATGACCACCGAGTTTATCCACCTGGGTAACTTGACCCGCGCCGCAGGGCTGCTCTTCCCGGTGGCGTTACTGGGAACTCTGGTGTACGCAGGCCTCTTTTGGTGGAAGAGCAACCACGGCCAGCCCGTAAGCTTTGGTGTCTGGGTGGGGCTGGTGATGTTTGGCGTGAGCACATTGCTCATGCTTTTCCCTTTGTTGCAAGGCCCTGGTCTACCCGAGCGGCTGCCCTACACCGAATCGCCCCTCTGGGCCAGGATTACCAACGTCTTGTGGCACGCCTTCCCGGTGGTCATCGTGGTGGGCACTTCGGGCCTGGCCGGCTTAATGCGGGTCATGCGGGGCCAGATGCTGGATGTGCTCTCGCAGGACTACATTCGCACGGCGCGCGCAAAGGGCCTGAATGAGCGGGTGGTGATCTACAAGCACGCCCTGCGCAATGCGGTGATTCCCTTTATCGCTGGAATCGGAGGGTTGCTGCCGGCTCTGATTGGGGGTGCTGGGCTGGTGGAGGTTACCATGGCCTGGCCGGGCATTACGCCCGCTCTGCTGGAGGCTATCTCGGCCATCGACATCTACGTGATTATGGGCCTGATCACCATCACCACGGTGCTGCTGATGATCGGTAATGTGGTTTCGGATCTACTGCTGGCCTGGGTAGACCCGCGCATCCGCTACAGCTAGGGGGTATGACATGCTACGAAGAGCGCAAATGACGTCCACCCCCCCGGCCAACCGAAGCTTTTTCCAGCAGGCCTGGATTCGCTTCAAGCGGCATCCGCTGGCCCGCTTGGGCGCTGTGGTGCTGCTGGTGTTTTATCTGGGGGCCTTATTCGCCGACTTCCTGGCTCCTTATCCGGAAGAGAAAAGCTTCCGCGATTTCTCCTTTGCCTCGCCCACCCAGATTTTCTGGCGCGACGAAAACGGTCGCCTGACCCGCCCCTATGTGTGCGCCTCCGAGCGACGCAGGAACCTCGAGACCTTCAAAGTCGAGGTCATTACTGATTGCGAGAAAGGCCGCTATCCCATCTACTTTTTTGTACAGGGCGAGCCCTACCGCTTCCTGGGGCTGATCCCTGCCGACCTGCGCTTGATGGGTGGACCGTGGCTGCTAGAGGATAAGGCCAAGCTCTTTTTGTGGGGAACTGACGACTTTGGCCGCGACATCTGGGGCCGTATCTGGTTCGGGGGGCGCATCAGCCTGACCATCGGTATTTTTGCGGTGGCTTTGGCCCTGGTAATAGGCATCTTCATGGGCAGTATCTCTGGTTTCTACGCGGGCCGGCCGGTCACCTTCAGCATCGGGGTTTTGAACCCACGCTTCTGGGCTTTTGTGCGTAGCAGCCGATGGTCGGATCACCTGCTGGCCTTTCTGGGCTTGGCCCTGGTGGCGGCCTTGTTGTGGGGCATGTTTCAGGGGTACGAGCGCTACATCCGACCCGATCTACAGCGGGTGAGCACCCTGGCCCTGGGGGGGCTGGGCCTGGTGCTGGGCCTGGTGGTGCTGGGCCTGCTGTTATACAGCCTGGTCTGGCGCAGCCATCTGGTGCGGGCTTTGCTCTGGCTTTCGGCCTGGATTGGCATTGCCTGGCTGCTCTGGATCACGGTATGGGGCTTTTTGCAAAGCAGCCGCGGCCTCGAGGCCATTGTGGCGGGCCTGATTGGCGCAGCGTTGCTGGGGGCCATCGGCTACATTCTGCTGTGGCCGCGCATTGAGCTCGACCTCGACACCATCATCATGCGTACGGTTGAGGTGCTGGCGGCCATCCCCGACCTCTTTTTGCTGATTATTCTCTCGGTGCTGATACCTATGGAAGTGCCACCCGCAGTGCGCTTCGTGCTGGTGGTAACGATTCTTTCCTTTGTGAACTGGGGCGGTCTGGCCCGTATTATTCGCAGCCAGGTGCTGCAACTGCGCGAGATGGAGTTTGCCCAGGCCGCGCAGGCTTTGGGGGCCGGCGATGCCCGCATCATCATTCGCCATGTGCTGCCGGGAACCTATACCTACCTGATTGTCGCCGTCACGCTGGCTATTCCCGGGTTCATCCTGGGCGAGTCGGGCCTTTCCTTCCTGGGCCTGGGCATCCAGGAGCCCGCTACCTCCTGGGGGTTGATGCTCTCCAAGGCCCAGGCTACTGGCATTACGGCATTTACCGAGCGTCCCTGGCTCCTGATCCCGGGGGTGTTTATTCTGCTGGCAGTTTTGGCCTATAACTTCATGGGTGACGGCTTGCGCGATGCCCTCGACCCGCGCACTAAAGTGTAGCCTGGGGGCCAGGCTGGGTTTGCTGCACCCTTGAAGCGAAACCACCAAAAGCGTAGTGCCCCAGGTGGGCACATCGAGAAGCAGGGTACTCGGGTGGGCCAGACCCAGTTGGCGATATAATGTCGCAATCTGCTGTTGCAGTGCTTAGGAGTAGGAATGGACGAGAAACGGCTGGTGGATGTAAAAGATCTCAAGGTTCACTTCTTTACCGACGATGGCGTGGTCAAAGCCGTCGATGGGGTATCGTTCCACATTGACAAAGGCGAAACCCTGGCGGTGGTAGGGGAGTCGGGCTCGGGCAAGTCGGTTACGAGCCTGGCTATGATGCGCCTGATTCCAAACCCGCCGGGCAAAATCGTGGCAGGGCAGATGCTGTTTCGGGGCAAGGATGGCAAGGTGCGCGACCTGGCTAAAGAAGACGAAGCCACCATGCGCAAGATTCGTGGCAACGACATCGCCATGATTTTCCAGGAGCCCATGACCAGCCTCAACCCGGTCTACACCGTGGGTGATCAGATTGCCGAAGCGATTGTGCTGCACCAGGGTAAAAGTAAGAAGGAAGCCCTCGAGCAAGCCGCTGAGATGCTCGACCTGGTGGGCATACCCGAGCCCAAAAAGCGCCTGGCCAACTACCCCCATCAGATGTCGGGGGGTATGCGTCAGCGGGTGATGATTGCTATGGCGCTGTCCTGCAACCCCTCGCTGCTAATTGCCGACGAGCCCACCACGGCCCTAGATGTGACCATCCAGGCGCAAATTCTGGAACTCATGAACAAGCTTCGTGAAGAGATTGGCATGAGCATTTTGTTCATCACCCACAACCTGGGCGTGGTGGCCGAGATGGCCGACCGGGTGGTGGTGATGTACGCAGGGCGGGCGGTTGAAGAGGCCGATGTGGTGCCCACCTTCAAAAAGCCCCTGCACCCCTACACCATGGGGCTTTTGAACTCCGTGCCCCGGCTCGACCTGGCTGCTACGCACCAGCAACGCCTGGAAGCTATTCCGGGCAACGTACCCAACCCGCTTAATCTGCCCCCGGGCTGCGCCTTCCACCCCCGCTGTAAATTCTTCAAGCCGGGGTTGTGTGATCAGGACATCCCGGCCTTGCAAGATGCCGGTAATGGCCATATGGTGCGCTGTGTACGCTGGGCCGAAATTCAAAAAGGAGAGGCGGTGGAAGCATGAGTGCATCTGTTGCCGAAACCACGACCGCCAACCTGGTAGAGGTTACCAACCTCAAAAAGTGGTTCCCCATCCGTGGGGGAATCCTCTCTCGAGTCGTCGCCAACGTAAAAGCAGTTAACGATGTCAGCTTTTTTGTCAAGAAAGGTGAAGTACTGGGTTTGGTGGGGGAGTCCGGTTCGGGCAAGACCACCGTGGGCCGCACCATCCTGCGCCTGATTGAGCCCACCGACGGCACCATTCGCTTTGACGGTGAGGACATCACCCATATACCTAAGAACCAGCTTCGGGCCTACCGGCGCAGGATGCAGATTATCTTCCAGGATCCCTTCGCCTCGCTCAACCCCCGTATGACGGTGGGCGACATCATTGGTGAGCCGCTGGTCATTCACAACCTGGAGGGCTCGGCCCAGGCCCGCTACGAACGGGTGGCAGAGTTGCTTGAGCTGGTGGGCCTGAACCCGGGTCATGTGCGCCGCTATCCCCACGAGTTTTCCGGCGGTCAGCGTCAGCGCATTGGCATTGCACGGGCGCTGGCGGTACGCCCCGAGTTTATCGTAGCCGACGAGCCGGTCTCGGCCCTGGACGTTTCGATTCAGGCCCAGGTGGTCAACCTGCTGCAAGACCTTAAAGAACAGCTGGGTCTGACCATACTGTTTATTGCCCACGACTTGGCAGTAGTGGAGTACATCTCCGACCGCGTCGCGGTGATGTACCTGGGCAAGGTGATGGAGCTGGCCCCTTCGCGCGACCTCTACCTGAGACCGCGCCACCCCTACACCGAGGCTTTGTTGTCGGCCATTCCCACCCCAGACCCCACCATCAAGCGGGAGCGCATTGTGCTGCAAGGGGACATTCCCAGCCCCATCAACCCGCCTTCGGGCTGTGTCTTCCGCACCCGCTGCCGCTATGCCATAGCCGAGTGCGCCCATACCGTGCCCGAACTAAAAGAAGTGGCCCCTGGACACTTCAAGGCCTGCATCCGCGACGACATCCGTGGCTTGAGCTAGCCTGCCTTTATTCAAAAAGCGCCTCCCGGGAGGCGCTTTTTGGTTTGGCTCAGGCGCCCAAGCTTTTTTGGCGGGCAAGTGTCTCCAGAATTGAAATGCAAGATGCTGTTCCGAAAGTTCGCTTTAGGAATTGCGCCAGGTACGCATAGACTCATTCCGCGGGTTTTGCCAATCTACCCTGACGCAACTGGCACACCCACCTTCAAGGCTTGATCAGCGCTCTCTCACCCTGCTTGGCAGACAAGGTGATTTACTGAACCTATGCCAAAGCTAATTTTGTTATGGATAGTGCTGCTTTTGGGGGTAGTAGAGGCTCAAGAGGCGGTCATTTATCGGGGTTTTGCTGAGCTTAGACAACCACAGACCCTGCCGCCAAACGAATGGGTCTGGGAGCCGGGCGAGGCTTTGTTTCAGAGCCTGGTGCCCGGCACCCTGCGCCTGATTGGGGTGACTGAACAATCGCGCCGGGTGCAGGTGGCGGCCCCGCAGAACCCCCTCACTGCCTATGTGGGCAAGGAGGTGCAGTTTTACTGGGAAGGCCAGTGGCGCAAGGCCACGCTGGTGAGTGCTGAGCGCAATCTATTCCTGTATGAGGGCCGCTATCTGGTGGGGCTTCCGGGAACGGTGGCCTACCCCGACCCCAGCGGATTTTCTTCTGTGCCTGGCCCTAAGGTGGTCTTCCGTTACCAGGGGGGTGGTGCGGGTACCCTGGCTTATCTGACTCGAGGTCTGTCCTGGAGTCTGCGCTACACGCTCGAGGATGGCGAGCTCACGGGCTGGGCTACCCTGTCCAACAGACTGGGCCTGCCCTTGCGGCTGGGCCGCACCGAACTGGTGGCCGGGAGCGTGCCTTTGCTGGAAGGGGGCTTTGAAGTACCGGCTTTGCGCCCCGAAACCCGGATGCTACAGAAAGCGCCTGCCGCAGCGGACGTATCTGAGGCGGAGTTCGTGGGGGAGGCAGGGGGCACCTACCGCTACCGCTTACCGGGGGAGGTGACGCTCGAGCCCGGTCTTACCGAGCTGCCCTTTATCCGTTCCCGTGTACAACCGGTCTACCTCTGGCGCTTGCAGACCGGCTTTAGCACGGAACGCGAGCTTGCTTTTGTGCGGGGCTTTCGCTTTGCTGCACCAGAAAACCTGGCCGCGGGTGTGGTCAGCATCCGCGAGCAGGGGGTGTTTGTGGGGCAGGCCGCTGCAGGCGATACCGCCAAAGGGAACAACGTTATCCTGATGCTGGGCCCCGACCCCGAGGGCCGGGCCAGCCGGCAGATTGAGCAACAAGCCCGCAACCGCTTCCGCGTGACCACCCGGGTGCAGAACCCCAAGACCTATCCGGTAGAGGTTGAAATACAGGAGATGATGCCCCAGCCCTTCACCCTGGAGGGGGAGGGCCTCGAGCGCACCCCAGAAGGCTACCGCGTTCGCTTTACCCTGGCCCCGGGCCAGGGCCGCGCGTATACCTATACCCTTAGCTTGCAACAGCGCTGAGTAGGGAAGTACCCCTCGCCCACGTGCCTCTCCGGCTTCCCCTGCTGACCCGGCGGTCAGGTAAAGTATAGGGGTGAACACCGACCTGTTGTATCAACTCCGCTTCCTGTCCGATCTGACCGAAGGCCCAACGGGTAAGCCGCTGTTTGTCTACAGCGATATCGAGCGGCCCGAGAAAGACCCACCCCGCTACCGAAGCCGCTTAGCCATCTGGGATGGGGCTGTGCGGTTTTTGACCCAGGGCGAGGCCAAAGCACCCTTCTGGCGCGGCAATTACATTTACTTCACCCGCAAGGTAGATAAAGCCAACCAGCTCTTTCGCTTGCCCCTGGCGGGCGGCGAGGCCGAGCAGCTCACCCAGTTCAAGTCGGGGGTCGAAGGCTACAAGGTGAGCCCTGATGGAAGCCGCATTGCCCTATTGACCCGGGGTGATTACGAGCCGCCCAGGCCAGATGAGCCCCGCACCTACCAGACCTGGCCGGTAAAGTTTGATGCCAGGGGCTTGTTGCCCGATCAGCCCAGGGAAATCTGGCTCTGGGAAGACAAAGAAGCCAGACCCCTGGTCAAGTTTTCGCAAGACATCGAAGAGGTGGCCTGGAACACACCGGGCGACGGGCTCTTCTTTACTGCTTCAGCCACACCGCAGGAGCGCTGGGCCTGGGTCCAGCGGGCCTACCAGGTGGGTCTGGATGGTCGGGTGGAGGAGCTATTTGGCGGGGTGGGGCCTGTGGGCGGCCTCGAGCCCACCCCGGATGGCGGCCTGGTCTACCTGGCGCATGCCTGGGAGCGGGGCGGGGGTACACAGCCCAGGCTTTATTACCGAGGACTGGACGGGGCCATCCGGCTGTTGGCCGAGGGCTCTTTCCTGAATTCCCTGAACTCGGATATGCGCATCGGCAGCGGCCTCCAAACCCCCAGGCTGGGGCCCGATGGTCGGGTATATGTGGTGGTTACCCTCGAGGGCTCGGCCCGCCTGCTGGCGGTTACGCTCGAGGGGCAGGCCCAGTTTGTTAACTCGGCAGGCTCCAGCACCCTGGGCTTTGCCTTCTGCAACAACGAGCTCTACACCCTTTCGGAAAACTTTACCCGTGGGGCTTGCCTGGCCCGTGGTGAAGAGGTGCTGTATGACCCCAACGCCGGGATACTGCCCGAGCTGCCCACCCCGCAGGAGGTACGCCACCAGGCCCCCGAAGGCCATACCGTGCAGGGCTGGGTACTGCTTCCAGAGGGCGAAGGCCCCCACCCGGTAATTCTGTACATTCATGGCGGGCCACACACTGCTTTTGGCAATGCCCTGATGCTTCAGCTGCAATTGTTTCGGGATGCAGGCTTTGCTGTGGCCTTCTGTAACCCGCGGGGTTCAACAGGCTACGGGCAGGACTTCACCGACCTGGGGCAGCGCTGGGGGGACATTGACGAGAAAGACCTGCTGGGCTTTTTGGATGAGGTGCTGACCCGCTTTCCCCTGGATCCGAGCCGGGTGGCGGTGGCAGGGGGTTCATACGGGGGCTACATGACCAACTGGCTTACCGCCCGCCACCCAGACCGCTTCAAGGCGGCTGTAACCGACCGAAGCATCTGTAACTGGACAAGCTTTTATGGTGCTTCCGACATTGGCCCGCGCTTTACCTTCCTTCAGCTAGGCGCCAGACCCTGGGACAACCCCGAGCTGCTCTGGCAAAAAAGCCCGCTTTCGCTGGCCCATCAGGTGCAAACCCCCACCCTGGTGGTGCACTCCGAGCAAGACCACCGCTGCCCCATAGACCAGGGCGAAACCTGGTACACCGTTCTGTTGCAAAAGGGCGTGCCTAGCCGGTTTTTCAGGGTTCCCGAAGAAGGGCACGAACTCAGCCGCTCGGGTCGTCCCGACCGCCGTATTGCCAGGCTTAATGCCTACCTGGAATGGTTCAAGCGGTATTTGTGATATGAACCCCACCTGAAGCTTTCTGTTTAGGGCAGGTCAAAGCCGGCCAGATGCAAGGGCAGTTCCTGACACAGCTTCAGGTGGGGGCCCCAGCAAAAAGAACAAATCAAAGACATTTCTTATGATGCAATTTGATTACACCACGCCCTCGGAAGACCGCCCTATCGCCTTCTTCAAAGACGTTGCCTCCCATCCGGGAGGCAACTGTGCTGTGCAGGACAAAGAAATCAGGTTTTGAGCGGCCTAATATTGTCTAGGCCTTGGAAGTGTCCATAGCTTCGGGGATAACCCCGTAGGTTTCTTCGTAGCGCTGAATGTTCTCAGCCAGGCTACGCAGCAGCGCTTTGGCGTGCTGGGGGCTGGTGATAATCCTGCTGGTGACGACAGCCACCACCTGATTGGGTTGCCCGCTGGGTTGCATTAGGGCAAAGTCGAGGTAGAACTCGTTTTTTTGATGCGAGAAAATGGCAAAGTTGGCGTACTTGCCAAGGGCGGTTTCGCGGTCAATGTCTACGCGCAGCTCGGGCACCTGTGAAACTTCACTCACGATAAAGCCTCCTTGAGGCGTGGAACACTTTTTTTCAGCTGGAAGCGCACCCGACCCAGGCTTTGCATGGAGTCCATCAGCACCACCAGCAGGTATCCACCCTCGAGCGGAACCAGCAAAACTGGTCCCTCGGGGTACTCTACCATGACTTCTTCCACCTCGCCGCGCTTTAGCTCCTGCGATAAAGCCCGTGCAGACGCCAGCGCTGTGGAAGCTGCGCCGCCAAAAAAATCTATGTCCGGAGCCTGCTCGGTACGCATGCTTTCCACCACAAAGCCGTCCTCGGCCATTAGCGCTGAGGCCACCACCCCTTTGGTTGCTTGCAGTTCGCCAAGAACTTCTTGAACCATAGAATCACTCCTAAATGGTCTGTGCCAAACGCATAGCCAGACGCAGAAGCTCGAGGCCGATACTTTTTCGGTCGGTGCCCTTCTCGACCACAGCGCCCAGACAGTAACCGCTGAAAACCACCACCAGCACTTCACGCTGCTCGGTGGCGATGGTGAAGCGCCTGAGCTCCCCGCCTAGGCTTTTGGCCAGGGTACGGCTGGCTCTGGCCAGGCTTGCCAGCTCGGCGGCGAGCAGCTCGGGTGCGGGCGTATCCTTGCCAATGCTTTCGATAACCAGTCCATCCTGACTGGCCAGAACAGCCTGGCGCGCACCAAGTGGTACCAGGGTCTCGAGCATTTTCATGCCAGGCCCTCGCAATCGTTCCAGATCATACGGGATTTAGCCTAGCATAGCCTCTGCCAAAGACCTGGGCAATTGCACACCACACCGTTACGTGAGGCCAGCCAGGTCTGTTTCCCATCACTGGTAGCCCCGGCGGTTTTCCAGCGCCCTGGCCAGGGTAACCTCATCGGCGTACTCGAGGCTACCCCCCACCGGTAAGCCATAGGCCAGGCGGGTCGAGCGAATATGCATCTGGTTTAGCCGTTCGGCCAAAAAACCTGCTGTGGCCTCGCCCTCTACGGTCATCCCGGTTGCCAGGATTACTTCGCCGATGCCCTCCAGGCGGGAGAACAGCTTTTCCAGGTTGAGCTGCTCTGGCCCGATGCCTTCCAGTGGGTTTAGCGCGCCGCCCAGCACATGGTAAAGGCCGCTGTACTCACCGCTGCGTTCGATAGCCATCAGATCCGAGATGGTCTCGACCACACAGATGACGCTTCGGTCGCGCTCTGGGTCGGCGCAGATGGGACATAGCTCCTCTTCGGCCAGGTTGCCGCACACCGGACAGGGGTGCAGGGCTTGCGCGGCCTGCAGGCTGCCCAGGAGTTCCGAGGCCATATCGGGATTCTGCACCAGGAAAAGCCCAAGCTTTTGTGCGCTCTTAGGGCCAACCCCTGGTAAACCAGCCAGGGCCCGCACCAGTTTGAGTAGACGCTCAGGGTAGCGCATAAGCGGGCCAGTCAGTGATAGCTTGTAGCACTCGCTGCAAGCTATCGGCTTTAGAACATGCCCCCCAGCATGTTGCCGATGCCGCCCAGCTCCCGGCTCATCTCCTTCTCGGAGAGGTCGTGGGCTTTACGCTGGGCGTCCTGAATGGCTACCAAAATGAGATCCTCGAGGGCCTCGAGGTCGTCTTTGTCCACTGCATCGGGCTTGAGCTTAATGGCCTGAATCTGCCCATGTCCATTCGAGGTGACCTCTACCAGCCCCCCGCCAGCGCTACCGATGACCAGCATCTGACCCAGGCGCTCTTGCACCTCCGCTGCTTTTTTTTGGGCCTTCTGGGCCTCTTTCATGATTTTTTGAATGTTCATTCGTGCCTCCAAAACGACAATACATTATTGCACCTAGAAACCTTCTGCACCATTAGCTGGCCTTGGTTTCGCTCAAGGGAGTGGGAATGCCCCCCCGCACATAAACCACCAGAACTGCCAGAGAAACGGCTGTTCCGCTCAGAATCAGGACGGCCAGTACCCCCAGGCGGGGCTCGAGTACACCTGCTAAAAAAGTGCCGATGAGAACTGCACTTTGCATGGTGCTCCCGAAGGCTGCCAGGATGCGTCCGCGCAGTTCGGGCGGGGCGGCGGTCTGGACAATGGAGCGGGCCGGAACGATAAACATGCTGTTTAGCAAGCCCATCGCAACCATGGCAATGCCGGCCCAAAGCGGGAATGGAAATAGTCCGGTAGAGGCCAGAAATAGTCCCCAGATGCCCAGGCCCATCAAGAACACGGTTTCACGCGACAAACGACCGATGAGGAAGGGGGTGATGAGCGCGCCCAAAACGGCACCTGCCGCCATGAGGGCCTCGAGCACCCCAAAGCCCTGCACCCCGATCTTCAGGGCCCCTATGGCATAAACGATGCCCAGCGCCGCTTCCACCGAGCCGAAAGCTGCGGCTAAAGCCAGGGTGCCGACGGTTCGGCGCAGAACCGGGTTTTGCCACAGCGGACGCAGCCCCTCGGCCACTGCCGCGAAATAGTTGCCTTTACCGGCCTTGCCCGGCAGCGTAGGCAAAAAAACCAGAAATGCGGCGGTTATAAGGTACGAGACCACATCAATCCAAAAAGCGGGTGCAGGTCCCACACCGGCCACCAGCACGCCTGCCAGGGCCACAAAGCTCACATCGGCAAAGCGATCCACAAAGGTGATGAGGCTGTTTGCGCTATCCAGCTCCGACTTGGACACCAAATCGGGTATGGCGCTGTTGCTGGCGGAGTAGTAAATGGACTCAAAGACCGCCATCAGGAAGGCCAGCACCATGAGCAGGGGCATCGAGCCCATGGCAAACAGGGGAATGCAGGCGACCAGAAAGGCCCGAACCAGGTTGGAGATAACCATCAGGGTTTTGCGGTCGTAGCGGTCGGCCAGCGGTCCCAGCAGCGGCCCTAACACTGCTTTGGCCAGAAACTGGGCCCCCAGTATGAGCGATACCCAGACGGCATTCTGGGTCTCCTGGTAGGCCACAAATAGCAGGGCTACGCGGTGAATTTTGCTTCCGATAAGGGAAACCAGTGTAGAGAAAAACAGCCATCGGAATGCTTGATGTTTTAATGCGCTCCACATAGGTTGACCTATCATAATGAGTCAATGGTCGGTGGTAAAGTTAGACCGGGTTTAGATAAGGCAGTATGAGCATCACGGGCCACCGGGGCTGGAAATATGGGCCATGCCGAAGCCAGTATTCTGGCTTGCCGCCAGGTAAAAAGGGCAAAAACCCCGTGTACACCTCAAAGTTTTGCCTCCAGGGGGTGTATGCTGACCAGCCTGTGGGCCACCCGCGCGCCTTCTCGAGCCAGCACCAGCCCGCCTTCGGGTACCAGCCAGACCAGGAGGTCTTGTAGTTTACGGGGTATCAGACCGGTGGCCGAAACGTAGACGCTGTCGTCCTGATAGCGCAGCGAAAGAACCGCACTGCCCGCTTTAATGGTACTGGGGCTATCACCGACCGTGGTCGAGCCCACATCGCCCCCTAAAGTGTCGCGGGAGGGTGGGTTAAACCCGAGCCATTCGGAGAGCTCGAGGTGCAGTACCTGGGCATAGCCCTCAAGCCCCAGCATTCGCGCAATTTCGGCCAGGCGGGCTGTCCACTGGGGGTTTCGTTCGATGCGGCCCCTGACCACCTCGAGGCCCTTGCGGGCAAAGTCCTGGAGATTGTCTACCGGAGCCTCGCTGTACTTGCTGGCCGACTCCGGGCCAAACTGGCCGTAGTTGATATCGCCCTTCAGGCGTGCCGAGAGGGCCCGCAGTAAGCGCAGGTAGGCAAAGTGATTTTCCGGCCACATCAGATAAGCGAGCACCCGACCTTCGGCCAGAAGACTGGCCAGGCTGGCCGCTTCGCGTGGCCCGATACGCAGGTGCAGATAATCTTTGTAGCGAATAACATGCAGCTCGGCGTCGGGCAGGGTCAGACTGAAGGCCGCCTCTTCCTCGATAATCCGCTCCTGTTCGGCTACGCTTATGCCAAAGACTTTTCCTGCCTGCGAAATACCTACCTCGTGATTCCAGAAATAGAAGCGCTGGGGCATCAGGCGCAGGGTAAGCGCTTTGGCCTCGCGTGGAATGGCCTCGAGGGCGTATTCGGGGTTCTGGCTTCCCAGGATTTTTTGAGGTATTTGCGGCCAGCTGGCTTCGCCCATCGGACTGGGTAGGTAGCGGGTGAGCAGGCTGGTAAGGCGCTCAATGGCAGCCGAGAATCGCGCCCGGTCTTCTTCAATGACCAGCGACATGCGCCGTTCTTCGGCGGCGGCATTTTGCAGGCGTTCTTCTAAGGCCCGAATCTCGCCTAGGCTAAGGTTTTGCCGTCGGGCTTCCTCGAGTGCCCGGTGCAGGGCCTCGAGGCTAGGCCCGCGCGAGCTGGTTCGTAGCGAGCCCTCGCTTTCGAGTATCCGCCGGGCAAACCGCCTTATATAAGGCACGGTTTCTTCGGGTGGGAGCTTGAGTTTGGGGGAGAGGGCAAAAGCCTCACGAAACAGCTCTAATAGCAGGTTTTTGGCGATGGTGAGGTTGTCGAGGTGAACCCTGGGGTCTGAAACGCTGGGAATGGGATGGGCAAGCGTGAAGCGCGAAAGGTTATAGTCCTGCGAAAAATGGGGGCTTTTGGAATAGGCCTCGAGGTTTTGCAGAATGGCAAAGGCCATGCGCAGCTCATCGCGCTTACCCTGGTTGAGAACTTTCGCCGTGCGAAGCAGGTCGCGGTCGAGACGGCTCCAGTACACCGCCTCGGCCAGTTTGCCCAGGGCTTCCCGCTCAGGGCTAAACGAGGCCTGCTCATCTTCAATCACAATTGCGCTTAGGTCAGGGGCGCTGCTTTCGTCCACGGTGGTTTTGTACCCCGGGCGGTGGGCCTTGAAGCGCCCATCAATGTCCCGAAACTTCTTGGCCAAAGGACCCGGCAGGTTGGACTGAATCAAAATTTGGCGCAAACGGGTGAGGCCGGCCATTCCCCCTTTGGGTTCGTTGCCTGCCACAAGGTCATCTACCTTGTACTCATATAACTCAAGTAATTCAACCAGGCCTGCTTTCATTCAGACGGTATTATAAGGTGTCATGCGATTGGCACGGCTCGAAATTGCCACAGAATCCAACATTGGCCGGCGTCGTCGGAACAACGAGGACTTTCACCGTGTAGCAGTGCATCCGACCCCAGCCGGAAACCTGGTACTGCTGGCTGTGGCCGATGGTATGGGGGGGGCCGAGGCGGGTGAGCTGGCCAGCAAGCTGGCTATTGAAGGGGTTAGCTCGGCAGTCAAATCTTATGCCGAGCACGCCGCAACAGGCCGCCCGGGCGTGGGGCTCAACCTGGTCATGGATAAGGCCTTTAAGCTCTCCCAACGGCGCATTTTACAGGAAGGGGAGCGGGTGCCCTCGCGTAAAGGCATGGGCACCACGCTGACTGCGGTAATACTCACCGAGTGGAACCGACAAGCCGTAATCGGACATGTGGGTGATACCCGCGCCTACCGATACTCATCGGGCCGATGGACGCTTTTGACCCAGGATCACTCCTGGGTGGCCCAGCAGGTACGCCAGGGCGTGCTAAGCGCAGAACAGGCCGAAGATCATCCCTGGAAGCACATGCTTACCCAGGCCCTGGGGCTCTCCGATGTTAAGCACGACATCATCTCGGTAAGTTTTGCGCCCGGCGAAGTGCTGGTGCTGGCCACCGATGGCCTGTATGGGCTGGTGCCCCCGGAGGAATGGAGTATTGGCGGCGACCTTCAATCGGCCCTCGAGAGCTGGGTGGCAAAGGCCTTGGTGCGGGGCGGCACCGACAACATCACGGTTGTAGCAGCGAGGTTCAGATGAGTTACCTGCTGGCTTTATTGTTGGTTGCTATTTCCACGGCCCTGATCCTGCGCTTAGGGCGTAGCTGGCCTATGCTGGCCTTGCTGGCCCTCATGCTGGGGGGCCTGGTGGTGTTGGGGGCCGAACCCTGGCTGCTGGCTGCTGCTTTTTTGTTGGGGCTGGGGGCTATCTGGGTTCCCAGGACTACCCGCGTGGCCTTCAAGCCTCGCCCTAAACCGACCCCCCAAACTGCCAAAGGCAAAAACAACCCAAAAGTTTCGGCCTCGAACAGCGTTACGGGCCTCGAGGCCCTGTACGAAATCCAGGAAAAAGTTGGCATTGGGGGCATGGCTACCGTTTACAAGGGCCGTAGCAAAAAAGACGGACGCCTCATAGCCCTAAAAATCCCCCAGGAAAAATACGTTGGCGACCCGCGCTTTGTGCGGCGTTTCCACCGTGAGGCCGAGCTGCTGGCCCACCTCGATCACCCCGGTATCGTCAAGGTGTACGACCATGGCAACCAGGGCGATACCCACTACATCGCGATGGAGTTTCTCGATGGCGAGGGACTTGACCGGCTTATCGAAAGCAAGCGCCTGTCCATCAAGAGCATAGTGCAGATAATGAGTCGAGTGGCCGAGGCCCTGCAGCACATCCACGCCCAGGGCATCATTCACCGTGACATCAAGCCCGGAAACATCATGGTGCTTAAAAATGCGCTGCGCGAGGACGGCAGTGTAGACCCACGTGGGGTGCGCCTGATGGACTTTGGCATTGCCGCCGGCAAGGTGCTGACCCGCCTGACCATCACCGGCGCCCGCATTGGAACCCCGGTCTACATGAGCCCAGAACAGGCCAAGGGCCAGCGCATCGACCACAAATCGGACATCTACAGCTTTGGGGTGGTGTTCTATGAGGCCCTGTGCGGACAGCCCCCTTTCCAGGGCGCCTATGAGGCGGTCATCCACCAGCAGATTACCCAGATGCCGGCCCCTCCCAAGCAGGTCAACCCCGAGATTCCCCAGGTGCTCTCCGACCTGATTTACCGGATGCTGGAGAAAGACCCGGAAAAGCGCCCAGGTTTAGAAACGGTGCTGGAGGTGTTGCGCGGTAAGTGGGAAGAAGACCCGGGCCTGACCGCGCCTTCCTACCTGGCCCTGGCGGTCGAGACCAAAAAGGGCACCCTGCGGCTGATGGACCTGAGCGGCACCTTAATGCGGATGTGGAGCGGGGTGGGCAGTGGACGGGGTATGTTCCCATCCCCCCCGCTGGCGCTGGCTGTTGACAGGGACGGGGGCTTTTGGATCAGCTTATTTGAGTATGGCGGTGGGGCAGTGCGCCTGGTGCACCGCTTTGATGCCGAAGGCGAGATTACCCACTCGATTGCACCTTACGGCATGAAGCTGGGCGAGCTCTTGTACCCGGTCTCGTTGGCGGCTTTGCCAAATGGCCTGCTGGTGCTGGACGGTGAGGCCTGCACCATCACCCGCTTTGACCTTGCGGGCAACCCCGTAACCCGCTTTGGTGGAGCCGGGCCGGGCCGGGGAACCTTTGAGTCGCCGAGGGTACTGCTGGCCAGCCAGAACTATATCTTTGTGCTCGATTACGGCAACCGCCAGGTGCAGCGCCTCGACCACAAAGGCCAGTATGTTTCACGCTATGCCTTCCGCAAGAGCCGGGAGTCGCAAGAGCTGCGGCTGCTGGGGGGGCTGGGCCTGACCCCTCAGGAAGAGCTTTTAATCTACGATGTGGACAGCCAGAAAATTCGCAAACTTTCCCTCGAGGGCGAGGTACTGCTCTCGCTGCCGCTGCCCGTGGCCGAGGGCGAAGACCCCAACAGCCAGGTGGATATGGTGGTGCTGGACGATACCATCTACGCTATCCGCCGAGGCGGCAGCAAAATTCACCGCATCAAGCTGGACGGCCAGGCCCTGCCTAGCCTCGAGGTATACGCCCCATTGCGTGGCATTGCCATCTGGCACAACACCCTGCATAACAAAACTGAGGCACCTATCAGCCGCTCGGCCCAGGGTGTTTGATTCCGCGGCTGCCACCGGATCCCTTCTGCTGGGCGCCAGTGGTCTGTGCCAAAGCGGATCGTCCAGTACAAAGCCATTAGCGAACCCCTCGAGCCCAATGTTGTGCTGCCTTACGGCCAGGGTAGCGTAAAACCTTCATACTGAAAATATGAAACTCAAACCCGGCGACCCCGCCCCGCTGATTCGGGTACAGGACGCGCTGGGCCGAGCCGTAGACCTGGCCGAGCTGGTGCGGCAGGGGCGCTACATTGTGCTGTGGTTTTATCCTAAAGCCAGCTCGCCCGGTTGTACGGCCCAGGCCAGGCAGTACGCCGAGCTGCGCGACGCTTTCCAGCAGCTTGGTGCGGAGGTGTTCGGGGTGAGCCGGGACCCTGCCTCGGCCCAGTGTGATTTTATCGATAAGCTGGCGCTGGGGGGCGGTATGATTCCCGATCAGTCGGGCCTGTTGGGGCGTGCGTTTGGGGTTGGGGGTTTTTTGGGACTGGGCGCTTTACTGGGTTTGTATAACCGCGACACCATCCTGATTAGCCCCCAGGGCAAGGTCGAGCAGGTCTGGCGCAACGTCAACCCCTTCCGCGATGCCCAGGTGGTGCTGGAGTACCTGGAGTCGAAGATGAAAGCCGCTGGGCAGCTCGAGGCCGCTTCAAGATGAAGCCTGGCCTACAGCCGATGATGAACTTTGCCATCAAACTTTAGTCATGCGGCGCTTGTGGTGGATGCTTCTGGTACTGGCCCCGGTGCTGGCACTGGCTCCTGGTGACCCGGTGGCCTTGCCCAAGGTACAGGATTCCTATGGCAGGCCTGTAGACCTGGCGGCCATAGCTAAGGAGGGAAGGTATCTGCTGTTTTGGTTTTATCCCAAGGCCAGCTCGCCCGGCTGCACCGCCCAGGGCAAGCGCTATGCAGAGCTTTCCGGCGAGTTCGATAGGCTTGGGGTGGAAATTTTTGGCGTAAGCGCCGACCCTGCCGCCGAGCAGTGTGCCTTTATCGAGCAGATGGCCCTCAAGGGCGCCATGCTGCCCGATAAAGACGGCGCCCTGGCCCGGCTGTTCAAGGTGGGTGGCTTTTTGGGCTTCTACAACCGCGACACCGTTCTGGTCAACCCCAAAGGCCGTATTGAGCGCATATGGCGCAACGTGAATCCCTTTCGCGATGCTGACACAGTGCTGGCCTATGTGCGCGAGCTGAAAAAGTAGGGGAATGGGCTTCCGCAGGCTTTCGTTTTGAGGCTGGCAGGCCAGACGATGGCGATGGGCGGGGAGCAACTTGCTCGAGCGGCCTGGCCTTAGCGCTGCGCCACAGGCTGCCCGACTTTCCAATACGCGGCCATAACTTTTTTGACTGCCGGAAGCGCCACGCCGCTGCCCTCGCCGCCGTTTTCAAAGAAAGCCACCACCACCAAAGGGGGGCGTGGGTCGGCGGGGTCTGTCGGCCCGTAGCCCATGTACCAGGCGTGCTCGAGGCCTGGGGTGAGGGTTTCGTTCTGGGCCGTTCCGGTCTTACCTGCGGTGGCTACCGGAAAATCACCCAGTATGTGCCGGGCGGTACCCCAGGTTACGGTTTTTCGCATGCCTTCTTGCAACTCGCGCCAATAACGGCCGCTCACCAAGGTGGTGGGCCGCTTTATTTCCTGGTTGCCAATTCGACGAACCAGATGCAGCTCGGGCTGCTGACCGTTCTGGGCGATGGTGGTCAGCATTCGGGCAATCTGCACCGGCGTGGCCTTATTGTACCCCTGCCCAATCATGATCGAGAGGGTCTCGCCCGGCCACCAGCGGGGGTCTTTGGGGATGTTCTGCTTCTTCCACTGCAGGGTGGGCACAATCCCGGCTTGTTCGCCGATTTCCAGGCCTGTAGGCCGCCCCACGCCGAGCTCGAGGGCCCGCTTGTGCAGCTTATTTATCATGCCGATTGGATCGAGCATGGCGACCTGGTAGTACCAGGTGTTGCAGCTTTGCGCGATGGCTTCCTTGACGGTCATCATGCCCATATCCACCTTAGCCCAGTTGCGCCGTATGCCACCAAAAACGATGTAGGGGCTGCAGCGGAACGCAGTGTTGGCCGTTACGTAGCCGCTTTCTAAAGCCATGCTCGAGCTTGCCAGCTTGTAGGTGGAGCCGGGTGGATAGGCGTTAACGGCACGGTTCAGGGTAGGGCGGTCCTTGTCGGCGAAAAGCTCGCGGATTTTATCGTTAGGACGTGGCCTGCGGCCAAACAAGTTGGGGTCGAAGGCGGGTGCTGTGGCCATAGCCAAAACCTCGCCACTGCGCGGATCCAGCGCCACGATGGCACCCTTGGCGCGGCTGACCAGAGGAAGACCATAGCGCTGACGGATGCGATTAATGTCGGCTACGGCCTCCTGCAAGGCCTGCTCGGCGGCCTGTTGCAAGTTCAGATCCAGGGTGAGGTAGACGTCGGTGCCAGCCTGGGGTTCTTTGATTTCCTCAAAGCGCACCCGCTGGCCTCTGGCATTTACCTCAGCCAGCACCACCCCTTTGACACCCCTGAGCTGAGGCTCCAGGGCGGCCTCGAGGCCCGAAGCGCCCACCAGCTCCTCTGGCTCGTAGCCTTCCTTGAGCTGCTCCTGGCTGGGTAGGGCCGTGTAACCGATAACTGGCCCCGCAATTGGATTGGGATAGATGCGCTCGATTCGCTCGAGAAGCTTCAGGTTCGGCTCGCCTGCAGCCAGCTCGGCCAGGGTGGGGACAAGGGCTTCGGGGACGTTGACCATCAGTTCCACTGGCTCACGCCCTGCCTCGGGTAGGGCTTTGAGTCCGGTCAGGGCCAGAAGCCGATCCTTGAACTGCACCTCGCCCCCCATGTAAAGCAAATCTACTGCCAGCCGGTTGGTTGCGATTACCCGGCCGTTGCGGTCAAATATTCTCCCCCGGGGGGCTAGGGTGGTCTCGGTGCGCAGGTAATTGCCCTGGCTGCGGGTGGCGTACTGCTCGTACTGCACCACCTGGAGCTGCCATAGCCGTGCTGCAAACAGCACCAGCATCAGGTAAAAAATCCCCAGCAGGATCCAGACACGGCTGTTCACAGGGTGCTCCTACTTGCTGCGACCTGCATAAAGCTGCTGATAAAGCCAAAACGCCAGAGGCGCAATCAATAGGGTTAGCAGCATCTCCGGTACCATAACCGACCAAAGGGTGAGAGGGTTGAACTGTCCCAGCCGTAGCCAGAGGGCCACCAGCATGATCCCGAGCCACTTGGCCACAAAGCTTCCCCCCAGAATAACCATTTGCCCGGCCAGCTCATCCCAGTGCACCAGGCGCGAAAGCCGGTAGTAGGCGTACGCGGCCAGCAGCAGCCCCACCGCATGTAGCCCGGGGTATCCGGCCGAGAGCAGGTCTTGCAAAAGCCCTATCGAGAAGGCCAGGGGCAAGCCTAAAAAAGGCGATAAAGCAGCGACCGCCAGCAAGGTAGCCAGATAAATTAGATCGGGTGGTGGGATGGTGTCACCCAACAGCCCGGAAAAAAAACCCTGGAGAATAAACGCTAAAACGATAAGCAGAATCAGTCGCATAGGTGGGTAGGAGCGTTCAGCGCGATAAAAAACCGGATGCGGCAGAAAGGCACAGGGGGCTTTTCAGGGATGTGTGTTTTTTGCCGACCCGGAATCATAGTGGCCTTAGTACCTGCACTTCCTCCAGCAGCGAGAGCTGCACAGCCGGCCGTACCAGCAAAACCTTTTTCAAAGCTCCTGGTGATACAGGCAGTACCTGCTCGACCGTACCCACCGTAATTCCGGCAGGGTAAAGCCCCTGCAGGGCACCCGAAACCACCTTATCGCCGGGTTTGACACTGGCTTCGGGTGCAATTTCAACCCGCAACATCCGCGGGGGAGCGCCATAGGCAATACCTCGACCAGGCGCGCCTGCCAGCCGAACCCCCACCCTCGACTCGGGGTCGAGGATGGTTCGCACGACGGCGTTGTTGGCTGTAACCTCGGTAATAATGCCTACCAGCCCATTGGCAGAGGTTACAGGCATTCCCACCCGCAGCCCCTGGGCCGCACCAGCACCCAAGAAAAGCCGCCGGTACAGCCCCGAGGGGTCGTCGTCAATGACCGGCGCCACTGCAACTACCCCCAGACCCTGAACCGCCTGTACCCGCAAGGTGGCCTGCAGACGACGGTTTTCCAGGGTTAAGCGCTGGTTTTCTTGTCGCAATAGCTGCAACTCTGCCTGCATGCGCCGCTGTTCAGCCCGCAGATCACGCCGGTCAAAAATAGCAGCCAGGCTAGCCCTGGTATTTTGGCCTAAGCGAAAGGAAAAACCAAACAAAGGTGCAATGCTCGCGGCAAACTCCCCCGGCAGGGTGGGGGCCGATTGGCGGGTGATGGTTGCCAGAAGTATACCCAGCAGCAGTAGTCCTGCCAACAAACCCCGACGCAATAAGGTATCGCTCACGACCTACCACCCTCGAGGCCATGCAATTGAATGTGGCTTGCCATTAAACCTCTCAACAACCCAACTCCCAAACAAGAGTCTAGCCTACCTTAGGCCACCCGGCTCTATACCGGGCAGGAATATATTACGTTATCGCGGCCTTTGCTTTTTTTACCCCTGGGAGCAGCGGCAAAAATAGGCCTGAGACAGCCCTCTGTGAAGAGCGCTCCAAACTTTGAGAAAGGCTTTGCCTGGTGCAACAGTGCACACATGGGTTCTGGGTGCTTCCCCATTACACCAGGATGGAGCATGGCGCCCAAGAGCTTTGGCAGGCCCAACGGCGTGTGCTAATAATCACCCCAAAAAACACCCGCCAGCCAGACGGGTGTTTGACAGAACTGCTGTGCCCAGGTGAAGCCCAGTACACTCCCTTCGGTCGGGGTGAACAGTTACCAAACTCGGTATTGTGCGTGCTGGCAACAGTCTTATTTCTTCAGGGCATCGCGGATTTCGCGCAGCAGGACAACTTCCTCGGGTGGGGCCGCAGGAGCAGCCTCGGGCTCTTTTCTTCTGGACATCTCCTGTAGCTTGTTCATGGGGGTGACCACAAAGAAATAAAGAGCAAAGGCCACCATCAGAAAGCTCACCACGGCATTCATAAACTTGCCGATGTTCAACGCCCCCAGCTTGAGGGCCGAGAAGTCGGGTGCACCAAAAATCATGCCAATTAAGGGGGTAATGATATCCGCAACCAGTGAGTTGACAATGGCCCCAAAGGCACCCCCAATAATCACACCAACCGCCAGGTCGAGTACATTTCCACGCATGATGAACTTTTTGAACCCTTCCAGCATACCAACCTCCTTGTTTGGTGCCAGGCCAGCACACCGTTTGGTGATGAGCCTACACCAGGGATGTGAAAGCCTTTTGTAAGGCCAAATCTGGGAAAACCTGGAGGTCATCAAACCGAGGATTCTGGCTCGAGGGTTTTAGCCAGCCGATAAACCTGCTCATACTGATGGGTGATGTGTTCGGGGTTGAAATGGGCCTGGGCATAGCTTCGGGCTGCCTCGCGCATCTGGGCCAGGTTGGGGGATGTAAGCAGTTCTACTACCGCTTGTGCGAAGGCCTCGAGGTCGCCAAACTCCACCAGGCGGCCCACTTCCGGGGTGAGCCATTCCGGAATACCGCCAACCCGGGTCGCCACTACCGGAACCCCACAGGCCAGGGCCTCGAGGCCCGACTGACCGAACCCTTCGTACTCCGAGGCCAGTAAGAACACATCCGCCGCCCCGATGACCTCTTCGGGGTTTTTGGCAGTGGCGAGCGATGTTACGCTGTCGTCTACCCCCAGGTTATGGGCAATCGAGAGGGCCTCGGCCCGCTCGGGCCCGCTGCCCACCAGAACCAGCCGGGCCTTTATCTTCTGGCGAACTTTGGCGAAGACATGCACGATATCGCCCACCCGTTTGACCGCCCGGAAGTTGGAGGCGTGTACCAGCAGGAACTCGTCCTGGGCTGCATAGAAGCGTTTGGCCTGGGGGTTGGGTCGAAAGCGTTCGGTATCTACGGCGTTGTAAATGACCTGCGGGCTTACCCCAAAGGTGCGCTGGGCCTGCTGGGCCAGGTTATGCGAGACCGCCGTTACGGCAGCGGCTTTTTGCAGGGCTCTGGCGGTCAGAGTCTGATAGGCCGGGTCTATGCCCAGGAGGGTTACGTCGGTGCCGTGCAGGGTGTGCACCAGGGGAATGCGGCCTTCCGCGGCCAGCTCGGCGGCTACAGCGTGGGGGATGGCGTAGTGGGTGTGGAGTATTTCCAGGTGTTCTTCACGAATGGCCCGCTCGAGCGCCCCCGCCAATGCCAGGGTGTAAAGAGGGGCCGGAAACACCGGATAATTAGGCACCTCCACCGGTACAAACCGCACCGGACTCCCAGCGGGCAAGCGCATGGGAAGCTCGGTGGCAAACAGATAAACCGTATGACCCCTCTGGGCCAGCCGATCGGCCAGCTCCGAGGCCACAATTCCGCTGCCCCCCAGGCCCGGATAACACACCATTCCGATTCGCATGGCCTTAGCCTAAAGAACCTGCCGTGCCTGCATTGGTGCGGGGTTCACGGTTGGGGGACTCGCCTGGGTTTTTTTGCATCTACAGTTTTAGCCTTTGCGCCGCTACCCTTGACGCACGGCCTGCTACTGCCGACAATCGGGGAGTGAAGGCCTTTAAGCCCCACCTACATGGACTGCCCAGCTACCCTTACAAAAAGGTAGAAGCGCCCATCAAGCTTGATCAGAACGAAAGCCCCTACGACCTCCCCGCCGAGCTAAAAGAGCGGGTTTTACAGCGCCTGCAAGCGTTGGATTTCAACCGCTACCCTCACCTACACGCCGATGATGTGCGGGAAAGGCTATCGGCGCATCTGGGCTGGCCCATGGAAGGGCTGGTGGTTTCTCCGGGCTCCAACCTGCTCATTCAAGCCCTGGCCCTGGCGGCTGGGCGGGTGCTGGATACTGCGCCTTCTTTTCCTCACTACGCGCTCAGTGCAAAACTGGCGGACACGCCTTATCGGGCCATTTCCCTGGGCCCTGGCTTTGACCTACCGACCGGGGCTTTGCTCGAGGCCATGGAGGCCGAGCCAGGGGTGCTGTTTCTGCCCAACCCCCACGCGCCCACGGCCCGGCTTTTTGCTGATGCGGATATTTACCTTTTGGCCGAAAAAGCTGCGCAAACGGGCTGGTTGCTGGTCTTAGACGAAGCCTACCATCAGTTTTCCGGAACCGACCATTCGCCGCTGGCTCGAGCCAACCCTCAGGTGGCTATCCTGCGTACCTTCTCCAAAGCCTGGGGTCTGGGGGGTATCCGGGCGGGCTACTTGCTGGCTTCGCCAGAAGTGGCGGGTGTGGTGCAGAACTTTGTACCACCCTTTGGCCTGCCGGCCCACACCGCCCAGATTTTGCTCACGCTGCTGGAGTCGCCCGGCTATGTCCAGGACATTGTGCAAAGCCTGGTGGCAGAACGGGAAAAGCTCTTTCAGGCCCTGCAAAAGCACCCTACCTGGCAGGTGTACCCAAGCCAGACCAACTTTCTTCTGATCCGCACCCCGGATGCCGCCGCCGCCTACAGCGGGCTTCTGCGCCAGGGCATCCTGGTGCGGCGGCAGGACCATTACCCTGGCCTGGAGGGGTGTATCCGGGTCTCGCTGGGCACGCCCCAGGAAAACCAGTGCTTTTTGCAGGCTGCCTTCGCCCTGGCCGAGGTGCCCCATGCGTAGCGCCTTCATCGAGCGCAACACCGCCGAGACCCAGATCAAACTGAGCCTGAGCCTCGATGCGGCGCCGGGCGGCCAGATCTCGACCGGCCTGGGGTTTCTCGATCACATGCTATTGGCCCTAGAGCGGCACGGGCGGTTTGGCTTGAGCATCGAAGCGAAGGGCGACCTGGCTGTGGATGTGCACCACCTGGTGGAAGACGTGGGCATCGTGCTGGGTATGGCCCTGCGGCAGGCGGTGGGGGAGGGCAGGGGCCTCGAGCGCTACGGCGAGGCCACCGTGCCCATGGACGAAACCCTGGTGCAGGTGGTGCTGGATCTGTCCGGGCGCAGCCACCTGGCTTTTGTGCCCGAAACGCTGAACATTGAAGGGAGTGCCGGGGGCCTGAATGCCTACCACCTGCGCGAGTTTTTGCGGGGGCTTTGCAACCATGCCGGCCTGACCCTGCACGTGCGGGTCTTGGCGGGGCGCGAAGCCCACCATGTGCTCGAGGCCACCTTCAAGGCCCTGGCCCGGGCCCTCTACCAGGCCACCCGCCTCAGCCGGCCCGACCTGCCCAGCACCAAGGAAGTTCTGTAACGCCATGAAAACCCTCCTGATCGACTACGGCTCGGGCAACCTGCACAGCGCCGCCAAGGCCCTGCAAGCCACGGGCTACCAGGTTACGCTCTCGGACGACCCCCGCCAGGTAGGGCGTTACGACCTGCTGGTTTTGCCCGGACAGGGCCACTTTGGCCAGGTCATGCGCTCCTTCCAGGCCTCGGGCTTCGAGGAGGGGGTGCGGCAGCACATTGCTATGGGCAAGCCCTTTTTGGGAATTTGCGTGGGGATGCAAATCCTATTCGAAGGCTCCGAGGAAGCGCCCGAAACCGCCGGGCTGGGGCTGGTGCGGGGTCGGCTGGCCCGCTTCCAGGCCGCGCGGGTGCCGCAGGTGGGCTGGAACACGGTGGAGTACAGCGACCACTTCGAGCACCTGTCGGGCCGCTACTTCTATTTTGTGCACTCCTACTTTGCCCCCTTGGTTGAGGGGAGCATTGGCATCACCGAGTACGGTGGAACCCGCTTTACTGCGCTTTACGCGTGGGACAACATGGTGGCCCCACAGTTCCACCCGGAAAAAAGTGGCGCGGTGGGGCTTTTGTTGCTCGAGGCCATCCGGCAGTATTTCACTTGCGGGCCGTAATACCCGCTTCAAACTCTTCAATGAGGTACATCCCTGTCAAGCCTGATGCACTTCCAGGTGAACAGCCGCGCCACCGGTCTGTCCTGAAGAGGGGGATCGTCCCTTCGCTCGAGTGGCTGTTCATCCAAACTCGGTATAAGGCCTACCTAGCTTGCATAAGGTCTTCCTCGGTAATCAGCCGCCCTTGTCCGCCAATTGCCGTGGCGGCCAGCGAGCCAGCCAGATTCCCCAGACGGGCGGCGATGAAGGGATCCTTGCCTTGCAGGATGGCATGGGCGAAGGTGGCTGTGAATGCATCGCCGGAGCCGGTGGTATCTACCACTTCCTCCAGGGGATAGGGTTCTATCAGTTCCTGGCGGGTTGGCGTAATCACGATGGAGCCCATCGCCCCAACCTTTACCGCCACCGTTTCGTGGCCCCAACCCTTTAACTCAGCAACCCCATCACTTATAGAGGAAGTACCCGTCAGCGCCTGCAACTCTACCTGGTTCATCAGCAGATAGGGAACCCCGCGCAGGATGTCCAGTAGTTCTTTTCCAGCAGCCCGTACCGCGCCAGTGCCCAGGTCGACAAAGATGGGCAACTCGCGCTTGCGGGCCGCATCCAGGGCATTGATGGCGTATTGTCGTTGGGGGCCTCCCACGAAGGCATAGGCTGAGAAAACAACTGCGTCCACCTGGTCTAGCATTTTGGGCTTAAACTCGGCTGCATCCAGGAAGCGGCTGGCGCCCCCAGCAGAAATCATGGAGCGTTCACCACCCGGAACCAGCAGAATCAGAATCGAAGAGGTGGTTTGCTCCGGGTCTACTTGCAGATATTTGAGGTCAACCTTTACTTTTTCGAGCTGCGATAGGGCTACGCTGCGGAAGGGGTCATCCCCTACCCGGCTGGCCAGGTACACCTTGTTGCCCAAGCTGGCCAGATGGGCCGCCAGGGTGCCTCCTGCGCCTCCAGGCTTCATCACGGCGCGTTGAGCGGGAATTTCCTCGCCCGGCTCAGGGATTCGCTCGAGAAAGTAGATGAGGTCAACCGATACATCTCCTACGACAAAAAATCGCATTCCGGCCTCCCAGCCTTATCTCCCTACTTACAGGATTTACCACAGTCTACCGGCATCCTGAACTGATGTGTACTAGGCTACCCCAGACCCATGAGAAATCTCTAACAAGCCGAGGCTACCCAATGCGATCTACCAGCCGTTCAAACTGCTGCAAACTGAGGGCCTCGCCACGCACAGTCAAGGGAAGGCCAAGCATTTCCAGGGCGTTTGTCACCCTTTCTGGCGCATAGCCAGCGGCTTTTAGGGCATTCACCAGGGTTTTGCGCCGTTGGGCAAAAGCAGCTTCGGCTAAGTGGAAGAGGGCTGGGTGGTCGGGCCTGCCATTGGGCTCCAAACAGACCACAGAGCTCGTTACCTTGGGCGGGGGAAAGAAAGCGCCCGGGGGCACATCCACAATCCGCTGGGCCAGGGCGTGGTACTGCACCCTTAGCGAAAGCAAACCGTACTCGGGCGTGGCGGGCCGGGCGGTCATGCGCAGTGCCACCTCTTTTTGCACGAGCGCAACAATCCGCCGAAACCGACCCGAAAGCAAGAGCCTGGTTATAAGAGGCGTGGCAATGTTGTAGGGCAAGTTGGCGGCAAACAAGCTCTGTGGTGGCAGGCTGGCCCAGTCGAAAACAAGCGCATCGCCCCAGATGATCTGTACTGGCAAACCGGCCAGGGTTTCGGCGTAGACGGCCTCGAGCCGACGATCCATCTCGATGCTGATTACCTTTGCGCCAGCCTCTGCTAAAGCCCTGGTTAGGGTTCCCAGTCCAGGCCCCACCTCATAAACGGTGTCGCCAGGCTGTAGCCCAACCGCTCCGACAATTTTCTGCAAATAGCCCCGCTCGACCAGGAAGTTCTGTCCAAAGCGTTTATCTGCGCTCAGGCCATAGCGACCCAGCAATTCCCGAACAACCTTGGGCGATGTGAGGTTCACGGTTTGGGTAAAGCAGGACAGGTGCGGTGGATGGTAGGGAGATGCAATGTTTGTCTGTTCATGCGGGTAATTCTGCCATTTGCTGGCTGGCTAAAAGATGCTTGCTCCTACTGGAGGAATCTCTACTATTTCCCAGTCCAGCCTGTTCTCATCGAGAATAAGTTCTAGGTACTGATTATGGTCGAGCGCATCGATCAGGGCCAGCTTATCCTTGATCAGAATGCCGTTTTTCATCACGGTGTGCCCGTATACGCCAAAGCGGTAACCCATTCGCTCGACATAGTCGGCATTGCTGAGCCACCACTCCTTGGCTTCACGCCCGTTGTAAAACATTTCATCGTAGGTTTGTAGCCAGGGCACCGGCCCCACGTGGGCAAAATTGACCCCATAGAGATTGATTTGAGCAGGAAAAGTTTGTATCCAGTTTTTTATCTCTTCGGGCAGCTCTACCCCGCCAAGCTCGGGGTGGAACTCTTTGTGCTCGAGGTGGGCGTTGCCCAGCACCAAATCGCCCGAAATAGCAGCATAGTCGTGGTTGCCCATCAGGATGGTGATGTGGTCGGGAGCTGCTTCCTGAAAACGCTTGATACGCACCAATTCGCGAATCTGCGCCCTGGCAGCCGTGCGCAGGTGGTCTGGGTTGTTGGGGTCGTAATCCTCGAGGCCAGTCAGGCGACGGTAGTCGGCCAGGAGCTTCGGATGAACCAGGTCGCCCATCAAAACCACGCGGTAGGTGCCTCGCTTCAAGGGGTCGGTGGGCAGCCAATCCTCCCCCACGGCATAGGAATTCCTCAAAGCCCGCCACATCTTAGGAAAGTCGGCGTGCAAGTCTCCAATCGCAATAACCTTGATCACAGGTATCCTTCGCTCAAGAGGCCTGACCTTTCAGCAAAGCCCGAAGCTCGCCGTAGAGTTTACGGGTTTCCTCGGGATGTTTGCCATACCCCCCATATTTCATCACGATCAGCGCAGCTTGCTTACCCAAACCCGCATGCTTAAGGCGCTCGATCAAACGGTCTATAAGCTCCTGTGGCTCAGGCTTAACCTCGCTGGGAATAGGGGAGCTCGCGCTTCGCTGTAAGGGCTTTGTTTCGGTGGCGGGCTCAATGTAGCCCTCAGCCATACCGAGGACGGGTGGGGTGAACTTTCCACTAACAGGGTCGTGCTCGACCCACTGTTGCTCGAGCTGAATCAGGAAGCGGCCCACGCCAAACTTAACCGCTGCTCGCACAAGCGCTTCGGCAAAAGCAGCTTTGAGGCTATCCCCCTCGCCCACATCTTCTTTGCAAATGTCCATTATGGTCAGCCTGCACTTTACGGCATAAAGGCCGGCTGGTTGGGCTGGGGTCTGAAGCACCTCGTAGCTGTCTTGCCAGCCCTGTACCCCCACCACCTCGTCAAGCCGATCCAGCACGGCTTTGTGGCTTACATAAGGAGCTACCAGGGCCCTTCGCTTGTCTTTAGACAGGGCTTCCACCCGCCACTGCAATTCTTCTGGTGGAAAGGGCTCATGCAACATATCCCAGATGTCGTTCATTGGGCCCCATTCTATCAGCCTGGCAAAGCTTCAATGCCTGGCGCCGCCAAAAACCACCTTGTAATAGGCCAGGTTCTTTTGTATACTTCCTGCTTGGTGTCCTTCCCCGGTCGCGCAATTGACCGTGAAGGCAGCCAAAGACAGCGACGGGCCATATGGCCTTAATCATGTCGCCGAGGCGCTCGTAGGGAAGCGTTTTCGTGGTAAAGCGTTGGGAATTCCCTAATCCCAAGTCAAGCTGGGGTTAATGCGGGTTGGCTGTCGCCAGACGCCGCGTTACAAGCCCCAACCAGGAGGAACTTTGCCTAGCAAGCGCAACATCGAAAACCTCGAGGCGCTTACCGCTACCCTGAAAGGAGCGGCAGGCTCGTTCTTCGTGGTGAACTACCAAGGGTTGGCGGCGGGTCCCACCGGGAAGCTGCGCAAAGTGGTGCGGGAAAAGGGCGGCGAGATTATCGTTGCCAAAAATACCCTCATCCGCAAAGCCATGAGCGACCTGGGGCTGCCGGAAATCGAGGGCCTCAGCGGCCCTTCGGCGGTGGTGGTCTTCTCTGACCCCGCCGCTGTTGCCAAAGCCCTTAAGGAGTTCGCCAAGACGAACGATAAAGGCATTCCTGCTCTTAAAGCGGGCGTGCTCTCGGGACAGGCCCTTACCGGCCAACAGGTGGAGGTCCTGGCCGACCTTCCCAGCCAGAAGGAACTGCAGGCCGAACTCGTCGGAGTGCTGTCGGCTACCATGTCCAACTTCGTGGGTGTGCTGGGAGCAAAGGCTCAGGAATTCGTCGGCATCTTGGATGCCCAGGTTCAGAAACTAGAGGCCGCTTAGGCCAAGTAGGAGGAAAAGAATGGCTCTGGATATCGCTTCTATCAAGGCTCAACTTTCTGGCGCAACCGTGCTGGAACTCAAGCAACTCATCGACGAACTCAAAGAAGAGTGGGGCGTAACTGCTGCTGCTCCGGTGGCCGTGGCCATGCCCGGTGCTGCCGCTGCTGCTGCACCTGCTGTCGAAGAGAAGACCGAGTTTGACGTGGTGCTCAAAGACGCTGGCGCCCAGAAGCTCAACGTCATTAAGGAACTCCGCGCCATTACGGGTCTGGGCCTCAAAGAAGCCAAAGACCTGGCCGAGCAGGGCGGTGTGGTCAAGGAAGGCGTTTCCAAAGAGGAAGCCGAGAAGATCAAGAAGCAGCTCGAGGATGCGGGCGCCAAGGTTGAACTCAAGTAACCTTGTCCCTATGAAAACCCCAGCCCTGCGGCTGGGGTTTTTTCTTCCTATCGCCCCTGTGCAGGGAAGGGGCCAGTGCTGCCCGGAGGGTTGTAGGGGCCGGCCACAAACTCACCCATGCCTTTGGCCGAAACGCCCTGCCCTTGCCAGGTTCCACTGCCCACCACCGGGCCTTCCCAGTAGGCCACGCGGGTGGAGGAGGTCAGAAGCTCCTGGTCTTTGCGCAAGGGCTCGAGGCGAAGACTTAACCCCTCGGCTTCGACCTGCCAGACCAGGTTGTAGTTGCGCCCACTGGGGGATGTCCAGCTTTCAAGCGGTGTCATCTGCGGGTTTTTGAGTTCTCGAACCTGACCCTGGGGGTCAATTGCTGTGGCTGCGAGCTGTACAACCTCGCCTCTGGCATTTTTAACGCGATAAAGCATCAGGTCTACCCCGTTGGAAAGGTGCAGCCCAAACCAGTCCCAGAGGGCCCCCAAGGCTGTGGAGCTACCGCCCTGGCTTCCGATCTGGTCACCCCACTGGTGGTCCATCCAGGCCTCGCCCCGCACCGGTCGCCCAGCGATGACGCCTTCCAGGGCCAGGCGGGTAAAAGACACGTAGTACATTCGTCCGGTTTCGGTGGTGCCCGAGTACCCTGGCGGGTGCACCACAGCGGGCTTGAGTGGGGTCAGGCGCACCTGGATGGGGCCTGCGGAAAGCTGATAGCTGCTGCCATCCTGGATTAGCTTCCAGTCGCCTTGCTCGATACGCAAAGGTGGAAACAACACCAAGGCATCGCCGCGGGGGCGGTCAGTGCGGAAGTCGAAACGCTCTTCGAAGAACTTTTGGTTGGCACGAAGGTCGGTAACGGCGATGTGTGAGGCGTGGTATGGGCCAGGAAAAAAGATGGCCGGGTTAATAAAGCCAATCTGCCAGTTTTGTGGCGCATAGGCTTTGAACAGCGCCCAGTGAAAGGCCAGCCCTTCCTCAGGCAGGTAACCAGACACATACCACCACTCCAAAGGGGCATTGTTGGGTCCCCAGTTGTCGGGGGTGGGCAAGCGGTCGGGGTCTACGGCTTGCAGTGAGGGTAAACAACCAGTAAGAGCCAGCAAAAGTACCATGAGCCAGTAGCGCATAGGGCTAGTGTATGCACGCGATGGCTATTTGGGCTGTAGTCTGGGGCGTAAACTAAAGCTCAGCGGGATTTAGCATGACCGATACCCATTGCCACCTCGACTTTATGGAACCCGAAGAGACCCAGGCTGCTATTCAGGCCTCGAGGGAGTTTAAAGCCATCCTAACCATCGGCACAAACCCAGTGCGCAACCGCAATGCACTGGCCTTAGCGGAAGCGCACCCCCATATCTGGGCAGCCGTAGGTCTACACCCTACCGAAGCCCCGCTGCTTTCACCGGAGCTGGAGGCCGACCTGAAGTATCTGGCCCAGCACCCGAGGGTACGCGCCGTTGGCGAAACCGGGCTGGACTTTTACTGGACACCCGAGACCCGCCAGGCCCAGTACCGGGCGCTGGACTTTCAGCACCAGCTAGCGGCATCGCTGGGTTTGCCGCTTATTTTTCACGTGCGCAGCAAGGAAAGCGATCGGGCAGAACAAGAGATTGCGGAGTGGCTGCTGCAAAACCGTCCCTCGAGGGTTGTCCTTCATGCTTTTGGGGGGCACCCCAGGCTATTAGATGTGGGGTTGGAGCTTGGGGCCTATTTTGGCTTCGCTGGGCCCCTAACCTACAAAAAAAATGCAGCCTTGCGAGAAGCAGCCCGGCAGATTCCCCTTGAACGATTACTGCTCGAAACCGATGCGCCTTTTTTGCCCCCCGAGCCTTACCGGGGCCAGCGCAACCACCCGGCCCTGGTTAGGTTTACCCTGGCTAAACTGGCCGAAATCCGCGGGCTGAGCCTGGAGCAGATGGAGCAGATAACCGACCAAAATGCCCAGGCCTGTTTTGCCTTCAACCGCTAAATCAGGCACACCTACCGCAGCTCTGGAGTGTCTCCATAAGCGAAATGCAAGATGCCGTACCGAAAGTTCGCTTTAGGAATTGCGCCAGGTATGCATTGACTCATTCCGCTGGTTTTGCCAATCTGCCCTGGCGCAACTTGGCATCACGGTGCTCGAGAGAAGCGAAGTCCGGGTAGGGGTTTCTTACGCCACACGACCAGGGCGCTACCCAATCCTGAAGGTTGAATGCTTGGCCTTGTGGTCGGGTTCCACATGGATGGTGGCAGCGACGCCATCCATGCTGGCCTGTAAGGCGTTCTCGAGCCGGTCACAGATCTGATGGGCCTGCTCCACCGAGGTATGCCCGGGTACCACCAGGTGAAACTCCACAAAGGTGCGCGGCCCAGCCCGTCGGGTACGCAGGTCGTGGATTTCCAGTACCCGGCCTTCGGATGCCAGACCCTCGAGGGTATGGTTGAGTGTGTTGCGAATGTCAGCCAGCTCGGCCTCCGAAACCGATTCGTCCATCAGACCCCCCACAGAGTCGCGCACCAGCCGCCAGCCAACCCACAAGATATTGAACGCTACCGCAATAGCCAGCAAGGGGTCGAGCACCCACCAACCGCTTAGCCAGGCCAGCCCGATACCCAGCAGTACCCCAACCGAAGTTAGCACGTCGGTCAGAATGTGCTGCCCATCCGCTATAACCGCAGGTGAACGCCTTTTGCGCCCGCTGCGAATCAGAAACCAACCCAGTGCGGTGTTTATTGCCGAAGCCCCCAGCGAAATCAATAGCCCCGTGCTCAATCCTGCAATAGGTTCTGGCATGAGCAGTCTGGGCCAGGCTTCGCGCACTATGGCCAGGGCGGCCAGCACAATCAGCACCCCTTCCAGCACCGCCGAAAAGTATTCGGCCTTGGTGTGCCCGTACGGATGTCTGCTGTCAGCTGGGCGCCGCGAGACCGACACCGCAATTAAAGCTGCCCCAGCCGCCACAATGTTTACAATAGACTCCAGCGCATCGGAGTACAGGGCTACCGAACCGGTGAGGGCGTAGGCCAGCCACTTCAAGCCAAATACGATTACCGCCACAACCAGGCTCAGGGTGAGGGCTAACGTTGGGGTCATAGGGCCAATACCAAGTTTGGGTAAAAAGTCTCCCATCGGGAGGCTACAGTTCCCGACCGCAGGGACAATCTCCTTCGGGAAAGATCGCTAAAGGGGCTGTTGAACAACGGGAGGCCACTGGGTTTCCCCTGATGGGTGTGAAGGCTATCTTTGTGAAGCTGGTATAGCTGGTGGGGTTGCTCGAGCAAACGCATACCGTTACAAAGATAGTAGTTCCATTGCACTAGAGCGTTCTTCATACTCCTTGAACCTCTTACCAACATTATTGCTGCCTCCTGCACAGGACAGTCCTTGCTGGTTTCAAGTGTGGTTGCGGGTAGCATGTTGGAAAGCCACACAAAAAAGCCCCCGTTGCGGGGAGCTTTTTGCGCGAGATTATCGCGGCCTTCGCCTTTTTGCAGCTGCAAAAATAAGCCCGAGACAGCCCTCTTTATAGGCGGGGCTGTACCATTCTCTAGAGCGCTCTATCGCACGTCTTTACAGACGTTGCCTCCCGGAGGGGAGGCAACTGTGCTGTGCAGAACAAAGCAACCAAGTTGTGGGCAGCTCAATATTGGTGAAGAGCACTCTAACTTACGACTGCTGGGCGGTGCTGGTGCTAACCTTGATGCTGGGCCCCATGGTTGTGGTGAGGTAGATCGAGCGCAGGTAGGTGCCCTTGGCGCTGTCGGGCTTGGCGCTCTCAACGGCTTTGATAAAAGCCCGTACATTCTCGGCGATTTTCTCGGGAGCAAAGCTGGCCTTGCCCACAGGGCCATGCACCACACCGGTTTTGTCGTTGCGGAACTCGATACGACCCGCTTTGATTTCGCGCACCATATCACCGATGTTAAAGCCAACTGTACCGGCTTTGGGGTTGGGCAACATGCCCTTGGGACCCAGGATACGACCGAGCTTCGAGCCCACTGCACCCATTACGTCAGGGGTGGCGACAACCGCATCGAAGTCGGAGCGGCCATCCAGGATTTCCTGGATAATTTCCTCTCCGGCGGCGATGTCGGCGCCAGCGGCCTGGGCCTCGGCGATTTTTTCGCCTTTAGCAATCGCCAGCACGCGCACGCTGCGGCCCGTTCCATGTGGCAGGGCTACCGTAGAGCGCACGTTTTGATCCGACTTTTTGGGGTCGATGCCCAGCTTGACATGCACCTCTACGGTCTCGTCAAACTTGGCGCTTTTAATCTGAGGAATCAGGGCGGCGGCCTCTTCGACCGAGTAAACCTTATTCAGGTCTACTTTTTCCAGCAAAGCCCGATAGCGCTTTCCATGCTTAGGCATTGGGCACCCCCGTTACTTCCACGCCCATGGAGCGGGCCGAACCTGCAATCTGGCGGGCTGCCGCCTCTACATCTCCGGCGTTCATATCTGGCATCTTTTGCTTGGCAATCTGCAGGCACTGCTCCCAGGTGAGCTTGCCCACTTTCTCACGCCCACTCTTGCCCGAGCCTTTCTCGATACCGGCAGCTTTGCGAATCAGGTAAGAGGCGGGGGGAGTCTTGGTGATGAAGGTAAAAGAGCGGTCGGAGAAGATGGTGATCTCCACGGGTACAATGGCGTCGCCCATGTTGGCCGTGGCCGCGTTAAACTGCTTGACGAACTCCATGATGTTGGCACCGTGTTGACCCAGTGCCGGGCCTACTGGGGGTGCAGGCGTGGCCTTACCGGCCGGAAGCTGCAGCTTGACCACAGCGTTGATCTTTTTCATTATTTTTCCTCCTTTGCATTAACCCGCAAATTGCGGGGGTTGGCTCCCACGAACTTCGTGGTGGTATCGCCTTGCTTACAGCTGACAGCAACTAGCCAGGGGCTTTAGGTTTTGCTATCAGCAATCAGCCGCTGTCAATAAGCCTTTGCGCTATGCGCGAACGACCTGCGAAAACTCCAGCTCGACTGGGGTTTCGCGTCCGAAAATGGACACCAGTACCTTGACTTTCTGGCGCTCGAGGTTGACCTCGCTCACCACGCCGGTAAAGTCGGCGAAGGGGCCTGAGGCAACCCGCACCACGTCGCCTTCCTTGAAGGTAACCTGAGGCTTGGGGGCTTCCTTCTTCCCGGCCAGTCCGGAGATTTCCAGCAGGTGCTGCACCTCGTCTGGTGTGAGGGGTACTGGATGGGTTGCGGTGCCCACAAAGCCCGTCACGCCAGGGGTGTTGCGCACCACTTCCCAGGCTTCGTTAACCTCGCCGGGGGTATCGCCTAGATCCACCAGCACATAGATATAGCCGGGGTAGAGTTTACGGCGCACCACTTCTTTTTTGCCCCCCTCGCGGTGCTCCACAACCTCCTCGGTTGGAATCAAGACCTGGAAAATCTTGTCCTGCATCCCGAGGGCTTTTACCCGTTGCTCGAGGTTCTGTTTGACCTTCTCCTCGTGGCCAACATAGGTGTGGACGGCATACCATTCAATGCTCATAGCTTGCACCAATACATTCAGGGTAGGCGCACCGTGATGAAGCGGAAGATGGTGTCAATCAGGCCCAGTACGATCATCGCTACGGTGGCGAATACCAGGATAACCTGGGTGGACTCGATGACCTCTTGACGGGTAGGCCAGGTGACACGGGACAGCTCGGCCCGGGCTTCGCGGAAGTAGTTAATAATCCGCGCACCAAGCGGGCGCCGGGGGGCGGCATTCTGCTCTTGGGCCATATGTCCGCCTTAAACCTTTACTTCCTTGTGGGGCAGGTGCTTATTGCACCAGGGGCAGAACTTCTTGAGCTCGAGCTTGGCAGTGGTATTGCGGCGGTTTTTCTCCGTCGCGTAGTTGCGCCGCTTACACTCGGTGCACTCCAGGAGTAGCTTGATTCGTACGTCGCTTGCCATGTTGATCCTCTTTCAGCCTCCGGCCCAGCCAGACCTTTAAGTGCCTGACCGGGCCAGCAAGCTATTAGTGTAGCACTTTACTCGATGATCTTAGCCACCACACCAGCGCCCACGGTGCGACCGCCTTCACGGATGGC